>PWXG01000238.1 GCA_003561215.1 Thermotogales bacterium
CGCACGCCGGAGTTTTCGGACGTCGGCCCTTTCGTGTCTTCTCTTCTTCTTCCCTCACGAAATTGCAGGTATACTTGTATCTGAGGAGGAGCATCTTGGCCAGACAGGCACGCTTACAATGGGTTCACAGGCACCTTCAAGAAAATCGGCATCCTTCCGCAGGCGACATCTCACGTGCACTGAGGATTTCCAGGAGACAGGTGTATGATGACATACACTATATGAAGTATGTGCTGGGAGCACCGATTAAGTACAACCGAAAATTCAGGGGCTACCGCTACACATCGAGGTTCGAATTCCCGATGCTGTTTGATGATGGGATCCATTCAGACGGTCTAGCAAGGCTGTCGGGCAATTCGGCGAGGCTTTTCTCAATGTTTAGCAAAGCTTTCAACGACAGGACAGTACTGAGAGTCACCCTGGATAATGGAACAAACCACCTTTTCAGCTGTTACGGCTTATTTGTGGATGCTCTTGTTGCTTTTGGGTTTCTAGGTAGTCGACAGGATCCGGAGTTCATCGAAATAAACAGGGTCACTGCAGCCGGGTTTTCAAGAAGCGAATTTCGAGATGAAATTGTACTGGGCACCAGAAGCAGGTTCACCAAAGATCGGGCTCTCAAGGGACATGCTCTTCTTAATGGAGATGATACTTCGTTCTTCTATTGGAGTGTCTTTGATGTAATCGACTGGTTGTCCGGAAACGACGTGCATATTTTGGGATCTCAGAAGCTCGTTGAGGAACTGAAAATGCTTTCTGGAAAAATCAACCGTTCACTGGAGGCGAACAACCGATGAGAGGATTCACGCTGTTTCTGGTCATAGCTGTTCTTCCGGGGATTGTAATGTCTCTTTCCTTGCCTGAACTCGTGCATGAGGTCGCGCTTCCCCGAAGCATCGAAGAAGCATCTCTGGAAGAGATCGCCTCGGGACGGCTTGGAGCAAACGAATACAGTGTCTACAGGGTTACAGCTCATGAATGGCGGGGAATCGAATGGAAAAACCATATTCTCCTCCTTACTCCCAGGGAAGTCAAATCAGACCTCGTGCTACTCTTCGTCACTGCAGACTATCGCTTTAGGGAGCGAGATCTTATTCCGTTCACACTGGCGGCTACGGCGAATTCCGCCCGGGTAGCGATCTTGTTTGATGTACCGAACCAACCTCTTTTCAACGGTCTGCGAGAAGATTGGCTCATCAGCTACACATTCAAGCAATTCCTCGAAACAGGTGATTCCGAATGGCCTGCCTTACTTCCCATGGTTCGCAGCACTGTTACCGCAATGAACGTAATTGATAACCTGATTGCTCGAGAGGGATGCAGTGTAGAAGGATTCATAGTATCGGGTGGATCGAAGAGAGGCTGGACTACCTGGTTAACAGCGGCCACAGACGAGAGAGTAGCAGGTATCATACCGATCTCCTACGATACACTGAATCTCAGAACCCAGATGGAGCATCAGATAAGTGCGTGGGGCTCCTACAGCCACTCGATCCGAGAATATGTTGAAACAGGCGTTCTGAACTCGCTTGAAGGAGAACCGGAAGACCTGCTCTTTAGAATGGTTGATCCATTTACCTACAGAAAGGATATCGAGATCCCCAAACTCATAGTTGTTGGAACAAATGATCCTTACTGGCCCGCTGACGCGGCTGCTCTCTATTACGACGCTCTTTTCGGAGAGAAAGGACTCGTCTATGCCCCAAACGCAGGACATGATGCAGAAATCTCCAGGGTGCTCTTTTCAATAAGGGCTATGTACATCGCCCTTGAAAACCAGCTGAACTTTCCGGCGATTTCCTGCGAGCATACTTATGAACAGGGAGAAGGCAAAAACGTCTTTTCTCTTCTTATTGACAGCGGAGCGTGGGAATTTGAGCAACTGAGGGTTTATACAGGGCGTTCTGACACGAGAGACCTGAGACAGGCTACGTGGCGTTCGCAGACGCTTACAACCGATACAAGGAGTTTCTCAGTAACCGAGCCAGACAGCTATACAGGCATCTACTTCGAAGCGGCTTTCACTTACGATGGCGCTCAGCTTCTTCTTTCAACAACAATAAAGGTACTCGAACCCGCACGGTGAAAAAGGCTGCAAAATCTCCCGCTCTTGTGATAGAATCCTTTCAGGGTGCGTAGCTCAGCGGGGGAGCGCTTCCTTCACACGGAAGAGGTCACAGGTTCAATCCCTGTCGCACCCACCAGAAGGCCAGGAGTTCAATTGTGTTCCTGGCCGTTCTTTTTTGAACCCTTTATTTCGAAAGAAGCCGGAATCGGCCAGGTAAATGAAAAGGACAATGTGCGTTTGAAGGTTTTTGTGAGTTTCTTCTGAACCTCCGGGGTCAGCACTCCCGAAAGATTGTGATATACCTGCACATTTGCCCGCTTGATCGACTTGTCTTCGAACAGCTTGCCCAGGTCTCTCACAAGTCTCTGGAAAGTAACTCGAGGAGATTCTATGTCTCCGGTTCCCTTGCAGATCGGGCAGGAAATGAAGAGTTTCGTCCCGATAGCGGCAGTAGACCGTTTTCTCGTCATCTCGAGCAGACCTAACTTGGTAAAGCCCAGTAAGAAGCACTTTGCCTTGTCTTTCTTCAGTTCTTCCGCAAGAACAGATAATACCTTAGATCGGTCCTCATCCGTTTTCATGTCAATGAAATCGATAACGATAATTCCGCCGATGTTTCTCAGACGAAGATGCCTGGATATCTGTGCGGTAGCCTCCAGATTGGTTACAATGGATGTTTCTGCAATGTCTCCACCGGAAACGTTGCTGGCGGAATTGACATCGATTACCGTCATCGCTTCCGTTCTGTCGATCACCACGTTCCCGCCTCCGGGCAACGGGATTATCCGCTTGTAGATAACCTTGATTTTCTCGTAGATATCCTCTGTTATGAAAGAGTCTCCCTCTACAAAACGCACTACCGGCTTGAAGCCTGCCTTGAATTTGCTCACACCCGAGACGACATCATGCCAGAGGTCTTCGGAATCTACGACAACCTCCCCAGTGTTTTCCGTAAGGCGTTCCCTAAGTATATACTCGACCAGACTTGATTCTTCGTAGAGGATCTTCGGCTTCCTGCTTCTTTTGAAGGACTCGTTTATCTCTTGCCATTTTGTTCTGAGTCTTTCGATTTCGTCTTTGATGTTTTCTTCCCCGACACCGTAAGCCGCAGTCCTGAATATAACGCCTTCTTTGTCATTAAGCATGGACTTTGCGACTCTGTAGAGCCGATCTCTTTCCTGAGCCTCGTCGATCTTCTTGGATACTCCAACGTGTTTCGAGAACGGTGTGTATACAATGCTTCTTCCGGGAATACTGACTTTCAGGGTAACCTGCGGTCCTTTTGTGCCCATGGCGTCCTTCTTGACCTGAACGAGCACCTTCGTTCCTTTGCCTAGTTTCCTTCTGCTGGGAGCATCCTTGAACCTCAAGAAAGCGTTTCTTCCTACTCCTATGTCGACAAAAGCAGCTTCGAGGCTGGGGACAACGTTCTCAACCTTTCCAAGGTATACGTTTCCGGTAACGCTGTCGTTGTCCATCTCCTCGAAAAAGACTTCATCAAGGTGACCGTCATCGATCACAGCAATTCTTATCTCTTCCTCCATCTTGCTAAAGACGATCGTCTGTGTTCTGTTTCTCTTGTCTATCCGTTTCACCTCCGCGGAGAGAGGGTCACCTTCCGGTGACCCCCCTGCTCATTCAGACATCTCTATTAACCCTACTGAGCCGTTCCTTCTTGTGTAGAGGACATTAACTTCGTCAGTATCTACATTTCTGAAGACAAAGAAGGTATGTCCAAGCATCTCCATCTGGAGTAGAGCCTCGTCCACCGTCATGGGCTTGATGTTGAACCTCTTCTTTCTCTGGATTGCGTGTGATTCTTCTTCGTGCTCCTCCGAGGAGAAAGACTCGGCAATCTCCCTTGTGGAGACCTTGTGCTTGAACTTAGCCCGGTCCTTGTAACGCTTCAATCTTCTTTCGAACGCATCGGACAGCGTGTCTACAACGCCGTAGAAGTCGCTTCCTTTTTCCTCAACACGCAGCAGTACCCCTGGGAGGTGACTCGTGACCTCGATTCTGAAAAACGCCCGTTCCTTCGATATGCGCACGTCCATTGAGATGACTTTGTCTTCGCTAACTGCCTTGAAGACCTTGGACATCTTCTTGTCGAGGTACTCTCTCATAGCATCCGTGATGTTGATGTCTTTTGAGTAAACCTTGTAGTTCACGTGCATCCTCCTCTCGCCGCCGATGAAGATGGCGTCATCTATCATATTATCACATGGTTTTTTAGTGCTCATGAACAATAGCAGGGTGTTAGTTACTCCTTGGAAAGCACCTCTGCAAACTCCACGTGTGCCAGGTCATCTTCCCCTGACCGAACCAGTATTCCGCCTAGCTCAAGGGGTCTGACTCCCAATCTGATTAGATCCAGACGATTCTTCCAGGCGACATCTGCCAGAACACGAGGGCCAGCATTCTCCGGATCAGTGCCAAGTTTCAAATGTCCTGCGGGTTTTGAGCACAGAAAGAAAAGCTCTATCGCTTGCTCTTTGACAAACTCCTGAACAAAGACAAGCCTTCCTGGCTCAACCTCAAGATGTGTCTCTTCTTTGATCTCCCTGGCAAGTGCTTGCCGAACTGTTTCTCCTTCCTCAACAAATCCGCCGGGAAAGCACCAGAAAGCTGGGCGATTTTCACGTTCGTGCCTGACAAGCAAGACTCTGTTCTGCAGGAGCACAACTCCTCTGACAACTGTGAAATGACTCTTCACTCTCAAAAAAACCACCCCGAAGAGTATAACACCTGTTGCTGATACACTGCTATAATCGGAAGAATTATAACTTTCTTCATCATTTGCCAGTGGTTTTTCTATCCGGCAGCTTTCCGGAATCACTATCAAAGACATTAGGAGGGAAAGAGTTGAACTACGCTGGAGTCAAAACTGTGACAACGATAGGACTCAGTGTGATCCCAGTAACTGTTGAGATCGATGTCGATCGAAAAGCCGTGATATACGACATAGACATCGTCGGTCTCGGCGACACTGTCGTGAAGGAAAGCAAGAAGAGAGTCAAAAGCGCTCTCAAGAACTCGGGATTCGGGGTACCTCAGGGGAGAATAACGGTAAACCTTGCCCCAAGCGATGTCAAGAAAGAGGGTTCTTATCTTGATCTCCCCATTGCAGTCGGAATGCTTCAGGCTGCTGAAGTAGTGAGCAAGGATCTGGACCGGTTCGTCTTTTTCGGAGAGTTGGGACTGGATGGAACTCTCAGAAAAGTGAGAGGTGTCCTCCCGATACTGCTGTCTCTGTCGAAACAAGACAACGGTGCGGGTGTGATCCTGCCTATCGACAATGCGCGAGAAGCTAGAGTTGTAAAAGGATTAACAGTCTATGCTGTCTCAGACCTAAAGGATCTGGTTTCATTTCTGAACGGCTACTCCAAGAAATCTCCTGTCGAATTCGCCCAGCCGGAGTTGAGACAGGAGGTTTCTGCAGATATCTCCGATGTGAAGGGGCATGATTTTGCCAAGAGGGCTGCAGAAATCGCAACGGCAGGACTGCACAACATCTCTTTCCGAGGATCACCAGGATGCGGAAAGACCATGTTGGCCAGGCGTATACCTGGAATACTCCCCAGGATGACTATGGAAGAAGCACTGGAGACGACTATGATATACAGTGTGGCAGGGCTTCTGGGAGACAGCGGGCTGGTAAGAGAGCGTCCGTTCAGATCACCCCATCATACCGCATCTACTACCGCAATTATCGGTGGAGGAACAGAAGCAAGGCCTGGTGAAATCAGCCTGGCCAACAACGGTGTGCTGTTCCTGGACGAGTTCCCTGAGTTCAGGAAGGATGTTATCGAAGCTCTCAGGCAACCTATTGAAGACGGCGCGGTCACGATCGCAAGAGCCAAGTTGACCGTGAAGTATCCGTCGAAGTTCATGCTTGTAGTGGCCCAGAACCCCTGCCCCTGCGGCTGGTACGGCGACAATGTCCAGGAATGTGGCTGCACATGGCGAGATGTGCGGAGGTACAACAGAAAGATCTCGGGCCCGATGGAAGACAGGATAGATATATTCGTCGATATGCCCAGGCTTGAGTTCAAGGAATATGCATCCAAATACTCGGCGGAGAGCTCGCTTGATGTAAGGAAAAGGGTGGAGAGTGCAAGGACAATGCAGCTGGAGCGCCTACAATCTCACGGGCTGCGTTCAAACAGCCAGATGTCACACAAACTCGTCCAGAAGATCGCACCGCTTGATTCCACAGGACAAAAGCTGCTCGAAAATGCTATTGATAAAATGAAGCTTACCGGAAGAAGCATAGACAAGGTGCTCAAGGTAGCACGGACAATTGCCGATCTAGATGGAGAGGAGAAGGTATTGCCGAGACACCTTGCCGAGGCCCTTCAGTACAGGAAGAAAACGGTGGACGCCTGAATAGTCCATTGGTTGTGCTTTCTAGGGCAAATGGTTTCGTTGACACCTTGATGACCGCATGATAGAATCCATATTGCGGTGGAGAGGTGGCCGAGCGGCCGAAGGCGCTTGCCTGCTAAGCAAGTGAGGGGTTTTTCCCCTCCGAGGGTTCAAATCCCTCCCTCTCCGCCATTTTTCGTGCCCGTAGCTCAGCTGGATAGAGCGCTAGACTGCGGATCTGGAGGTCGGGAGTTCAAATCTCCCCGGGCACACCAG
>PWXG01000259.1 GCA_003561215.1 Thermotogales bacterium
CCCGGCGCTTTGCGCCACCCCTCCAAGGATGGGATTCAGATCAAGAGCGGTTTGAAATGCAGGTGAAGCAAGATAAGCAAGACACGAGAGTTCCGCTGTGCGAGAGATCCAACGTGCGACGTGCAACAAAACCACTTCATAGAGCAAGATACGAGAGGGCTGACATTACGAAAACCCGGACGTGTGATTTGCTGTCAACCCTGGACTTGAGACCGTGCACTCGAGACTGGAGTTTTGTTGGGATCAATCAGATAGATCTGGGTGTGTTGGAGAGCTTGCAGTCGAGATCGTCTGACTGCATTCTGATAATCGAACTCTTTCGACCGAAAGCCTCTCTATAGAAGCAGTTTGCGGGATCCAGTAGAGAAGGGCAGAAGATTCTTCTGCCCTGAATTGGAATGTAGCACACCGGGAACTTGCTTTCCAAACTTCAATATTGCAATCTACCCAATCATGAATCGGTTTCTACTTCTTTGGAGTGAAATGAATCACCTTCTCGATCAAGACTTCTTCAAACGATGGTCCAACTCCTGTTGCAGGATTCACATAGGACCTGAAGGCTATCATCAGTTTTCTGTAAGGCGTCATCCTATCACTTGCGGGCTTTTCCGGAATCACAAGACAATAGTCTTCGTTGTTTGGATTAGATTTGGCTACTTTCCAAACAAAGAAGTACTTTGCGTTAGGATCATCGGGCAGAAATCTCTCTGCACTACCGACAAGACCAAGTTTGCTTTCAGCGTCATATCCACTGTGGACGCTAGAAAACCCGAAAAGTACGCTTACTTCCTCCGGAAGAAGGTCTTTGACGGGATCTTCAGTGTATACGGTGAAGCTTGAGTATATTGACTTTCCTGTTAGAGAACGGACTGGTCCAAATACTATGGCAAAATCATCCGGATCGTCTTCCAAAACGAACGAATCGCTTCTGAAATAGGTAGAGTCTCTACTGTCTCCGAGAACGTCAGTAACGTTCTGAATAGCAATATAGCTCGCTTCTACCCACCTGCGGGTTCGAAGAACATCGGCATGCAGATGAGAGTACTCGTTTAGAATAGCTTGTTCGAGTCTGTCCATTGTCGGTTTCAAGTCCAGTTCAGAGTAATCGCCGGTATCTCTGGGGGTCATGCTGGGCACAGGGAATGGATCGAGTTCTACAGGGGCTGAGGGGGTTACTCGCAATACCCAACCTCTGAAATTCCCAGAGTAAGGAGGGCCTACCACGATCTTTCCATCGACTGCCACCGGGGGATCCAGGGCGTAGGCCTTGTCTTCCGGGTTCTTGAACAAAGCAAACCGCGCGCCGAAGATTAACTCGTCGGAATCTGGTTCAATACCTAGTTTTAGTAGAGCAGAAGGTATCGGATTTGTGTTGATTATGTCCCGGCTGAATCCCACCTCTTCAGCTATTGCCCTGATCGTCTTATCGATGTTTCTGTCAGGAGTACTAAGAATGACGGTAGGAGCGTTGAAGATAGTTCCTGCTGTATTCTCGTAGATTGATTCTCCAGCCTTAATATTTGTTATGTTGATAGTATCACCTACACTCGCAAAGATCCTTACTGGAGTGCTCTGCCCTGGCAAATATCGAAACATGATCAATGTTACATAACCGAAGTAGGCGACTTCCGGAGGAGTCCATCCCAGAAATACTAAGGCTTCGTCTTCCTGAAGCCTGAAGGTAAAGGGAAGACTGTTTTCGAATTCCTGTGAAGGCGCTGTGGGCAGGTAATAGACCAAGTAGGGGTTGTCTGCATTATTGCCAGAGCAGTCTGGTACCATGTAGTTTGCGAACAGGTCCAGTAGATCAAATCCCCCAAACATGCCTTGCTGCACTATGAAGCCGTGTTCTTCCAGTTTCTCGATGAAACTATACACGTTTTCTTCTGTGAAATATGTCCCTGATGCAGTGAGTGAGAGCGCAACCATTACAAAGAACACTAACACGACCTGCTTCATATACCATCCTCCTTTTTGTGCGCTGCAATAATGCACTATCTTCCGCAGCATTCTTGCCGCGTGTTCAGAACACACAGGGTTATGGTTGATTCAGCACAAAACAATAAGCAATTGCTGATCAACTCACAGATCAAGTTCTTCATTCTACCGGCCAGGTAGTGTTGGAAAGAGTTAAGAAAGAGTAATGACCAGAAGTCAAGCAGAGTCGCTGCACCGAAGTGAAAAAAGTGCTGTCTCGAATGATCTCATAACTCACGGTCAATCAACCTTACAGGCTTCTAGCTAACGAATCCTTGCAGAAATTATAGCACCACCAGACCACAGATCAATGCTTTTCAAAGAGTTCCGTTTTTGATGAGTTTACAGAAAGCAATGTGAGAAGAATGGACTGTTTTGAGATTACGCATTTATGGCTCTTGCAGAGCTGAAGAGAGGCGCGCCATTTCTGTAGGTTAAATGACAAGCGTCCCTGTATGATGCGATGGGAAGACGATCGGAGTCTGGAGGATGCAATCATTGGTGCAGAGATTATCAGACCCGAAGTTAGCATTCTGGTTTCTCTACCAGGAATGATTCAACCTTTGAAGAGCTTGTTGCATAAGTAACACCAGAGACACTAGTTCCAGTTGCAGAACGGAGATATCACAAGGGTGTCATAGCCTGACAATGGAGAGCTGTTGATAAGAAAAACCTGAGTGCTGAATGTCATAACGGACACACTTTTGAGAGTCGAAGTGTGTCCTACGGAAAAGCTCTGTGAGGAAGATCAAGCTGCTCATTAACAAATAGCTCATTGAGGATTTTGAGAATCAGGCTTAAGACGGAAGACTTCCCATCGCTCGGGGTGGTATCTCAATCAGAGAGCAGCTTGAAGATCTGTCAATGACCACTGAATCATGAAACACAAGAGAGCGACTCTGAAGTAGCGGCAAGCAGAGCTATCACTCTGAAATGGAAAATCGATTGGTGACAGCGATTACTGGAAGATCCGTTGAAGAATCGTCAACTCTCAGGGTCTTCTGACTTGTGTTTGGATATCTCTTCATCCCAGAATTTGTTGGCTCCTGCCATATAGTCTTCGTCGCTCATGATCTTAATGTGGATCTTTTCGACAGTCTCATCAGAGACTTTGCCGTTCTTAACCATCTCATGCCCAGCTTCTCGCAAGGCATTGAAGAACTCGACGATATTTCTGTTTGTCTCGGGATCGTTGTCGTCTGCTTGATCCAGTGCTTCTCCGCAGTTTCGGTACACTTCAAGAACGAATCCCTGCTGGGAAATGTAAGCCTTGAGGAGATCAAAGTTGTGTTCACCAGGAAAGCCACAGTTGGAGATGAAGAACTGTCTCGGAAACCGCTTCACTCTGCCATCATGATAGAAAGTTCCATCTTTATTCTTACGGATATGTGGTGTTGCAAGTGGCAAAAATCTGTCTGTGAAGTTCTTTAGAACAGGAGTCATAAACATACCATAGACCGGGGTGGCTAAACCAACGTAATCGGATTCGAGATATTGGTCTATCAGCTCGGTCATGTCGTCATTGATAATGCATTTTCCAGGAGTCTTTCCCCAGCAAGCAAGGCATCCCCTGCAGTACTCTATGTTCTTCTCAATTAAGAAGACCTCCTCGGTCTCAGCGCCAGCGTCTCTTGCGCCCTCCAGGAGCGCTTTTGCAATCTTGTGAGAATTGCTCGTTCTTCCCCTGGGACTTCCGTTGAATACCGTTACTCTCATCGAACCCCTCCCAAATAGCCTGAAAGATTGTCACAGTGATCATTATAGCACTGATTGACACTTGATCTCTTCTTGAGTTATCTGTAGAGGTTGTTGAGGCAGAGAGGATTTATGCATATGCTTTCTGCTTCGGGCACTGGGAAACGCCTTGATTTGCCAGTGAACTCAACGTGTTATGATTATCTCACTCTGAACTGTTGCTAAATACTGTGTTTTCTGATGCTCTTTGCTTTGCATACAGATATGACTGAAGCATATGATCCTTTCGAGGGGGGATGTTTGTGAGAAAACTGCTACTATTCGTTCTGGTCTGCATTGTAGCGTCTGTAACTCCCGGTGCCTTTAGCAGTCTAGAAGAAGCACATAGTCGAGCAGCAGTTCTGGAGAGCTGGGAAGCCGAGATACTGCGACTCAAAGAAGAGTGGATGATACCAGGCATGTCTGTTGGAGTCATCTATAAGAACGAAACGATCTTTCAGCAAGCATATGGTGTAAAGGACCTTTCCACTATGGAACCCGTTGATATCTACACACTCTTCCAGGTCGGCTCGACAACAAAGGCATTCACATCAGCACTGGCTGCAATGTTCGTAGATGAAGGCCACTTTGACTGGAACGATCGGGTCGTTGACCTTCATCCCAACTTCAGGCTTAGAGATAGGTTCGCCCAGGAAAACTTTGTTGTTAAGGATCTTATGGCTCAGCGAAGTGGATTGTATCCTTGTGCAGAAGACATCCTGGTGATGTGGGGCTTCGACAGGGAGAAGCTCATTGAAGCGCTGCCATTTCATCCAACAAAGTACAGTTTTCGTTCAGAGTTCAGCTATGTCAACAACCTGTTTCTTATTGTGGAAGATCTACTCACGCAGTTCTCAGGAAAGAGCTATGCTGAGCTTTTGCAGGAAAGGATCTTCGATCCACTGGGTATGGTAGATACAACGGGAACGCTAGAAGACTTTCTCAGCGCTGATAACATAGTGACGACCTACATGTACCGTGACGGGGGGCTACTTGCTATCGATCCCGATGATCCATTCATAACAAGAGTAAACGCAGTGTTTCCTGCTGGAGGGATATGTTCAAACATCCCTGATATGCTGAGGTGGGTAAATCTACACCTTAACCTGGGCACTGTGAACGGAACAGAGTTGATTTCTCGCAAAGCTCTTTTGTTCACACATACGCCACAGACGATCATGCGAGGAAACTCTGTAGAGCCTGTTGCTGCCTATTGTCAGGCATGGATCCATGAGGAATTCGAAGGGCAGAAGCTGATCTGGCACAACGGAGATTCTGCGGGCTGTCATGTGATGGTTTTGACGATTCCTGAAACTCAGCTTGGCGTCATTGTTTTCTCAAATGTTGGTGGGCATGGTGTACCCGATGCCCTTGCAAAGGCCTTTGTCCAGATCGCGCTTGGAAATCCCCCTACTGTTCTAGAATCACTGCATTTCCCAAAGCTCAACGATGATCCGGTCGATGTGGTCTATTACCCACCCCTTCCACTGCAAGAGTATGAAGGTCTCTACTACAACGAGATGCTCGAAGAAGTGCACATAAGAGTTGAGGATTCGCTACTGAAAGGAAAAGTGGCTGGAGGAAGAAGAGTCCTGGAGTTTGAGCACATAACTCGCGATATGTTTACCGTGCACATTCCTCCATACCTGTTTGATGTAAGCCTGGTTTCCTTCAAGCTTGATGCATCGGGAAATGTTAAGGGGTTCTTTCTTTGGGAGGAAAATAGCCCTGAACCATATTGGTTTGAATTGCAGTAGATGAGACAATCTTCACTGACTGGCGGTTGAACGTATAATGGAACTGAGCAAAAATCCACGACGCTTAGGAGGACGAAAAACATGAGCAAACTGCGAACGGTGAAGAAGGTCGTAACAGGCAAACATACAGTTGACGGAGCCGGAGTGAAGCTGCAGAGAGTACTTAGTAATGAGAACACCAGCGATTTCGATCCGTTTCTTCTTCTCGATGCATTTGATTCTACAAATCCTCAGGACTACATAAAAGGATTTCCATGGCATCCGCACCGCGGAATCGAAACGATCACATATCTTATCTCTGGAGATATCGAGCACGGAGACAGTCTTGGCAACAAGGGCAGTATTCTTGACGGAGACTGTCAATGGATGACTGCTGGTTCGGGGATCATCCACCAGGAAATGCCGCAAGCAAGTGAGAAGATGTTTGGGGCGCAGCTCTGGTTGAACCTTCCAGCAGAAGATAAGATGGTCGATCCGCAGTATGGTGATATAAGAAGCGAGAAAGTACCTGTTGTTGAAGAAGATGGCAGCACAATCCGTATTATTGCTGGAAACTACGAAGAGAATAGGGGAGCCTTTCAAGGAAGATACGTCAAAGCGACTTACCTTGACGTTGATGTTAGCGCTGGGAACTCGTGGGCATTTCTTGGCAATAGTGAGAATACTCTTTTCATCTATATACTTCAGGGAGAGGGAATCTTTGATCCAGAGTCTCAAGAGCCTATTCCGTACAGGCGCGCAGTCTTGTTCAGTGAAGGAGACAGGTTCTGGGTAAGAGCCGGAAATGAGGGTATCAGGTTCCTGCTGCTGTCAGGCAGGCCTTTGAAAGAGCCGATTGCCTGGGGTGGTCCGATCGTGATTAACACGAAGGATGAGCTGCAGCTGGCTTTCAAGGAGCTGAGCGAGAAGACATTTGTGAAAAAGGGAGCCATTTAGCACAGCAGAAAAGCAGCAGGCGATGCGTTGAAGAGCCAGCGAGATTGAGATGAAGGTTAAGGGGTAAAGGTTTTCGAAGTGCGGTTGAAGCAAAAGGACAAGACACAAAAGTTGCGCTGTACGAGAACCCGGACGTGCGACAAATACATCAGAACAAGGGCGGGTGAATAGATCGGTTGGATAGACCCGGTTGAATGGAGCGGGTATTGTAAGAACA
>PWXG01000152.1 GCA_003561215.1 Thermotogales bacterium
TTATTTATATATGTCACCTGGTCTTCCTGCTTGGCTGGGTCGGATTGCTCTTTGATGTGAACTGGGCAAAACAGGGAGCGATGGCAACGATGGGAATATCGTTCGGAGCATCGTTTGCTCCTCTTTATCCTTCAGACCATCTCTATATACTCCAGATTGTATACAACGTTGTCCACTTCTCGGGAGTATTCATGGGGCTGTATCTGTTTATGAAGTACAGGTTCCATATACTGAAAGGTCTACCTGCCGTTCTCATGACATGGGGACTATATCTGGCTTCAAGAGTAATCCTTGAACCCTGGCCTTTCTGGTCCGAACCTGCCAACGCATACTACAGTGTGAACCAGATAAACGACATGCCATTCTACTTCTACGGGCTAGAATATGGCGTCTTCGTACTGGTCGTGCTGGGCGTAAATTTGTGGATACATCTCATGATCAGGAAATCGAGGAATAATTGTTGGAGAGTGATTGCGCCGATTATTGCGTACAGCACACTTGCGGTTATGGTCCTTGCGCTGAATCTGACTCAACCACCGGAAATGAATCTGGGAACTTGCCCCTAATCTTCTTCTTGCCTGCTTTCCTGGTCGGGATTCTCGCCGGTCAGACTTCTCGGGGCCGTTGTTACTTGCTGGGGTTCTTCGACTGAATCGAACTTGCCGGTCAATTCCTCGAATTTCCTCGCACCAGGAATCAGTCTCCCCTGAAGGGAACCGACGGCATCATTGTATCTCTTCACCACTGTATCAATGCCCTTACCGACCCTGGACATATGGTCCACAAATGTCGAGAGTCTTCCGTAAAGGTCTTTCCCGGCTTCTGCGATAGCTTTGGCGTTTTCAGCTACATGGTGCTGTTGCCAACCATATGCAACGGACTTCAGAAGCGCTAGAAGAGTTATTGGAGTCGCTATCAAAACTTTGTATCTTAGAGCGAAGTCCAGAAGCTCTTTGTCAGCCTGGAAAGCAGAGCTAACGGCAGACTCCATGGGAACAAACATTACCACGAATTCTGCGGCCTCGTTAAACTGTGACCAGTAAGCTTTGCTCCCCAGGCGCTTCACGGTTTCTCTGAAAGCTCTTGCGTGCTTCTGAATTGCCTCAGAGGATGCTTTCTCATTCGACGCTTCAAGAGCATCAAGATACGCATTTAACGGGACTTTAGAGTCTATTGGTACCACTCCACCACCGGGGAGGGATACTGTCAAATCCGGTCTACCTTCTTCGCCTGAGGGCTGCTGATCAAAGTGGATATGCTCGGTCATCCCAGCCAGCTCGACAATCCTTCTGAGTTCGTATTCTCCCCATCTCCCTCTTGTTGTAGATGACTTCAAGGAAGAATGCAGCGTTGTCACTGCAGTGTTAAGCTCCTGATTTGCCCTCTGGAGAGAGTCCAACTGCTTGTTCAAGCTGCCGTATGCGTTTTCACGTCTTTCCTCGATCTCCTTTATGTTCTTGTCAAGTTTATCAAGATTCGTCTTCACGGGATCGAGAAGCCCCGACAATTCGGCTTTGTGAGTCTGCAAACCTTCTCTATGCTGTTTCAGAAGACTATCGAGGCTCTCTTTTGCGGTGCTGACTAGCTGTTCGCGTGTATCTTTGAGAACATCCCCAGCAAGAGATTTGAAAGCGTTTTCCAGCTGCGCTCTTGCTTCCTTCAGCCATTCTAGCTCTTTGTCTCTTACATTGATCTGTCCTTTAAGACCGGCATTCTCTATTCTCAAACTCTCATTTGCCTTTTGGAGCTCTCCTCTGGCAAGAGAAAGATTCCTGCACCTTGAGTGCGCTATGAGGAGCATTATCAGAAGAACCCCTGCAAGAGCTATCAACAATACCAGGCCAACAAACACATCAGGACCTCCCCGACAAGTTAGTTCCGTCACCCCCATACTACCAGAAAGGTGAACAACTGAATGCATTGCGAAGAGATCTTTGCGATAGAGCGCTCTTTCTGAGCCCCTGTCAGGCTACCTGCTATACTACCAGAATAACGAAAAAACCTCGCGGGCTTCTGAAAGACCTTCGTCAAACCATTCCGTCAACTCCATTGTCAATTCAGGAGAGTAGTAAGCGACAACACACTCGGTGTCCAGATAGGCTGATCGAATATCAAGGTTGTAGGATCCAACGATACTATAGACACCGTCAAAGAGTGCGTATTTCGCATGAGTCATCCTCCCGTGCATTTCATACAGCTCTATGCCTTCCCTCAAGAACAGCGGATAGTAGAGTCTGGCGAAAGGATACCTCCATATAAGATCCGTTGTCCAGAAGGAGTTTATCAGGATCTTGATTTCCACACCTCTTCTTGCAGCGGAAATCAGGGCTTCTATGATGTCAAGTGCCGGAGAGAAAAAGGGGCTTTCAAGATAGATGGTTTCTCTTGCAGCGTTTACTGCCTCAACATAGAGATAGTTTATCCTGTATTCCTGATGTGTGAGTGGTTTCTGAGAGACAAATCTCATGAGTATCGCATCTTGAAGGCATTCCTGACTTAGCGGTTTTGGTTCCTCAAGAAAATCAAGACTTTCGCCTCCAATGATCTTCCAGTTCTCCGAGAAAGAATCCTGGATGTCCTTGACAATCGGTCCTTCGACATAGATATCCAGATCCCTGGCAGGTCTTGTTCTGGAGAATCTCGATGGTTCGAGCGTTGCTTCGTCGAAATGCATACCTCCGATAACAGCTTCGTTTCCATCGGCAACGACGATTTTCTCGTGCCAGATTCGATTCACACCTCTCTGGTCGCCCCAGAAAGCAACGTGAGTTATCACATCAATAGGAAGTCTCTTAAGATTGTAGAGAAAGAGGGGACTGAATACAACACTGCCTAACCAGTCATAGATGAGTTTGATCTCTACTCCCTTCTCTGCTTGCTCTGTTATGATTTCTAGAAACTCCTCTGACACCCTGTCCCTGCGAAATATGAATGTCTGGATCAGCAGGTAATTTTCTGCACTTCGGATAACAGCTTCACGAACCGGGAAAGACTCTTTTCCCTGCCTGAGCAGTTCCACGTTAAGCGCATGGCGCAATTCAGTCGATGTTCTCAGATCCAGGAGTTTCTCGAATTCATCTGTACCGTAATATGCAGCAAAGAAGCATGATGAAAGGCATAAAGCAAGAAATGTCATTAGCACAAAAGGTTTTTTCACAGTCCAAAGACACCTCATCCCGAATGATACTAAGAATCAAAAACATCGCCATTATCCTTGTGCTATCAGGCTCTCCACAATAATAGCAGATTCAGTTGCCTGGCTTAATAGTCCTTTACAGGTCGACAGAAGTCATCTTATCATCACCTGAAGTGACTGATCCCCTTACTCTCTGAGCAATTCTCTCCCACTTTCCTGATCTGAAGCGTATAAGGTTGATTAGCATTCTCATGATCATATCTGTCATCATTCCGATCCAGGCGCCAATAAGCCCAAGTCCAAAATACCTGACCATAACAAACCCCACAGGGATTCTGATAGTCCACATTGCGAGAGACGAAGCAAGCATCGGATACTTTGTGTCGCCAAACCCTCTTAGAGCACCTTTTACAGAAAACTCCGTGCTCTGAACAACCTGGAAAAGCCCAATGATTCTTACTGGAAGCTTGGCCATCTGGATAATCTCTGGTTCATTGGTGAAGATTCTTATGAAGAGCTCAGGAAAGAGAAACATTGCCCCTCCAATGATCACCGAATAATACATGAGAATTATCCAGCCCTGTCGAAGAGATCCTATCGAACGACTCATCAACCCGCTTCCGTTGTACATTCCGACAAGCGCTGTAACGGCAATGCTCATTCCCAAAGCCGGCATGAAAGAAAGTGACTCAACACTGATGCCGATCCTGTGACCGGCGTATGCCTCTGGACCGGCTATGAAAAGGATATTTGCAAACACGAGCACCCCAAGCGAAAAGGAAAGCATCTCGACTGCTGCAGGCACACCAACTGTGAATGCTCCTTTCAGGATCTTCAAAGATAGTTTCACTGGTTTTATGAAGAAATCTAACTTCTTGCTCCGAAAAAGGAGGAAAAAGATTACCGCAGCCCCAACGAAGCGCGAGATCATTGTCCCCAGTCCTGCTCCTCTTGCCCCCATTTCCGGGAACCCGACTTTTCCGTATATGAAGACGTAATCAAGAAAGACATTCAGCACGTTGGCCACAAGAACAGCCAGCATAGGAGATTTAGAGTCTCCGGATCCTCTCATGACGTGACCAAGCACTATCATAATGCTCATGCCAACTGAACCGAGCAATACTAGCGAGAGGTATTCGACGCCGGCGGCGACTATGTCGTCTTCAGCGCCCGGGAACAATAACCGAATGATATCTTCAGAGAAGACGGAGAAAAAAGTCATAACGAGGCCGAACAGAATGCTCAAGTATATGGCGTGCCATACGACCGAGTTCACGAGTTTCTTGTTTCTTGCGCCTGTGGCGTTGGATGCAAACACCATGGTCCCCGTAGCGATCGCAATTATTACCACGTTGAAAATGAACATGACCTGGTTGGCGGTACTTACGCCGCTCATGATACGCCAATCGTAATAACCAAGAAAGGCCGTATCTGCTATTCCAAGTAGCATCTGCAGAAGGTTTTCAGCAATTGCAGGTAATGCAATCACTAGCAGTCTCTTGCGAATCTCGTTTTTCTCGGCAGAATCCAGGTAGCTGGTAAGAAGCGAATACTTCAATGCGACCATCCTTATGTTCGTCAAGCAAACCAATCATAGTTTACACCAGCAAAGCTTTCTATTGAACCACACAAAGAGTCGGTTTCGGCGGTTCTTCTTATGATCGACCGCTTCTTTCGACAGATGGTTTACAGATGAAGAATGGACGTTTTGTCAGAGACCTCTCTTGTGATATAAAAGCGTGTGAACAGATGCCTTTTCATGGAGGTTCCTCATGAGCATGAATACCACGATCATAACTGCTGAAACAGAACCCGGTGTCAGGGCTTTGCAGGAAGTGATGAGACGGTCATACGAGACGGAGATCGACTCCGTCCCTCCGAGATGGGCGAGGACACTCCTGGTAGACGGAGAACCCACATCGTTTATCCTGGTAGATCCTGAAAGGAATCTGGAATTTCTCGATGGATCGATCCCGTATGCATTCATTAACGATATTGCCACCAGAGGAGACAAGCGAGGACAAGGATGGTTTAACCACCTCCTGAATACGACCTGCGAGGACCTGAGAACTGAGGGTCTGGCCGTAGTCATTTGTCACGGAAGTGCATCCCTTTACAGAAAGCAGGGATTCTGCGAGTTCACTTACAACTGTGGGCTCTGGATAGATGTTGACAGGGTTCTCAAGCACTGCGATCCTTTGGGCAGTATCGAAAGCACAGACATCTCCGTTCTCAAACCTGACATCACGCCAAAACACATGCTTGTAGTAGAGAACATGAATCAATCTGCTGACCACCGGGCAATCCTGTTGCAAGCAGCAGATCATGCCAGGGAAAGTGGCAAGGCTTCCATTCTGTTTGAATACCCTGAAGCTCCCAGCTATGGTTCATCTTACCCTGTCTATGAAGAATTGATAACTACTTTCAGCAAGTATGTTTTGAGAATGGGGGGACGGCTCGAGATAAGAAGCTCTCTTCCGGATGGTGAGAAAATCGATCACACCGACTGGATGAAAATCATCGACCCGGCACTCCTGATGCGCCAGGTTATGAATATACATTCCATAAGTGTCTTATCATCATTCTATCCGATCGTTCTGGAAGTAGATTCAGTTGAGATCGATCCCTTGAAGATATCTGCAGGCGATGAATGCGAGAATTCGAGTCTGTCATCTCGAGAACGCATATCAATGAGTCACGAGCTCTTCGCCAAGCTCTTCACCGGCTTCGAGACTGTGGGAAGTCTGGTTCATACTCACAGAATAAACATTTCAGAAAGCTCGAAGTCCACTCTTACAGAACTCTTTCCTCAAGGATGGCGTCTCAGTCGAAATGAAAACTGGGTCTTTGGCTCTTAGAGCGTCAGCACTCTCAGTGAAATCTACCAAAAGAGCGAGAACGCTCTTTGCGCCTCATCAAGGCCTTCTTCAAACCATTCTACTAGTTCTCGCGAGAGTTCCGGGCAATAGAAAGCGACGACACTCTCGGTATCCCGGTATGCCGATCTTATGCTGAGGTTGTATGAGCCCGCGATGCTGTAAACACCGTCAAAGACAGCGAGCTTCGCATGGGTCATTCTCGTCTGCATTTCGTGAATCTCTATGCCCTCACTCAGAAAGACAGGGTAATAGGCCCGTATGAACGGGTACAGGTAGAAGTGATCAATAGTCCGGAAGGAATTCACCAGCATCTTTATCTCCACTCCCCTTCTGGAAGCAGCGGTGAGAGCACCGATGATCTCATCGGCAGGTGATAAGTAGGGGGTTTCAAGGTAGATAGACTCTTCGGCAGCATTTATCGCTTCTACGTAAAGGTTGTTGATCCACAGCTCATCATGTATCATGGGTTTCTGAGTCACAAATCTCATCAGAACACCCTCTTCATAACTGTCTGCACAGACTGTCCCCGGTTCCCTGACGAAATCGAGCTTTTGGCCCCCGATAAGCTCCCAGTTCTCCACGAAGGAA
>PWXG01000102.1 GCA_003561215.1 Thermotogales bacterium
AATCATGCTATGACGCCGTGATTGGATGGCTTCGGCGCAGACATTCTTGGAACATAGAGAAGGAATCAATGCTTTTGTGCCCAGGAGTAGTCCCATCTATTGCACTGGCGATTCGTGCGTTCACCATGCCAGGTGACAAAGTCATCATTCAGTCCCCCGTGTATCCGCCTTTTTTCAGCGTTATCTCGGAAAATGGAAGGACCACCGCAATAAACGAACTTTCTCTGAAAGACGGACGATACGCCATGGACATCGCCAAACTGCGAAAGCAGATCGATCAGAGAACTACAATGCTGCTTCTCTGTTCGCCACACAATCCTGTCGGCCGGGTGTGGGAGAAAGAAGAACTGCTTGAGATTGGAGAGCTTTGTCTCGAAAGTGACATAATCATTGTCTCCGACGAGATCCATCATGATCTCTCTTTTCCAGGATTCAGGCATACCCCGATCGCATTGCTTTCAGATTCACTCGCAGAGAATACTGTAACTCTTGTTGCACCGAGCAAGACCTTCAACCTGGCCGGGCTTCATACGTCAATAACAATTATCGAGAACAAGAATCTCAGAAGAAGGTTCCATTCTGTGCTTAGTTCCTTGTCGCTAAAGACAGTGAATCTATTTGGAATAGCTGCCACGGAAGCGTCATACAGCAAAGGCGACGAATGGGTAGATCAGATGATCCGCTATGTTGTTGAGAATTACGAGTACCTGGACACCTTCTTGAAAGAGAGAATCCCGGAGATTACAGCTATAAGACCTGATTCGACCTATCTAGTCTGGCTCGATTGCCGTGGTCTAAGAATAGATCCAGCTGAGGTACAAAGATTCATGGTCGAAAAGGCCAGGATCGCAATGAACGATGGTCATTCTTTTGGACCTGGTGGAGAAGGGTTTCAGCGCATGAATATCGCCTGTCCAAGAGCAAGGCTAACAGAAGCACTCCAAAGGCTTGAAAGCGCCGTAGTCCATCTCAGAAAATGAGGTCTTCCAGATACCGCTAATCTCTCATATACTGTAACTCTGGAGAACTAAACATGACCGAGAGAGATCCGTTTGGCCATGTATGTCATTACGATGCAGAAAACCATTTTTCTTGCACTTATCTGCTGCGCTTTCTTCAAAGGCAATTCTGAAGTGCAGTCAGGACATCTCAGGGCCTTGAGCGGGATCTCAGTGAAACAGAGACCGCACGTCTTTCAAGTGAGAGCATTTGGAACTGCAACTGTTTGTCTGCGTTCTTCTGCCTTGTTGACTTGCCTCATAGTCATGAAAATCACGAAAGCGATAATGAGGATATCAATTACCACGATTAGAAACAGGCCGTAATCCACTGTCGCGGCCCCGACCGCCTCTGCTTCTGTTATCGTAGTGAACATCGCTAAGATCTATGAACTGGTTAGTAAAGTCCACGTCCCCAGGCAGTATTCCTATCGGGGTATCAGTATGCCCTTGGCAGATAACGATATGACTCTTCAAAATGCCGTCCCTATGATTATAGCTACTGCAAGATCAACAGCATTCCCACACGCAATGAATTCCTTGAACTCTTTCCTAACACCACATACCCACCACTGCCGGACTCCAACGACTGTGCTTCTGACACTGATTGCTATACACTGTCATTATCCTCGCTGCTTTCAGGTCTTTTGATGAGTTTACCAAACAGTTTTTCGAGACCGAAGAAACCGAGTACAGTGCCAAATGCTATGGTCCCGAGTTTTCCGCCAGCTCCTGTAGTAATTCGAGCACTGAAGCTAAAAACCAAACCTGCTACAGAACCTGCAAGGGCAGAATGCAAGGAGTTCTTCAGTTTACTAACAGACGACATTCCCACAAAGGAAGCACATATGACGACTGCGGCAAGCATAGCTCCATGTGCTTCGTGAATGGCTGGCAATACGATTCCACCCGCCATCCCTACAGCACCTGAAGCCAAAACAGGACCATGCTTCTTGTTGGCGCTCAGAAAGAACGTGATGCCTGCAGCTGCTGAAGAATACGCAAGAATCACAGGAAGTACATCCCTATACATGAGTTCATCTGGAACAAAGGTCGCCTTTGTGGAAAGCACCGTTACAACTGCTCCTATGAAAGCTATTGTTCCGAGCCTTCCTCCATAACCGTCAAGGACACCTTCACTAGCAACGAATACCAATCCAGCGATTACTGAGGCGGCTATAGTCATCTGCAGGGTGAAGAGCTGACAACAAACCATCCCTACGAAAGCCCCACAGTAAAGAGGAACGCTGTAGTTCTTGACAAACATGGCACTCAGGATGCCAATAAGCCCTGCAGATACTACCGGCCCTGTCTCAAGAAAAGCACTCACAGAGTAAGTCAGCACACCACCAACAACCACTGAAATAAACACAAAAAACTGCTTTGAATGCTTGTTATAACTCACCTTGCTCTTCCTTATTCTCATTGCTTCAACAGAGAAAGAGAAGATCATACCGGCAACCATCAATAGGATGATGACTCCAGCTATATACTGAGATTCAAGAAATGCTTCGTAGGAACTTTGGATGAAAAGGTACACCGTAAACCCCGAAAGAATACAGAACGAGAATACCCTCATGAGACCCCCAGTTTAATTGAGATTCCACTACTTGGTCAGTTTCTCCGCCAGGTTCCTTCCCAACTCGCGACATTTCTCCAGATCGATTTCAGAAGGGGAGCCCTTTGCTTCGATTACCGGATCAACCTTCATCCAGTTGCATTTTCCTGCGAACTCCTGAAGCTCCTTGAGTGCTCCACCGCTCCACGTATACGAGCCGAAAACGCCAAGAATTCTGTCTTTGATCATCCGGTTATCGAGGGCACTGAGAACCTGTTTCATAGGGGGAAACAGCTCCGTATTGTAGGTGCAGCTTCCCAGAACCACTCCCTTGAACCTCCAGATATCCCGGATTACGAAAGAAATGTGCGACGTAGATATATTGTGAATGCGAACTTTCTCGATTCCTTTTTCGACGAGTCCCCTTGCAAGCGATTCCATCATTCTCTGGGTATTTCCATACATCGAGCCGTATACTATCACAGCACCGCTCTCGGTTTCCTGTTTGCTCCACCTGTCATAGAGATCAACAATATGAGAAGGATTGCTTCTCCATACAGGTCCGTGCGAAGGGGCGATGATCCCAAAATCCTGGGCTTTCAGCTTCGAGATGGCCCTTTGGACCATCGAGCTATAGCGTCCCACTATGTTAGAGAAATACCTGAGTACTTCATCCTCATAATAGGCAGTATCCACCTCATCATCAAAAATACCGCCATTCAGAGCACCGAATCCGCCAAAAGCGTCTGAGGAAAAGAGCGTTCCGGTATTCTTATCAAGGGTTACCATAGTCTCAGGCCAGTGAACCATAGGCACAGGGAAGAAGCTGAGCTGGTGCGTTCCAAGACTAACAATTTCACCTTCACTCACAACTCGTATGTTATCCTTTAGTCCGTAATAGTCCTTAAGAAACTCCGCAGTCTTGCTGTTACCGATTATCTGGATCTCTGGAAAAGCTTCTCTCAAAGCTTCTATTGCTCCAGAATGATCAGGCTCCATATGATTGACTATAAGATAATCTACCGTTCTGCCTTCTGGCAAAAGGTTTTTGACCTTGTCCAGGTAGACAGAGAAATAGCACCCTTTTACCGTATCAACCAGGGCTGTCTTTTCGTCAACTATCATATAGGCATTGTACGAAACACCCATAGGAAGGGGCCACAGTGCCTCAAACAACGCGGTATCATAGTCATTTACTCCGACCCAAAATGTCCTATCTGCAATACTGATAACGGAATTCAACCTGCTCACCTCCGAGAATAATCGAGATTGATCACGGGAGTTCGACGGACTGAACAAAGTATCTGGGAGAAACCGTTGCCTGCTTCAGACAATGGTCATTCGGCCCTTAATAGTCCTCTTCCAACTACGGCAAGGGAAACTACACCTGCAGTGACAAACGTCGCACTAACTGCCAAGAAAGTCAAACTACCCATAGTCTCAATACCTGCGGCAAAACGGACCAGTCTCGCGACATAAGTGACGGGCAAGAACCGGGCCACGATCTGCAACCATCCCGGAAGAAAGATAACCGGAAAGTATACTCCGGAAAGGAACATCATTAGCATCATCAAAATGCCTGCTGCGTTCTCAGCAGTCTCAGGTTGCTTGAACAACAGAACAAGAACCATTCCTATTGCCATCATGCCAAAGATTGAGACCGAAACGGAGATAACGAAGATAACCCAGTTCATCTGAAACCCCACTCCAAACATTATCTGCGCAGAGAATACGAGGATTATCACTGCAAGGAACCCCAGCAGAAATCTTACGACTGTGCTGCCAATAATGAAAACGGCGGGTTTGACGGGCGTGACCTTGATTCGCCTCAGCACCCCGGCTTTACGATACCTGCCAAAGACCGTTATGACTGCAAACATCCCTGCAGAGAGGATGGATATTGCGACAACGCCCGAGATGATGTAGTCAATTCCGGAAGCTACGTATACTCCGGCAGTAACAGGCTTCTTCTCCAGTCTGACTATTTCCCTTACATCGTTTACGGATGCCTCAATAGCTGAAGACATGGCAGCGCGTGTCATCTCGGCTCTGCTTACTCTTCCCGGATCACCCTCGCTAAAGAAGAACCTGAGCTCGTCTTCGAAAATAGACACACCTATCAGAATGGAGTTGTCGGCAACAGCTTCCGCCATGCTTCTGGCATCGTTAAATGATCTCAGTTCCCAGAGTTCCATCGACTCGAGCTCTTCAAACAAACTGGCAAAACGTTCCGTCTCGAAGTTAAGCCCTACTCTTTCCGGGACGAGGGTAAACCCCGCTTCACCTCCAAAGAAGAGACCGAAAATCACCAGAAACACCAGCGGAAAAAACACAGTAAAGAACAGCTCGATCTTGTTGCGCAGCGATTCTCGAGTAAAACTCTTGATAAGAGTAACAAAGGTTCTCAGATCACTCATATCCCATCACCTTCTTGAAATTTGCTGCAAACACCGTCGTTGAAAATACCGCCCAAGCTACCGGGACAAGAATCAGTACATAGAATGGAATAGGGCTGACCGACTGTCCTATGAATCTTCTCTGCAGCTCTACCAGGTATGTTGTCGGCAGGATGTATACGAACCATCTTATGCTCCAGGGCAATGTGAAAACCGGGAAATATAAACCCCCAAGAAACATCAGAACCTGCATCGAAACCTGCCCGAACACCGTCGCCGTTGAAAGCTTGGTGGCAAAGGAAGAAATCATCATTCCGAAAGAGAGGAGTACAACCATGGAAAAGAAGACTGACAGTAAGAAACGCAAGTTCAGTATCTCAGAACCCACACCGTAGAACAAAGAAGCGAACAGCATTAGTAGAACAAAACCGAGGACCATTGTCAGCAACCAGTTCAGGAACATTGAAGTGAAGTACTCCAGTGGTCTTATGGGTGTTGTGTAGAGCTTCTTATTTGTGCCATTCGTTCTGAAAAAGACCAGACCCAGTGGGGTATTGAAAAGAGCTACAGCAAGAATGAGCATTATCGTTACTCCTGGGAAGATATAGATAGTGTAGTTGTAACCACTCTGGTTGTCTGTAGCAAGTCCTTCGGTTGAAATGCTGAATGCTCTGTATTCCTGGTCCTGTGCCTTTCGAATTTCAAGGTTCACACTGTTGATTATCTGTTCCATTATTCCTGCAGCCATTTCTGACGACTGCTTCCCTGAAACCTGATAGATGTCCAGTTGAGCAGCACCTATATCGAGTGTTCTCATCGTCATCGCTGCGGTCAGCTTAGCGCTCGTAGCGCGAGGAATAACGAGCACGATCTCCTCTCTTCCTTGTCGCAAGCTCTCAAGGGCATCTTCAGTGTTAGCGTATTCGGTAATGATGAACGGTCCCTCGGAACCAGATACTTCGTCAAGAATAGAGTCTATGACTTCTCCAAAGCCAACAAGTTTTTCTTCCTTCACTACTCCCATCGACAAAGAGAAGCCCTGGGCGTTCATCCCTCCGAAAATTGCATTAAGGATGAAGAATAGTACCAGGGGGAATAGCAGGCTCCAGAATATGGTCTCAAACTGCCTGAATTCATTCTTAAGCATCTTGCCTGTCAGACGAAACAATCTGTACATTACTACACCTCAATCTCTGAGAGAGTGACCGGTAATGGTGAGAAAAACGTCTTCCAGATTAGGTTTTCTTATCATCACATTCTCTATCTCGAAACCCTTATCCTCCTCAAACTTGAAGAGCCTCGCAAGCGTATCCTCCACATCTTTCGTAGTTATAGCATATGCGTTGTCGTCAAGTTCCTCGAGTTCGGGAAATTCCGAGAAATCAATGGACACTTCTTCGTTCTTGCTCTTGGTGGTAAACTCAACTACATTGTCAGCATCTGCCAGGCCCACGAGTTCTTTCAGAGTTCCTGAAGCAACGATTTTTCCATGATCAAGTATGAGTATCCTGTCTGCCAATTTTTCCGCCTCTTCCATGTAGTGAGTCGTTAGGATTACCGTCTTGTCCGTCTTCCTGAGATTGTCAATCGTCTCCCATTGCATCCTTCTTGCTTGCGG
>PWXG01000162.1 GCA_003561215.1 Thermotogales bacterium
ATCCCTGTAGTGCCAAGCACACACTGCCAAGTTTGAGTATAATCTTTGTATGAAGATATTCCCGATCTTTCTTCCCTTTGCAGCCTGCAAACGCAGATGCGTATTCTGCGATGAGTTTCTTCTAACAGGCCGGAGGAACATACCTGATACCAGCGAGGTTATTGACACTCTAGGGGCGTTCAGATCTTCTTACAGAAGCGACGAAAAGTATCAGGTCGCCTTCTACGGAGGGTCTTTCCTTTCCCTTGAACCGTATGTTATGAAGCAGTACATAGAAGCGGTTCTTTGTAATTTACCTGAAAGCGAACTTGAAGGAATTCGCTTTTCAACAACGCCTGACAGCGTCACCGAGAAAACTGTCAATTTTCTCTCGGACTATCCGGTAAGTCTTGTGGAGCTTGGGGTACAGTCCTTTGACGAAGGAGTTCTGACACTCGCAGGCAGACCTCATTCGGCACGAGATATCTATAAGGCTGCTGATTTGCTCAGATCAGCAGAAATCGACTTTGGTATTCACTTGATGACCGGGCTGCCAGGGAGTTCACTTGAGAAAGAGCTTTTAGCTGCAAATGAAGCAGTGAGTGTCGGAGCGTCACAGTGCAGGCTCAATCCCACCCTGGTTTTCAGAGGAACAGGACTTGAAGGAATGCTCAGAGAAGGCTTATACAAGGCGCGGAGTATTGAAGAAGCGATTGATTCATTATGGCGAATGTATGTTGTTCTTGAAGGAAGCGGAATAAAGGTCATAAGGATGGGACTCTGCCTTAATGGCGACGGTGATCTGGATGACCTGGTCGCAGGTCCGTATCATCCTGCTATCGGTGATCTGGTGTTGAGTAGAGTTGCTTTTGAGATGCTCTTTCTGTTATGCTCTAGAAGTAAGAATAAGGCGGTTGTGCTGCCTGTTACACAGCAACAGAGGTCGTTCTTTACCGGTCACAAGAAGATGGTCGAGAGATTGCTAGGTGGAGAAGGTATCCGCGTAGAATTCCAGATTGTCGACGAATCTGTACTTGATATTTCCAGACTTCTTGGAGACCTTTGTGTTTGCGCGTCTGGGGGTGAGGTGAATGAGGCTTTCCTCAATCCACCTGAAAGGTTTCAAGAGCTTCGCTCTTCCCATGAAGCTCAGTGTTGCTGCAGGAATCACGTCAGTAGTAGGCCCTAACGGCAGCGGAAAATCCAATGTGGTTGACGCGATCAGGTGGCTGTTCGGTGAGCAGTCCATGAAGAGCATACGAGCTGAAAACCGTGAGGACGTCATTTTTGGAGGTTCCGACAAGAATCCTCCCGCAAATTCCGCCAGTGTAAAGCTGACTTTCGATACTCCTCATGGCCAGCTCACGATAGGTCGTGAAGTATCTCGCGATGGCGGCTCGCATTACCTGATTAACGACAAGCCCTCCCGCCTCAAAGACATTAAGGAACTCTTCAAAGGTACCGGCGTTGGTCTGGATACCTATTCGATAGTTGGACAAGGTCAGGTCGACAAAGTCGTCAGTGCTACTCCTGAGGAACTCAGGCTACTCGTTGAAGAGGCAGCAGGGACTGCCATATACAAGCAGCGGAAGAAGGAAGCCTTGAGTAAACTGCAGTCTACCGAATCGAACCTGGAGAGGATTGTCGACAACCTTAATATAATAGACAAGCAGAGGAAATCTCTCTATCTTAAGGCAAAGAGGGCAGAAAAGCATGTTGAGTATTCTGAGAAAGTCGGAGGTCTCAGGAGAGTCTATTTTGGGAACCTCATTCAAAGAGAAAGGGAGCTCCTCGATAAAAAGCACGAAGAAAAGAGAATCGTCGACGAAGAACTGAAAGGGATCCAGAAAAGCCTCATAGAACAAGAATCAAAATGGTCTGCCCTGAGAAAGGAGTTCTCAGAGGTAGACAAGGAAATTGAGACTTTTACGCAGCTGCTGGAAGACCACAAGCGAAGGCAGAATGATCTTCTGGAGCTGAAGGAGATGTACTCCTCCCGTCGTAGCGAAAAAGAAAGCAAGATAATCGAAACGAGTACGAAGATCGACTCACTCAAAACTGAACTGGAAGACCTGGAAAAGAGAAGAGAAGAAATCAAGCTAATTAACGACCAGATGACGCAGCAGATCAAGACTGACGAAACAAGGCTTTCTGAACTCGAGAAGACACGCGATATTGCAATGACCGAGTATAGTGAGAAGGAAAAGGAATGGCTGAAACTTCAGGAAAAACTGGACTCTGCGAGCAAGAAGATGGGCAAAATAGATAACGAACTGGATAGGATTATGAACAGTACAGAAGACTTCAAGAAGAGACTTCAACTGATCATTTCCCAACTCGATGGTAAAAATAACCGTCTTGAAGAGCTCAGAAAAGACGCAGAACAGCTCACCGCTCAAGGTCAGGAAGCGTCAGAGAAACAGCAGGAGACTGAACAGAGCATCGAATCAACGAAAGCCTCCCTCGAAAAACTCGAACATGAACTCGAAGTGCTGAAGGAAGAGCAGGCAAAGTTATCCGATGAGCTGAGAAACTCGCAGCTCGAAAGATCGACACTCGAAAGGCAGCAGAAAGACTATGAAGGATTTTCCAGATCGGTGAAGGAAGTCTTTCAGCGCAGAGATATGTTCGACGGGCTTGTTGATGTCGTGGCAAATGTCATTGAAACTGGCCCGGAACAAGAGACTGCCATTAGCGTTTTACTCGGTAACAGGATGCAGGACGTTATCGTTGACGACTCTGTGACAGCCAAAAGGATCATCACGTTTCTGAAGGAGTCGAAAATAGGCAGAGCGACGATCCTCCCGCTCGATATGATTTCCGATTACTTCTCGAGAAACAAGAAGGCCGAGAAGCATGAAGGATTTATTGGTTACGCCGCAGAGCTCGTTGAGATTCCGCAAGGGTTTGAAAGTGTTCCAAGATACCTGTTTGGAAACGCCATAGTAGTCAGGACCCTAGATGATGCCATAGAGATAAGACGGGAACAAGGATTTGGCGGGAGACTTGTCTCTCTTGACGGGCAACTCTTGTCTGCCGGTGGGTCTATTACTGGAGGATATCTCGAACGCGATGCGAGGACAGATCTGATTTCTCGCAAGAGAAGAATTCATGAACTGGCAGAGAAAGAAGTTTGCCTTCAAAACGAGATGGCTGTCAAGAGTAAGGAAATCCAGCGGCGCAAAGATGATACTACGGAAACGAAGAGCTATCTGGGTATTCTTAGGGAAGAGCTGAACAAGATCATCTCCGAAAACGTTTCGCTCAATCGCTCTGTCCACGAAACGCTTAATGCTGTTAAAGAGCTTGAAAAGGAAGTCTCTGAACTGACCAGGATAAGAGATGACTACGAAAAGAGGCTTTCGGAAGGAGACAGAAAGAAGGACGAGTTGACTGTTGAAAGAGGTCGCCTCGAAGAAGAGAAAACTGCCTTAGACGAGCAGATCAGTTCATTCTCTCGGGAGCTCAAAGCACAGAAAAAGGAACTCGAGGGTACTCAGAGCGAGATAGTCGATATGAAAATGCAGCTTTCCATGCAGTACGACAAGCAGGAGCAGTATGGTAAAGAACTGAAGCATATAACACAGAAGCAATTCGAGAACGGAGAACAGTTGAACCTTCTCGGTAGACAGCTATCTGATCTCGAAAAAGAGGCCGAGAAGCTGAAGGAGAACGTTGAGGAACAGGCCAGGGAGTTAGCCTCACTGAAGAAGGAGACCGAGTCTCTTTTCAACAACATCCGATATCAGCGCGAAGGAAAGGAAAAACGGCTTTCTTCGCTTCAAGAGGTCGAGGAGGCTATCAACACTTTCAAGTCTGAAAGGGAGGACAAGAGGGAAGCTTCACACAAACTGGAGCTCAGCATTCAGGAGTCAGAGATGAAGCTTCAGCAGATCAGGGAATCACTGGGGGGGGAACCTGACAAGGTAGACCGTCTTACTGATGAAGAATTGCGTTCTACCAAGGAGGAGCTCGATGATTTCGAAAACAAGCTTAAGTTTCTAGGAAGCGTGGATCTTGAAGCTATAGATGAATACAGGCTTGTTGACGGAGAGTTTCAGGAACTCTACTCACAGAAGGAAGACCTTGAAGAAGCAAAAAGAAAACTGGAAGATCTGATAGAGAAGACGGACAAGGAAGCAAAATCGATATTTCTTAACACTCTCGAGAAGATAAACATCAGCTTCAGAAGGTATGTTGCAGAGTTGTTTGATGGTGCAGAAGGACAGATGAAGATCTTGCCCGCTGAGGACATACTTGAATCTGGTATAGAGATTGCGGTCAGAAGGCAGGGTAGGAAGTTCCAGAAACTGCAGCTCTTTTCTGGAGGAGAGAAGGCGCTTGTGGGAATCGCACTCGTTTTTGCGCTCCTCAGTATCAAGCCGAGTCCCTTTTATGTCCTGGACGAAGTTGATGCACCGCTGGACGACTACAACGCGGAACGTTTCAAGAGAATGCTTAGACAACATGCATCCGACACTCAATTTGTAATTATCACCCATAGCAAGATAGTCATGGATTCTGCAAATCTGATGCACGGTGTGACTATGACAAACGGTGTTTCCAGAATTATCCCAGTTCAGATGGAAACGTATGAATCGGTTCTCGGATGACCGGTATAGTCACTGGTAAAGTCGGATCTGTGGTATTGGCTGTCAGTTCTGGACAGCTCGTTCGAGCAGAGCTCATAAGAAAATGCCTTCCCGCTGTGTCTCTTGAACCGTACACTACACAGTTCGAAGAATACCTTCAGAGGAAGAGGACAACCATAGATCTCCCGTATAGGCTAAACTGTTCTGAATTTCAGGAGACCGTCTTCTCAGCCGTTCGGAAAATCCCCTACGGTATGACCTTTACTTATACTGAAGTCGCGGTAATGACCGGAACTCCCAGTGCTGCAAGAGCTGTTGGTAATGCACTGAGCAAGAATCCTCTGCATATCCTGATACCCTGTCACAGGGTGGTTGCTTCAAGCGGTATCGGGGGATTCTGCCCCGGAGCGGGAACAGAATGGAAGTCTTTTCTCATTGACCTCGAAAGAGGCGCAATTGCCTCAGAAGTGAGGTAATCCTGAGAGATGGAACGCTTCTCCGCGAAAAAGGCAAGAGGAATTGAGGACTTCAGAAGAGTCGAGAGTCTTTGTAAAGATGCATTTCCCGGAAATGAGGTTGCCCTGGCGATAAGGGATCTGTATACATGCTCGTCAGACGACAGGTTTACCTGCCTTATCGCAGAAGACATGCATGACGAAAGTATAGCCGGCTGCATATTCCTTCTTCACACTCCTGTGATGTATGAAGGGCACCAATTAGCTTCCTGTGAGCTCAATTTCCTCGCCTCTAGATCGGATCTTTCTGGAACGGGGGTGGCTTCCACCCTTATCAACAGCTTTTTCAATGAAAGCTCCAGACAGGGTTACGCTGTTGTTCTTCTTGAAGGGATTCCACACTACTACAGGAAATATGGCTTCAACTATGCTATTCCTATACAGAAGCAGGTTCTCGATGTGAAGAACCTTAATTATCAGCCCGCTGAGGCTGTGGGAGTAAGGCGGGCAAAGACTTCCGATTTGGAGTTCATAAGGTGTTGTCACGAGAAAGACGCTGAGAAGATTGCTTTGCTGAGCGTTGTTACGCATGCAAGACTGAAGCGTCAAATCGAATGCTACAAGAGCGATTTGATGAGGATGGAGTATTTCATCATAGAGATCGAAGGAATACCCTCAGGATACTTCGCCATCGAACCTGATGAAAGCGAGATGATTGTGACTAATATCAGCAGTTCAGTCTCGTTTTCCTGTATGGACGGTTTGATATCACATATCATTGACAGAAAACTCGGGGAAGTGATCAACCAGGATAGAATAGTCTTCAGAATTGCCGAGGGAACGAAACCGCATACCTATCTCAGGATGCTTGGTGCCATAGAGGAATCGAATTACGCCAGGCAAGTCAGGATTACTGACATCGACAAGCTCTTCAGGTCAATTGCCCCAGTTTTGGAAAAAAGGGTATCAAGTTCCTGCTTTGCCAGTGAGACCGTCTCTTTTCAACTCAATGATTTCAGTAACCTTTATGAGATCGTTTTTCGCTGCTCGAAGATGTCATTTGTTAGGCGTAAATTTGTGTTGACCACCGAGTTCAACCTTCCGCCACAGGCACTTGTAAAGCTTGTCTTCGGAGATGCTGATTACTGGAGTATCAAGAATATCCTTCCTGACTGTCACATAGATAAACGGCTGATACCATTTGCAGAGATTCTTTTCCCACGGATGAACCATTCCGTCTTTCGAAGTTTCTGATTGTCTGTGTGAACAAGATCTCCCAAAAATCTTTTCAAAAGCCGACTTAACCAACTGCGATACTCTGTAGTCTGTCAGCTTCTTGAATGCGCCCATTTCTACGCCGCAAGAGAGGATTGCAACAGGGGCAACACCTTTCTGCACGAGATTCTTCTCAAGTCGGAAGATTTGTTCTGACG
>PWXG01000095.1 GCA_003561215.1 Thermotogales bacterium
GAACTCCTTATCACATCCGACCAGCATCACAAGCACTGTTGTTAAAAAAAGAAACATCGTTATCTTTGCGACCATCTTTCCTCCCTCCATCCCTACGATAACACGTCCGATCACAACGTCAGTTTCGAACCAAAAGGAGAAAAAGCCTTCTTGCTCTGGAGATAAGCGAGTACTACCTCCTTGAACGTGGGGTAACGTCCCACTTCTTCAGATGTTTTCACAAGCGTCTCGTTTCCGAGTGTACTAATTACCTCACCCGGGCTGTGTCTACTCTCCCTTGAAATGACCCTGTGCTTCTCTTTTGCCCCGTCGATCGTGTCGTTATAAAGCACCTTCCCTTCCAGAATGACAGCAAAAGAATGGGCGATCTCCTCAAGGTCGAAAACCTCATGCGATGAAATGATCACTGTTTTGTTTTCCTGAATCGCGTAATCCCTGAGAACGTTCATCACTTCCTGCCTTATTACGGGATCGAGATTCTGAGTCGGTTCATCAAGGATGAGCAGGTCGGCTCCACTGGCAACGACCATTGCCAGATGCAGCAGCGTCTTCATCCCCATGGAGTATGTGTTCACCCTGTCACCTAGCGGCAAGTTGTAGTGCATGGCAAAACTGTTGAATACTTTCTCGTTCCAGCGGGGGTAAAGCATTCTCCATATGCGGAGATGATCTTCACCCTTAAACCTTCTGAAGGTTAGCCTGTCTTCTGTGAGAACCGCCATGTTTTCTTTCTCTTTCGAGGTGACAGTTCGTCCAAAGACCTCCACATTCCCCGCCTCAGGCGAAAGGTCTCCATATAAGCATCTCAGCGTGGTCGTCTTTCCCGCACCGTTGGGACCTACGATAGCATATATATCCCCTTCGTTGACTCCAAGGGAAATACCGTTGAGTACAGGTTTTGAGCCAAAGGACTTTCTCAGGTTTTCTATCCTCACAATCATCTGCGAACACCTCTCTTTGTGAAAATGAATGCAGCTACAGCAAGCAATCCCAGGGCAATTGGCAGCACGTATAGCACATTTCCCTGATGTGCAGGGCTGAATCTGAAATAGAGATTGGTCATCCTGTTGCCGATTCCGCCCATGATCAGATCGATTATGAGCACAAGAAAGGGAATGCCGATATTGTCAAGGCCCGCCATTACACTGAGCATTGCGATTGAGAAATACGCTGTGGCGAAATTGATTGACCCCAGCAGGTTTATCCCCAAGAAGGCCGGAGAAAAGCCAAAGAGTGAGGCTCCTATCAACTGCGTAACAGAGACAATTGAAATCAGGAAGAGGTAGGAGGCCCAGAACACTTCTCCCCTGGAGAAGGGCAGCGCAAGCAGCGAACCGAGCCTCTTGTGTTGCGCGTCTGACGGGAGTAAACCGACAAGCAACAAGAACATGAATATGACTCTTACCTGGTAGAAGGGAACAAGCAACCCCAGGGAAAATACAGCAAGCCTTCCAGCCTTCTCACTCACTTCCTTCATGAAGAGGGCTTCAATCCTCTTAATCATTCCTCCATACCTCCTCGAACAAGAGCTTAGTAACTTCAAGATCCATATCCTTCTGTTTTAGTTCCCGAACGACCTTTCTTATCATTGACAGCACTTCTTCTTTCACAATCTCCGACTCCTTTATGAAATAACCAACACCATGTTCAGCCTCGACCAGCCCTTCTAGCTGCAAGCGTTCGAGAGCCTTCATAACGGTGTTCATGTTCACCCCAAAGATTTCTGCAAGCTCTCTGACGGGCGGTAGCTGGTCTCGCTCCTTTATCCTGCCCATGAACACTTCCTTCTTGATTATGTGCATAATCTGGATATAGGCTGGAACCCCGTCGTGCTTGTTTACTCTTGCAAACATCTCAACCATTCCTCAGTATCGCGCAGTGGATACGCGAACATATCCTGAATGACTCAATTCCAGATCGCCTGTGCTTGCTGCAGGAATTCTGACCAGTACATCACCGGCCATCCCTTCGACTGTGAGTCTTCTGATGCCTTCCCATTTGTCGATATACTTGATGTTTGCACTGATCGCCGATCCGGAAATAAAGAAGTCTTTCACTTCAGAAAGCTCCAAATTCATGTTTGCCGCAGCAGACCCGGCAATTCGGATACTGTCTGACTCAAACCAGGCATCAACGTTGAGAGCGGTCACTCCTTCAGCAAAGAAGCTTCCTGCAAAGTACGTGCCAGAAACTCTTGCAGATGCTCCGCTGATGGTCAGGTTCCCATGAACAGTCACGTCAGCAGATATTTCCAGCGCTGTGCAGTTCAACGTCATTCTCTCCAGCTCCACTCTCCCGTGGAGTTTCAGAAAAGCGCTTTGCACCTCTACCGAAGATATTTTGGAGCCCGTTCCTACCTGTATGACGGCGGTCGTGTTCTGCCACGAATCAGGCATGCTTATTGTGAGCACTCCCCCGCTACGCCTTGTCTGCATGGTACCTGGTAGCCTGATCCCGGAGAACCCTGTTAAGAACTCTATCTCAAGTCCAAGCCCCCTGAAAACCAGTTGCTCTTCGGCATCAATGGTCTTGTCAGGCATCAGATGGGTATGGTCGGTTGTTCTTGTCCCGGGAAAACTCCATCCACCCCAGGAACCGACTCCAGGTGATCTCCAGTTGTAACTGTAACCAAAGATATCCTGAAACCAGTTCTGATGCATCATGAAAGGTGCATTTATCCTTGCCACCATTAAGAATCCGACAGGCATCATAATGAAGAGTATGAAGAAGAGGATGGGCACCCAGGCAAATTTCTTGAGACACAGGGACAGGACAACCACTGCAGCCAGAGAAAACAGGAACTTCAGTGCCACTACCGGTACCAGAAAGGCTACCAGTCCAAGCACACCTGAAATCAAGATTTTCGTTACTGTCTGATACTGTCTGCTCATTTTCCTTCCTCCGTTTTACTTAAATAGTGTTCTAGTTAATTAGAACACTATTATACAAGTTTGTCAACTGGTTTGTTCCTGGATGATATACAGGGTAGAATAACTGCGGAACCCTTTTCCGGAGGTATGCTGATGAATCGGACAGACAAGTGTCCCAACTGTGGTTCTCTGAACATTGGAGATGGGGTATGGACAGGCTATGCCGCCTTGATGCCGAAAGGAAAGAAACTATCAATGGGATCATCAGTGAACGTGAAAGTCTGCAAAGAGTGCGGCCACTTGTTCGGTTTCTGTGCTGACAAACCCGAGAAATTTTGATGTAATAAACTCAAATACTTTACCTGAGAATAACTGACGTGGTTCACTGAAAGTGTATTATTGTTTTTTGGTAAGTACACTTTTACGTATCGTTGTGAAAAGACTAATACAGCATGAAGATGTTAGAATTGAGACCGAAATTGCTTATTTGAGAGTTGGATGATCGACTCGATAAAGCTGCGAGGTGGAAACAGTTGAGAAGAATCGGACTATGCATAGGTTCGAGTACTATTTCTTGGTACGATGGAGAAGAACCCAGAAACTTCCTGCACGAAGGAGATCCCCTGAAAGAGCTCAGAAGCTTCCTTCCGGAAATGGTCGAGGAAGGAATAGTGGTGATTACTGGAAAGAAGGGGCGAAAGCTACTTAACTTGCCCCAGTTACCAGAAGTCGAAGCCACCGAGCTTGCCTATAAGGAGCTCAGGAAGAAATACGGCGATCATGAAGCTATAGTGAGCATAGGTGGAGAGAATTTCACGTTATATAAGCTCAATGAAAAGGGCAATATAACCGGTGTCTACACCGGGAACAAGTGCGCTTCCGGAACAGGTGAGTTCTTTCTCCAACAGCTCAAACGTATGGGCATTGCTCTTGATTCTGTGAACAGCGTTACAACGGACGAGACTTATGAGCTGTCTTCCAGGTGTTCTGTCTTCTGTAAGAGTGATTGTACTCACGCTCTAAACAAGGGGACCCCAAAAGAGGTCGTTCTGAACGGGCTCGGTAAAGTCATGTCAGACAAAATCTGGGAGCTCATGCACAGGGCAGGAGTCAGGAAGATACTCCTTGTTGGTGGATCTACCAGGAATCGTCTGATGCTTAGGCACCTGCGGGAGATTTCTGACGTCACGATACCCGAAGAAGCCCTGTTCTTCGAAGCTTATGGTGCCTATCTGCACGCAAATCGCATCGAGGAGACTCACATAAAAAAGGACATGATCTTCAAGAAAGGTGTGGTGAGTTTCCCCAAGAATGATCCGTTGTCAGTACATGTCGACAGTGTCGATTTCAAGACCATGCCGTTCGAGAGTGCTTCCGAAGGAGATAAGTGTATTCTAGGCGTCGATGTCGGCTCAACGACGACCAAAGCAGTCGTCATGAGGATCAAAGACAGTGCCGTTCTTGCAAGTTCTTACTTGCGGACTATGGGAGATCCTGTTAACGCTGCCCGCCAATGTTTCAGGGAGATTCGTGATTCTCTCGATGCTCCAGTCGAGCTTCAGGGGCTTGGTGTCACGGGATCAGGAAGAAAGCTAGTGGGGCTTTACTCCGAGACAAGAGGTATCCATAACGAGATCATGGCTCATGCTAAAGCTGCATCCTATTTCGATAAGGAAGTCGACACAATATTCGAAATCGGCGGTCAGGATGCCAAGTACACTTTTCTTTCAAACGGAGTAGCTCTTGACTATGCAATGAATGAGGCCTGTTCCGCAGGAACAGGGTCCTTCCTGGAAGAATCCGCGAAGGAATCACTTAACATGGACTACAGGAGTATTGGAAAGCTGGCGCTAAAGGGTGAATCTCCTCCCAACTTCAGTGATCAATGCGCCGCCTTTATCAGTAGTGACATAAAGACGGCAATAAACGAAGGCGTCTCTCATGAAGACATTGCCGCGGGACTGGTCTACTCAATCTGCTTGAATTACATAAACAGGGTGAAAGGTATGCGCCCTGTGGGAAAGAAGGTATTCATGCAGGGCGGCGTCTGCTACAACGAAGCAGTACCGATAGCGATGGCTGCGTTGACTGGCAAGGAGATTATTGTTCCCCCTCATCCCGGTCTCGTGGGAGCTTTCGGAGTAGCTCTTATGATTAAGGAGAACCTCGAGCTTGGTTTGCTTGAGCGACACATCTTCAGTCTCGATGACCTTATAGCAAAGAAGGTCCGCTACCTGGACACTTTTGTCTGTGAAGGCGGCAAAGAGAACTGTGACAGAAAGTGCGCTATTCGGATAATCGAGGTGGACGGTAAGAAATTCCCGTTCGGCGGCGCCTGCAACAAGTACGAAAACGTCCGGCTTAACCTGAACATAGATAGGAACAAATATATCTACACCAATGAAAGAGAAAAGATCGTGTTTGAGCTCAAGAACAATACCGGGCAGCAGACTGTCGGGATCAGCAAGTCCCTGGCTATGAACACCTTGTTTCCACTGTTTTCATCTTTCTTCAAGAGTCTGGGCTACAAGATCGTCATGCCCCACGAGTCCGATCACGAAGGCTGGGACAGGAAGAAGTCTGAATTCTGCTTCCCCGTCGAGCTTTCGCATGGCTACATGCTCGATCTGCTCAGGAAAGATCCTGACTACTTGTTCCTGCCGGCAATCAAAGGCATGGAAGTCAGAAACTCCAATCAGAACGCCGTATACTGCCCATTTGTCCAGAGCGAACCCGACTGGTTGATGGGTAGTTTCAACGAGCTTCAGTCAAAACGGGTGCTTACTGACTTCTTCGATTTCTCGAAAGGACTGGAAAAGGAAAAAGAAAGGTTTGTTTCTCTTGCGAAGAAAATGGGCAATAACCGCGAAGAAGCATTGCTAGCCTTCCGTGAGGGTGTGGAAGCCCTTGAGCAGAGCACCATGAGAATAAAGGATGTCGGAAAGAGGTTCCTGGAGGATCTTGAAGAATCGGATTTCGGTGTGGTGATCTTCGGAAGAGCTTACAACGCCTTTGCAACTGACGCAAACATGGGAATTCCTGAGAAGCTGGCCTCACGAGGCATTCCGGTGATCACGTTCGATGCCCTTCCTTTCGAGTCGGAAGAAGGATATGAGAACATGTACTGGGCTTGGGGCGAGATGAATATCAAGGCTGCTCGCTATGTGAAGCGCCATCCGAAACTCTTTGGACTTTACATAACCAATTTCAGTTGCGGACCTGACTCCTTCGTGATTTCTTTCTTCAGAGCAGTCATGGACAAGAAACCGTCTCTTATCCTCGAGCTTGACAGTCACACTTCCGATGCAGGTATAGAGACAAGGATAGAGGCGTTTATCGATGTTGTCTGGAGCTTCATAGAATCGAAAGTGCCACTTGTTGAGAAGAAACCTCCAAAACGGCCAACAGTGGTTATGAACAACGGTGTTAACAGGGTGGAGACACCTGATGGGCAGTTACTGCCCATGACAGATCCTTCGATCAAGATACTGATTCCAACGATGGGAGAGTTTGGCGCTCAACTCATGGCCGCTTCTTTGAGATACGTAGGCTTGAATACCCATGTGCTTCCCAGACCGGCGGAACTCGAGTTCAAACTAGGAAAATCGAATTCTCTTGCCAAGGAGTGTCTGCCGCTCCACCTTACCCTTGGGAGTCTTATACGCTACATGAATGAGCATAAGGACGAAGATGGAATCATTATGTACTTCATGCCTGATACGCGCGGACCTTGTAGATTTGGCCAGTACAGCAAGTACATTGACCTGTGGCTCGACAATAACAATGTCAAGAATGTCGGTCTGTTCTCCCTGAACTCGGACAACGCTTACGGGGGTATCGGTGTAAGACCCAGACTCAGGATCTGGACCGGTATGACCCTGGCCGATGAATTCTACAACGTAGAAAACGCCCTTCTTACGCTGGCATCAGACAGAGAAGAAGCGGTGAAGATGGTCAAGAAATCACGGGAAGCATTGATTGAAAGCATAACGCATGATCCCTATCCAGTACTGATGAGGAAGGTCGAAGAGATATCTGAGGAGATTTCGCACATTCCTCTGAAAGCAGATTTTCAGAGTACCCCGAGGGTCTTGCTTACAGGGGAGATATACGTCCGAAACGACGAGTTTTCGCGAAAGTCACTGGAGTTATTCTTTGCCGACAATAACATAATCATGCATGTCTCGCCAATTCACGAATGGATATATTACCTCGACTATATATTCCTCAAGAAGTACATCGGATCAGATCCCAGTCTCTTGAAGCGGGGTATAAAACATTTGGATATCTTTGCCAAGCGAAAGATCGAAAAACGCATAAAGAAAGCTCTTGAGAAGACAGGACTTTATGAAGCGCATCTCGTGGACATCGAGTCGATGGTGAAATCCTCCAAGGATTTCCTGAATCCGAAGCTTACGGGTGAAGCTATCCTGACGCTTGGAGCAGCTCTTTTCGAGTCCATAGACCGGTATGACGGTGTCATATCTATTGGTCCATTTGGATGCATGCCAACCAGAATTGCAGAATCAGTTGTTGAAAGAGGTCTTGATCATCAGAGAGAGAACTCCAACCAGCTCAAGAGGGAGATCTTCCAGGCAGTCGGTAGCATACCAATCCTCTTCTTCGAGTCTGACGGAAACCCTTTCACTCCTACAATTGAAAGCAGACTGGAGTCATTTGTAGTCCAGGCAAAGAGGGTCAGATCATACCTGCTAAGTCTTAAATAACTTCAGAACTGGCCATCAATGCTACTCCTCCGTTTTGAAACGGCAGAGGAAATGGTTTATAATTGTTCTGCAAAGTAGCGGGTGTTTTCGGTCTCACCAAATGAGCCGCTCTTGTATTCTTGCCAATTATCCAAGTATGCAGAAACGTGCAAAGTGAAGCCCTAAGTACGTCGAGACCATCGAGTCCCTTCTTCTGTGCTGTCTTGAAACCGACACAAAGGAGGCAATAACATGAGCCAACCGAATTACATCGTAGACATCAACAAGATTGAAGGCTTGAGCGATGAAGAGAAGAAAGACCTGAAAGAGGTAGTCGAGAAGTACGCTTTCAGGGCAAACGATTACTACCTGGGACTGATCGACTGGGATGACCCGAACGATCCGATCAGAAGACTTGTTGTTCCCGCCACTGAAGAGCTGGAAGAGTGGGGGGAACTGGATGCTTCAATGGAACACAAGTACAGCCCTGCAAGGGGACTCGAACACAAATACGCGGACACTTCGATACTGCTTGTTTCAGATGTATGCGGTGCTTTCTGCAGATATTGTTTCAGGAAACGCATCTTCATGCATGAGAATCAGGAAGTAACACGAGATGTAAGTGAAGGTCTTGACTACATCCGGAAGCACCCGGAGATTACGAACGTTTTGTTGACAGGTGGCGATCCCCTGGTGATGGCAACATTCAAACTCGAGGACACTATACGTCGAGTGAGAGAAATTGAGCATGTCAAGATAATCAGGATAGGAACGAAAATGACCGCTTTCAATCCTTACAGAGTGATCGAGGATGAATCTCTCACAGAGATGATTAGCAAGTACAGTCTCCCAGATAAGCGTATTTACGTCATCAATCACTTCAACCATCCCGATGAGATCACCGAAACTGCAGAAGAAGCTATTCAGAAGCTTCATAATGCAGGCGCGATCATGTGTAACCAGACTCCTATGATTGCTGGGATCAACGACAATCCCGATACTCTGGCGAAGTTGTTCAAGAGACTCTCCTTCATCGGTGTTACGCCTTACTATGTATTCCAGTGCAGACCTACTGCCGGAAACAAGCCCTATGCAGTCCCCATCGAAAGTGGTCATGAGGTATTCATGAAAGCTTTCGAACAGTGTTCTGGTTTGGCGAAAAGAGCCCGTTTTGCGATGTCACACGCCACCGGAAAGATCGAGATCCTCGGAACAGACGAAAAACACATATATATGCGTTATCACCGGGCAGCAGAACCGCGCGATTATAAGAAGTTCTTTGTCTTCAAGAGGAACCCTGAAGCGTACTGGCTTGACGACTATGAAGAATATGCAACCATGAAAAAGGAGTTACAGTCCACAGAAGTCTAGAGAATCTCTTTCGTTGCAGTTGAACAAGAAAAGGAGAGCCTTCCGGCTCTCCTTTTACCGTTCTACTGTATTTTGCTTATCAGTATTCAGGCATCTGAGGAGCGGACGGGCCGCTGCCCTTCTCCTCCGGCTTCTCAGTAATCGCAGCTTCTGTTGTGAGCAAAATCCCCGCTATTGAAGCCGCGTTCTGTAGTGCACTTCTTGTAACCTTTACAGGATCAATGATTCCGGCGTCGAACATGTTCTTGTACTCGGAAGCGAGCACGTCGTAGCCAAAAGACATGTCAGTGCTCTCCAGGACCTTGTGTACGACTACCGCACCATCAAGACCAGCGTTGGCAACAATCTGTCTCATGGGAATATCCAGAGACTTGAGGACGATCTTCATTCCGATCTTGGTATCTGGATCTTCGGTTTCTTCAAGCAATTTCTGCACAGCAGGCTTGGCTCTTACGAGCACGACTCCGCCACCTGCGACAATTCCTTCCTCAACTGCTGCACGTGTTGCACTGAGGGCGTCTTCGATCCTGTGCTTCTTTTCCTTCAATTCAGTCTCTGTTGCCGCTCCAACCTTGATGACTGCAACTCCACCAGAGAGTTTGTCCAGTCTTTCCTGCAGGGTTTCCTTCTCGTATTCGGATGTTGTCTGGTCAATCTGGGCCTTTATTTGTCCGATTCTCTGTTTTATCTTCTCTGGATTGCCCTTACCGTCAACGATGATCGTATCGTCTTTCTTGACCCTGATCATTCCGGCTGTTCCCAGATCGTTCAGGGTAACATTCTCGAGAGTCATCCCGACTTCTTCGCTCACAACCGTTCCGCCAGTCAGGATTGCGATGTCTTGTAGCATGGCTTTCCTTCTGTCTCCAAATCCAGGAGCCTTCAATGCGATCGACTCGAGCGTTCCCCTGATCTTGTTGAGAACCAGTGTGGAAAGAGCTTCGCCTTCAACATCCTCGGAAATGATAACAAGAGGCTTGCCCGCCTGAGCAACTTTCTCCAACAAGGAGACGATCGGCTTCACTGCGGTAAGCTTCTTGTCTGTAACGAGTATGTAGGGCTCCTTGATAACCGCTTCCATCTTCTCCGGGTCGGTTACGAAATATGGGGAGATGTAGCCTCGGTCGAACTGCATACCTTCGACAAACTCAACATAAGTCTCGAGAGTCTTTGAATCTTCAACAGTGATAACGCCATCCTGGCCGACTTTGTCCATCGCTTCTGCAATCAGTTCGCCAATGTCGGGATCATTCGCAGAGATCGCCGCAACAGACGCAATTCCTTCCCTGCTCGAGAGCTTCTTCGACATCTCCCTGATTGACTCTACAGCACTTGTAACAGCTTTCTCTATGCCCCTTCTTACAAGAATGGGATTTGCGCCAGCTGTAACGTTCTTCAGTCCTTCCTTTATCATCGCCTGAGCGAGCAATGTTGCTGTTGTTGTACCGTCACCAGCTATGTCGTTCGTTTTGGAAGCAACTTCTTTCACCAGCTGCACACCAAGATTCTCGAACTTATCCTCTACGTCGATTTCTTTTGCAATCGAAACCCCGTCATTGGTTATTGTTGGAGATCCCCAGCTCTTTTCGAGCACAACATTCCTTCCCTTAGGTCCCAACGTTATCTTGACGGCTTCTGCTACTATATCTGCGCCCTTTTCAAGGCTTCTTCTTGCTTCTTCACTGAATCTAATAATCTTAGCCATCGTCTATTCCCCCTTTCACTCTTCGATCTTTGCCAGGACGTCATCTTCGTCGATGATAATGTAGTCGTCATCATCGATCTTGATTTCTGTGCCGGCGTACTTTGAGTAAAGAACTTTGTCAGTAGGCTTCACATCAATTTCCTCGACTTCCTTGCCTACCTCGATTACCTCGGCCTTCATCGGCTTTTCTTTAGCAGTATCAGGTAGAACGATACCGCCATCTGTCTTCTTCTCTTCCTTAATTGGCTTAATAAGCAGCCTTGAACCAAGTGGAACTACTTTCATGAAAAGACCTCCCTTCGTTGTTTTAGCACTCATGCATGAAGTCTGCTAACTAATCATAAAACAGATTTCTGAGTTCTTCAAGTGAGATTAGCACCAGATAAACACGATTAGCTATGATGAGAAAGTTTTAGAGACAACTAGACGGTTAAAAGTCCCCTGATCTCTCCATATATCGAAATATCGCCTGATAAGTGATTTGGTTGGTATAGCGAACTATACTCTGTCGATCTTCAAGATGTTCGTCGTGTTCTTTACGCCTGGTGGAATGCCTGCTGTAAGGATAAATGCTTCACCCTTGTCCACGATTCCCATTATCCTTGCCTCTTTTCCCGCAGCATCGATTATCTCATCAGTATTCGAGCTGTGCAACGAAACCACTGGTATAACCCCCCATACAAGTCCCAGGGCGTAATAGGTCTTCGGGTTGGGAGTCATCGCAAGAATGTGTGAACAAGGTCTTAATCCGGAGACATTCTTGGCTGTATGGCCTGAGAACGTAGAGGTTACAATCAGTTTCAGTCTCAAAGATTCGCTGATCGTCCAGGCAGCCATACAGATAGCTGCTGTTTCATCGTCAACAGGGGTGTGCTCTCTTGTCCACGCCAACAGATAGGGGTTCTTCGCAAAGTAGCTCTCCGTGGAGAGCGCCGTTCTGTGCATCACAGTGACTGCCCTGTCAGGGAACTTCCCTATGGAAGTCTCTGCAGAGAGCATCACGGCATCTGTTCCGTCAAGAATCGCGTTGGAGATATCGGTTGTTTCGGCTCGGGTTGGCATCGGATTCTCAATCATCGATTCAAGCATCTGTGTCGCGGTTATTACGGGAATGCGTCTGATATTTCCTGCCCGAATTATACTCTTCTGCGCAATCGGCACTTCTTCAACAGGTATCTCGACGCCCAGGTCACCACGGGCAACCATAAGCCCGTCAGAAACTTCTGCAATATCGTCTATTCGCTCTAATGCGCCTTTAGTCTCTATCTTGGCTATTATCGGAATATCCATGCCGAGCGAATTCTGAATGTCTCGCGCCCTGACGACATCGGAGGGTCTTCTCACAAAGGAAAGTGCGAAATAGTCAACCCCCTCTTCAGCTCCTAGTTCAATGAACCTTTCGTCTTTTTCGGTTACTGCAGATATTCCAAGTTCAGCTCCCGGGATGTTTATACCGCGTCTATGCGTAATTTCTCCTCCGTTTTCGACACGTGTGATTATCTCTTTGGAGGTCGTCTTCTGTACGACGAGCCTGATTTTCCCGTCGTCAAGAAGGATCTCTTCCCCTGGGTTGACTTCAGCAGGCAGATCTTCGTAGTTCACACTTGCTCGCGAGTCGTCACCAACAATCTTCTCCGTCGTAAGTATGAATTCCCGACCTTCTTTAAGTTCGATGTATTCCTCGCAGAAGTCACCTGTTCTCAGTTTTGGGCCGGACAGATCAAGCAAAATGGCAATAGGTAATGAGAGCTTCTCCCTTACACTCTTGATTGCCTTTATCCTGGATCTGTGGGATTCAACGTCGCCGTGTGACGTGTTGAGCCTTGCAACATTCATCCCGCACTTGATAAGCAATTCGAGTATTTTGGGAGATCTTGTTGCAGGTCCAATCGTACAGACAATCTTCGTCTTTCTCATGAACTTCACCTGCCCTGTTGATCCTGAAAGCTATTATCAGGAAAGAACCTCAAGGATTTCGATGAGTTTCTTGTCGAACTTCTTCTTCTCTGCAAGAACCTTTGCCAGCTTAACTCTCGCAGTCTTGCCCGCTCTGAGAGCGATCATCACACCACCTTCGTTGTCCTCAATGGCCTTTACAGCTTCATATCCCATTCTTGACGCGAGCACCCTGTCAAAAGCGGTTGGAGAACCCCCCCTCTGAATATGTCCGAGAATGGTTATCCGCGTTTCATATCCAATCTTATGCTCGAAGTGTCTGGCAACCGTATAAGCGCTTGCAGCACCCTCCGCCACGACAATAATGCAGTTGATCTTTCCTCGTTTTCGCTCACTCCAGATACGCTCTGAAAGCTTGTCGTAGTTGACAGGAATCTCAGGAACTATTACTGCTTCGGCTCCCGTTGCCAGTCCTGAGGCAGCAGCTACATAACCTGAGTTTCTACCCATCACCTCCACGATGAACGCACGTTCGTGGGAAGATGCTGTATCTTTGAGTCGCTGAATGTTGTCAATACATGTGTTCAAACATGTGTCAACACCAACGCACATGTCCGTCTCTGCAATATCGTTGTCGATCGTACCCGGAATACCTATAACAATAACCCCAGTTTCCTGCATTAAGAGGTTCGCGCCTGTCAGGCTGCCTTCACCACCGATCACCACAAGAGCCTCAATCTCTTTTTCTTTGAGGATATTTCCCGCTTTCTTTCTTCCATCTGTAGTCATGAACTCCTCGCACCTCGAACTGCGAAGCATCGTACCGCCTCTTTCCATTACTCCTCCCACGGAGTTGTATTCGAGCTCTATGAAATCCTTATCAAGAAGTCCCGCGTAACCCTGCTTTATTCCTGTTACCTTCATTCCGTCAGTAACTGCAGTTCTCACCGTTGCCCTTATCGCTGCATTCATTCCTGGAGAGTCGCCGCCGCTGGTGAGAATTCCTATCCTTTTGACCATAATGCACACCCCTTCTTTGCCGGGATCAAACCTCCTGAAGCTACGAGGTGATTATATCACAACACCTTTCTCAAACCTGTTTTTCACCATTTCTTCTGCCGGTTTCATATGAGACGATAGTGTATAATTTTAGCGGGAGGTTCGCTTATGAAACGACTAAGGAAAGCAATTCCACAGTTTGAGGCGGAAATGTTCCGCGAAATCCTCGCAAATGAAGGAATAGAAGCAAAGATAATCCCGACGAAAATCGCGTTTTTCGATTCCGTTTACTTCGGCATTGGTGCAATGGTCGATCTGAGTGTTGGGGACGAGGATTTTGACAAGGCTTTCGAAGTGTTGGAACATATGACGGGAGAAAGGGGTAAAGAAGAAGATGACACAACTGAAGAACACGGCTCTACATAGTGAGCACATACGACTGAAAGCGAAAATGGTCGACTTCTCGGGGTGGAAAATGCCCCTTCAATACAACTCTACCGTCAAAGAGCATGAAACAGTTCGGAAGACCGCGGGTTTATTTGACGTCTCTCACATGGGCGAGATCGGAATAGAAGGCAAGGACGCCATTGCTTTTACGGACTACCTTGTCGCCAATTCCGTCGACACACTCAAGAACGGACAGATATGCTACAGCCCAATGTGCAACGAGGAAGGTGGCGTTATCGACGATGTTCTCGTTTACCGCCTCTCTAACTCGTCAGTAATGGTGGTTATCAATGCTGGAAATGCAGACAAAGACTTCAGGTGGATCACTGAGCACCAGGAAGGTTTTTCGGTTGAGATTAGAAACCGCTCAAATGAATATTCCCTGATGGCTCTCCAGGGACCGATGGCCGAGGAGCTTCTTCAAAGGATTTCACAGATAAAGCTCTCAGCGATACCGTTTTACTGTTTCACACATGGAAGGATCAATGGAATCAAATGCCTGGTTTCGAGAACCGGATATACCGGCGAAGATGGATTCGAGATCTATGTGGGCAACGAAGCCTCAATCCCCTTATGGCGCAAGATACTTGAAGTCGGAACTCCTGTAGGTGCCACTGCAGCTGGTTTGGGCGCAAGAGATTCGCTGCGATTCGAAGCATGTTATATGCTCTACGGAAATGAACTCACCGAAGAGATCACCCCGGTTGAATCAGGACTTAAGTGGACTCTTTCAATGGACAAGGACTTCATCGGCAAGGAGGCGATTGCAGAACGACTCGAAAAAGGCACTGACAGAATCCTTCGTGCACTTGAAATCAGCGGTAAAGCAATCGCAAGACATGGAATGGAAGTCCGCAATGGCAAGGATATTGTTGGATGGGTTACCAGTGGTATGTTCTCACCAACCCTTGGAAAGCCTCTAGCATTAGCTTACATAGACAAGGGACACAGCAAGATCGGATCTGAAGTAACAGTTAAGATCAGAGACAGGGAAGTCGGCGCGAAAATCGTTAAAAAACCATTCTATAAAGGTTCAGTGAAGTCAAAAAAGTGATGAGGGGGTCTAAGCATGATGAAATTTACGAAAGAACATGAATGGATCGAGGCAAAAGGTGATGAAGGCAAGATCGGTATTTCGGATTATGCTCAGGATCAGCTTGGTGATATTGTTTACATTGAACTGCCAGACAAGGGGAAGAAGCTGAAAAGAGGAGATGTGCTCTGTACGATTGAATCTGTAAAGGCAGCAAATGACATCTATTCGCCTGTTTCGGGAGAGATCACCGAGATCAACGACGGCCTTGATAGTAAGCCTGAGCTTATCAACGAAGATGCCGAAGGCAAGGGCTGGATCGTCGAAATCAAGCTTTCTGATTCTTCGGAACTCGATGATCTCATGACAGAGGAGGAATATCGAAAATTCGCCAAAGAGGAAGGTTAATCATGCATCGAAACCCATATATTCCTCACTCTGAAAAAGACGTTGAAGAAATGCTGAAGGCGATCGGCATCTCATCAGTTGAAGATCTCTTCGCCGATCTCCCCTCCGAGATGAACAGCGACCTGAATATACCCGATGCAAAGGATGAATATTCCGTCTATAGGGACCTGAAAACCCTGGCAAATAGAAATATTAACCTGAACGAAATGGCTGTCTTCAGGGGCGGGGGTATTTATCCGCACCTTATCCCTTCCGTTGTCTACGCACTTGCAACGCGTCATGAATTCCTGACAGCCTATACTCCCTACCAAGCAGAAGTTTCTCAAGGAACACTGCAACTCCTGTTTGAATTCCAAACCTTGATCAGCGAGTTGACGGGTCTTGAAGTAGCAAATTCCTCTCTGTATGATGGCGCAAGTGCTCTTGCAGAAGCAGCTCTTATGTCTGTCAAGGTGAACAGGAAGGAGAAGGTGCTCGTCTGTGAGTCGATTCATCCGGAATACAGAGATGTTACAAGAACATACTGCTATGGGCAGAACATAGAGGTCGATACATTCGGCTATGACAAGGAGACGGGTCAGGTCGACCTGGAAGACCTCAAGAACAAGCTCAACGAAGAAGTATCTGCAGTCGCCGTGGGATATCCAAATTTCCTCGGTGTTATAGAAGATCTGAAAGAAATCAAATCGGTCCTTCCTAAAGGTATTCTCCTGATTTCTGTGGTTAATCCGATCGCTTTGTCGATACTTGAACCCCCTGGAAATCTCGGAGTAGACATCGCCGTTGGCGAAGGTCAACCCCTTGGTAATCTTCCCAACATGGGGGGACCTGGGTTTGGTCTGTTTGCTTCAAGAAAAGAATACATAAGGAAGATGCCTGGTAGAATCATTGGCGAAACGGTTGACCTTGATGGAAATACGGCCTATGCGATGGTACTGCAAACAAGGGAACAGCACATAAGGCGTGATAAGGCCACATCAAATATCTGTTCTAATCAGGCCTTGAATGCGCTTGTGGCAACAGTATACATGAGCGTTCTGGGAAGAGAAGGGCTGGTAGAGGTCGGCAGAAGGTGTTTTGACAAGGCCCACTACATCCAGGAGAGAATGAAGACCATGGACGGTCTGCACCCTGTCTTTTCCGGTCCTTTCTTTCATGAGTTTGTCGTTCAGTTTGACGGAGACCTCGAAAAGATCAACAAGAAACTGCTTGAACATAAGATACTCGGTCCACTCAGCCTGTCGCGTTTCTACCCTGAACTTGAAAACTGCGGGCTGTTGTGCACGACCGAAGCTGTTCCCAACGAAGACATCGAGTTCTTCATCGCAAGAATGGAGGAGATACTATGACTATCTTCGAACGATCCTCTGATGGTAGAAGCGCCTACACTCTTCCTGACGAAGACAGTCACGGTTTCGCTCTCGAAGACTGCCTTCCGGAGCACTTGCTGCGCAAAGACAAGGCGGATCTTCCTGAGTGCAGCGAACTGGATGTTGTAAGGCACTTCACCGAGCTTGCCGAGAAGAACCATTCCGTCGATAAGGGTTTTTATCCGCTTGGTTCGTGCACAATGAAGTACAACCCCAAATTGAACGAAAAGACATCCTCTCTTGAAGGATTTGCTTACCTGCATCCATATCAGCCAACTTCGACCCTTCAGGGATCACTAGAACTCATGTTCAGGCTTGAGAAACTACTTTGCGAAATAACCGGCATGGACAGCTATTCACTGCAACCGGCTGCGGGCGCCCACGGCGAGTTAGCCGGAATGCTGATCGTCAAGAAGCACTTTGAAAAACTAAATGACACTGGACGAACCAGGGTGATCGTTCCTGATTCTGCCCATGGAACGAACCCGGCATCAGCGGTCATGGCAGGATATGAGATCGTTGAAGTTGAGTCTTCTTCTGAAGGAATCGTGGATCTTGATGGTCTCGATGACCTCCTCAAAGAGGACGTTGCAGCGATAATGCTGACTAACCCGAATACACTCGGGTTGTTCGAGAAGCATATATGCGAAATAGCAAGGCGTGCCCACGAAAAGGGAATCTTGCTATACTACGACGGCGCTAATCTTAACGCCATCATGGGCAAGATAAAGCCGGGAGAAATGGGCTTCGATATTGTCCATCTGAACCTGCATAAGACCTTTTCCACTCCACACGGCATGGGTGGTCCCGGAAGCGGCCCGGTTGGTGTAAAGGAGTCACTTGCCGATCTATTACCTGTGCCGAGGATCGTAGAGGGAGACGGGGAATACACTCTCAGCGAAGACTATCCTGATACGATCGGCAGGATGAGAAGCTTTTACGGAAACTTTGGTGTCCTTGTAAGGGCATACACATACATATCATTAATGGGATCTCAGGGCCTTAGACTTGCAAGCGAGATGGCAGTGCTCAATGCTAACTACCTGAAATCGCTGCTCTCGAAGATGATTCCGGAAGGGTATCCCGGAATTTGTAAACACGAATTCGTTCTGGACGGAGGAAAGCTTGTCACGGATTACAAGATCAAGACACTCGATCTTGCAAAGAGATTGCTTGACTACGGCGTTCACCCTCCAACTATCTATTTCCCGCTGATCGTGAACGAGGCCTTGATGATCGAACCTCCTGAAACGGAAAGCAAGGAGACGCTGGACGGGTATTCGGAAATCGTGAAGAAGATCCTCCAGGAAACGAAAGACGATCCGGAGATGGTTAAGTCGGCACCTCACACTGTTGGAACAAGGAGACTCAACGAAGCACTTGCTTCAAGGCAGTTGAAAACCAGATGGAAAAAAGAAAAGGCAACTTGAAAGATACCAGCCCCTATGCTAATATGATCTAGGCGCAGGCGTAGCTTCAACCGGCAGAGCGCCGCCTTGGTAAGGCGGAGGTTGTGAGTTCGAGTCTCATCGCCTGCTCCATTTTCAAAGGACCGCCTGGTGCGGTCTTTTTCTTTGTCATACATTGCTGAGCGTGATACAATACAGGAGCGTAGGGCGTTTCAACGCGATATGGAGGGAAAACATGAATCTGATCGACCGGATTGAGTACATAAACTCCGGCGCAATTGAGATGATTGCGTCCATGGCTCGCGTCAGTTTCAGGGAACACTACATAGATCTCTACACGAACCAGCGCTACATCGATAGGTTCATTCCCGATACTGAGCTTGACCTCTGGTCTCAGGAAGTCAAGAAGAATCTGCCTGAAGATATTCTCGAACTCCTTGACAAGTACTTCCACAGTGAAACAGCATTCGGAGCTTCTGCGATAGTCCATGCGCTATGGCGGAACATCGATACTGCATCTGATCTTGTGCAGACACTCGGGAAGATGCCCCCTCATGAGTTAATGCATTATTTCATCCTGACGGGGCTGGGTCCGGATATGGAACAAAAGAGCTGGGACTCTATTCAGAAGATTGTCGAGCAGATGTGTTCTGATGAGAGAGAAGCATTGCTGTTCATAACTGGTCACACGTTCTTCTCTCCCGAACAGAAAGCAAATCTTCTGGACATGTTCATGGATGTCGAGAAGACCAGAGATGATCTGATATATCTCTTCGAATGGTACTACGAGAACGTCTTCGCTCATCTCGAGCAAGGGTATGTCGAGGAGAACAGGCAGCAACTCGAAGAACTCAAGAGGATTACCGAAAGAGAAGGTGACGATTACTTCAAGAAGCTGGGATTCATTCTCTTTATGGAGAAAGCTTCGAAGATCTACCTGGGGATCTCGAAGTCTCTGGGACTGTCACTTGCCAATGCTGTCTTTCTGGACGAGGGTTGTCAGCTTTACGTACTGGGCTACGACCATATGATGATTCCGTTCCACAAGGTTGATCCAAAAGTGGAGGCAACAGATCTCTTCAAATGTCTCACAGACGAAGAAACGGTGAATGTATATAGAAAGATCAAAAAGAGAAGACGATCGATCCAGAGCCTGATAAGAGAGACCAAACAGAGCGCAAGTTCCATTTATGACCACATACACGCCCTTGCGAAAGCGGAACTGATTGACATCGATCTTGTCGATGGGCACATAGTCGCTTTCCCTCTTGAAGTCGATCTTGAAGAGAGGGTGATGACTTCTCTCAAGAAGCTTATGGTCAACCAAAAATAGAATGAAAGCGATTTTGGTCACCCGATATTAAAGCGATTTCCCACTACCAGTAATGAAGTCATAATACCTCAATGAGACCAATGATGGTCTTGCGAGAACAGTTTTTTGCAAGGAGGAATACCAGTGAGAATATTGATAGTCTATTCTTCGAAGACAGGAACCACAGAAAAGGCAGCCAGAAAGCTAGCAGATTTGCTGAAACTCGAAACTGATCTGACCGGGGCAAAAGATTTTGGCTCCATCGACCTTTCCAGGTATGATGCAGTTGTTGTTGGCTCCGCAGTCAGGATAGGCTCTGTACTGAAGGATTCAAAGAATCTTGTTTCGAGAAATCTAGTACAGCTTCTCGAGAGAAAATTAGCTGTGTTTCTATGTATGGGCGAAGACAAGACACACCTTGACGAGTACCTTGCGCGAAGCTATCCTCAGGAGTTTCTCGATGCCTGTCTTGTTAAAGGCCATTTTGGCGGTGAGATCAATATTGATAAGCTGGGGTTCATTATGCGAATATTGATGAAGAAAATGATGAAGGATAAGGAGCCACCGAAGCTTCTTGAAGAGAATATTGAGGCTTTTGCAAAGGAGTTCGAAGAAGAAATCGCCTCACGAAGAACTCAACAGTGAGCCTCAACAGGAAAGTACATGTTAACAAAAGAGAGTAGCGTTCTCAGAAGCACCAGTGAACTGTTAGACAAGGTCAATCCCAGGCTCAGAAGTGTCATGATTCCCTGGATAATGCGTCATCCGAGAATCATTACTGCTCTTGGAAGAATGAGCCGCTCTTTCAGGAAATGCGAGAAGCTCCGAAATGGATCTGCCGAAAGAGGTGTTATAGTCCCGCCCGCACTTATACTGAGTATCACATCCGCCTGCAATCTGCAGTGTTCCGGCTGTCTTGCAGTTGCTGCAGGTAATGTCAGGAGAATGACTCCTTCTGCAAATCTGTCTTCATACGATATGGACCACATTCAATGGAAATCCATTATCAAGCAGGGCAATGAGCTTGGTGTATTCTGCTATATCGTTGGAGGAGGCGAGCCGTTCATGTACGGGAGGCTCCTCGATCTGGTCGGAGAATTCAGGGACAGACTCTTTCTTATCTTCACGAATGGCACTGCAATACGTGAGACTGACTTCGAAAGACTCAAGAGTCTCCCCAATGCGGTTATTGTTGTCAGCGTTGAAGGTAGCAAAGACATCACCAACGATAGAAGGGGTAACCACGTTTACGAGAGAGCAATGACCGCGATGACTCATATGAGCAGTCTCGGCATTCTAACGGGGATTTCGGTCAATATCAACCGAGCAAACGTTCACGAATGGATGAGTTCCGACCTTCTGGACCATTTCACTGAGCGAGGTGTACGCCTGGCTTTTCTTATAGAACACATACCGACACGTGCCGTCCTTGAAGGGACGAGTATTCCGCTGGATGAATCAGTGCTAACACCTGATGAACGCTCAGCATTCCGCACTAAAGTGCTCGAATACAAGAAGACAAAAACCATCTTCCTGATTCACTCTCCGGGAGATGAGGAGTACCTTGGCGGATGTGTTTCAGCTGGGCGAGGTTTTGCCCATGTCGCGCCCTCGGGAGACCTGACTCCTTGTCCTGTCTCAAACGTGGCCACTCACAACCTTACGCGATCGACTCTCGAAGAGGGCCTAAGAAGTCCTCTGTTCACCGAAATACGTGCAAACGAGCATCTTCTGGAGACAGAAGGCATGCCCTGTGCGTTGTTCGCACATCCTGATGAAGTTGTCGAACTGGCCGAACGTGTTGGAGCGTATAGGGCGGGAGAAAGATCTTAGAGGCTGCGGTTTGGAAGAGCAGGTTTGAGAAGCAGGTATAGGGTTGAGGTTCAGGTAGAGTTGAAGATCAAGAGCGGGTGCAGGGTGGAAAGACCCGGGTGAATAGAAACAGGTATAGCAGGAAAAAGCAAAACACGAGAGTTCTGCGGTGCGACGTGCGAAAGCTCCGTTGCCCCTTGAATCAGTACGGAGAAAGCTTCTGTCTATAAGTTTTTCTCGAAAGGGTTTACAGCTCTTCTGCTGTAGGGGAACAACACCGTTGTGCCCTTC
>PWXG01000115.1 GCA_003561215.1 Thermotogales bacterium
GAGAATACTGCCGTTGGAAGTGGAAAGAGTTATCTTCAGATCTCCACCAGCATTCAGTCTCCCTTCCGCTCTTTCTCGAGTCAGTCTTTCTGCGGTGAAGCTCAGGTCGGAGATCCTGACTTCTCCGTTTGATGTCTTCATAGCGATTCTCGCATCAGTTGTCGAGTGCAGATAGCATTCTATGTTTGCATTTGACGTCGTCATATCGATCGTGCCGTGTTCAGGAACCAGGGTGTTTACATTGACACTTCCGTTGCTAGTCTTGATTTCACTGAAACCCGGGAGCAATTCAGTGCCCCATATAATGATCCCGGCATTTGATGTCCTCGCATCCAGTATCACGCGACCACCTTCGACGACTATCTTGCCGTTGCTCGATCTCAGGATCAGGGGACCGTCTAGATCGGATACATCGATACGCCCGTTGGAAGTTTCAACTTGGAGCTCTTTGTTCAGCCCCTTGGGGATACTGATATTGAGGGATACTCCGAGACTGAAGACTGTTGGGGAAACGACAGAAGGTCTGGAAGCAACGATCTTCAAGATGTTGTCCGCTTTCTCCACTAACAAGGACGTGCCTTCAATGGCACGGACGAGCTCATTTCTGAAAAGTCCCCTTGCGATCTTCTCTCCCTCGACTCTTACGTAGTCACCTTCCCAGGAGGAGATCCTTACGGAACCATTGAAAGTGGAGACCTGGATGATCGAAGGGGTTTCCAGCCATTCACCTGAGATAACGGTCTCCTTGTAGTAGCTATCAGGACCACAGCCTAATGCCATAACCAAAGCAAGCGCGCCCAGCATTCCTATACATGCGACCATTCCCTTTCTCGTCTGATCACCTCGACTTTGCTAAGACGATATGGAACAGGCATTATCATCCCTCCAATACTATCATGACAGAATTGCACGAAGAGAGAAGCTGGGGAGAATGTCACCATGCTCATGGTGCAGAAGTTTTTTCGGAAAGAAAGGAATCTTGTTGATATAATCGTCAGGAGAGTTACGAGGTACTCGTCGAGGGGTGAAGACACTGATTAGTGGTTCAAGGGTTGTCCAGCTTGTGAAGATGATTTCCGGATACAATAGGAATCCCGGGAGCTCGGACTACAGAGAAGTCCTCGGTAGAATAGAAGAGCATCTCGTTCAAGAAGGAGTAGAGAGCAAGTCTATCCGAAGGATTTCTTTCCCTGCTGACGGCAAACCCGTTACAAAGGCCATGATATCGACAGTGGGCTGGCAGCCTAACAAGGCATCGTTGTGGGTCACAAAGCCGGAGATGCGCTTTATAACATCTACCAGGACCGTGCCAATCTCGCTGCTCGTAGGAAGCTGCCCGAGCGGAGGTCCCCAGGAACTTGAGCTGGTGGAGTTTGTGGGTTCGGGAGACTATCGCGACAAGGCGGTGCTTGCAGAGGGCAACATGGACGAGGTATTTGAGACCGCCTGTGTTCAAGGCGGTGCCAGGTGCATTGTAATCTACAGCATGAGAAACCATTGTGAACAGATCGGCAGGACCCCCGAGATGCTGATGAGCGCGACGAATTTTCTTAGACTCAAGCATGACAGGGAATCTTCGACACTTGGTGTTTTCGGGTTTTCTGTTGATTACGGTGCTTTTCTTTTCCTTCGTGATCTTGTTAGGGACGGAGAAACCAAAGTTTGTGCCGAAGTCGACTCATTGATTGATGGTAATGCTTCTTCTGAAGTCATGGAAATTGACCTCACAGGAGGAGCGAGAAGCTGCTATTCGATGATAACCTCGCACCTTTGCCACGGATCACCGGGTGCCAACGATAATGCAAGCGGAGCCGCGCTTGCTGTGGAGATTGCCATTGTGCTTTCCAGGGAATCTTTGCCTCCTCCCGTAAGAATCGTACTGGTGCCCGAGTATATGGGAAGTGTTCCGTACGCCATTGAGCTGAAAAGACAGCAAGCACTTCCGAAGGTTGCCATCAATCTGGACATGGTCGGAGAAGACCAGGACCAGACAGGTTCAAGTTTGTTCTTGAGCGAGTCTCCACCCGTGCTCAACCAGCGTTTCGACAATGTGCTTTTTTACAATCTGATGAAAAGAGTTCCGAAATTCGACTCGATACCGTTAAGAAGACTCTACAAGATCCCCTTTTCTGCCGGTTCAGATCACTGTGCATTTCTACTTCTAGGCGTGCCAACTCCATTTATCGGGCACCTTCCTGACAGGTATTACCATACGGATCTGGACACGCCTGACAAGTGTGACCCCGATGAAATAGAGTGGATCGGAGAAGCAGTGATTCAGAGCTTGAAGGATTTTGATTGTGAATCGAGCGAGCTATCAAGATATTTAAAGTCCAGACAGCTTGGTGACTTTTCGTACCTGTGCGAGAAGATCAAAGGAGGAACGTTCAGCAATCAACTCCTGAACCTTCTCGCCAAAACACATGAGATTCCTGCGACGTTATTATCTGTTCTTTGTTCGGAGGATTATTCTGAATCAGTTTATGAGCGGATTAGTCCAGTATTTGAGAGTTCTATAGGGTTTGAGTGGATTTCTTCTTTACCCGGGGAAGAGTGGGATGATTTTGGGAACAAAGCGACACTTGGAGAGTTTGTTAACATAGTAGCCGCTGTTACGAGAAATCGAAGTGCCATTGAACAGCTTGCAGCCGGGTATTATTCGCTGGAACGTGAACAAGTCAGTAAGTTCGTCTCGTTTTTGGTGAGATCGGGTCTTCTTGAGTCTGGGGGTGTACAGAATGAGTCAGATCGTAGTCACAGGTGAAACTAGCCTGCGTGGAAAGATAACCGTAAGTGGGTCCAAGAACTCGGCCCTACCCATTCTAGCTGCATCAATAATGATTGATGAAACGGTAGTTCTGGAGAATGTGCCAGAACTGAGAGACGTTTTCACAATGCTTTCGATCCTTCAGAGAATTGGAAGAAAGGTGAGTTTTAACGGCAATACCGTTACTATCGAGCCCGGAGAAATTGTTGTGGGAAACATTCCGTATGAGCTGATCGGGAAGATGCGGGCATCTTTCAACTTGCTCGGTCCACTGGCGATGAGATGCGGTTGGGCAAAGGTTGGAAAACCCGGTGGCTGCAACATCGGTCATCGTCCAGTCGATTATCATCTTCGAGGTCTGAGAAAACTGGGACTTAAGATAAGCGAAGAACACGGAGACGTTGTGGCTGCATCTCCACGTTCATTCGAGCCTCTCATACACTACAGGTTGCCGTTTCCAAGCGTAGGCGCAACCGAGCAGCTGATGACTGTGGCATCTCTCATGAAGGGAAGTCGGGTAGTTATTGATAATGCAGCCAGAGAGCCGGAGGTCCACGACCTTGCCGGTTTTCTTAACAGCTGCGGAGCAGAGGTGAAAGGAGCAGGAACCTCTGTTATTGAGATCAACGGAAAGTCAGACCTCTGCGGGACAAATTACAGGATAATTCCTGACAGGATTGAAGCAGGTACCTATCTCTTTGCGGGATTGGCTACTCGCGGAGATGTGACGGTCGAAGCAGTCATACCTGAAGACCTTTCAGCACCGTTGCAGATCATGAGTGAAATCGGAGCAGAGATCAAGGTGTCTGAAGATCAGATCAGGCTGATTGCCTGTGACTCACTCAAGTCGACAAATGTTTCTGCTGAACCCTTCCCTGGTTTTCCTACGGATCTGCAGCCTCTGCTTACTGTTACACTTTCCACGGCCAGGGGAGAGTCTATTGTTGAAGAAGGAGTTTTTGAGAACCGCTTCTCGTATGTCGATGAGCTGAACCGTATGGGAGCAGACGTGAAGGTCAAAAACCGGAAAGCATTCATCAATGGTGTTGCAAGACTCAGTGGTGCAGAAATCAAGGCTCCGGACATACGCGCAACTGCTGCCCTCATAGTTGCTGGGCTTGTTTCAGAAGGAGAGACTATCATCCATGAAGCTGCACACATATTCAGGGGTTATGAGAGAATTCAGACGAAACTCAAGGATTTGGGAGCTGTGGTGAAGATTTTTCCCGATGAAGACTGAAGGAGAATGACTCATGCAGGGATGCGAGAAAATCGTTCATATTGACAGGGCACTGTCAGTGCTTGAGCCGATGCTACAAGCCTGTTGTCTCTGTCCCAGGATGTGCAAGGTCGATAGGAACAGCTCAGCCGGCTTTTGCCGGCAGAGTGTACTTCCAAGAGTTTCTTCAGCGCTGCTGCATTTTGGTGAAGAGCCGCCGCTTGTAAAGAGTGGAGGTTCGGGGACTGTCTTCTTCAGTGGCTGTTCAATGAGGTGTGTTTACTGTCAGAATTTCGCGATCAGCCAGAAGAACAACGGTAGAGACATTTCAGCTGCTTCACTGTCAGATGTCTTTTTGGCATTGCAGGATGATGGAGCGGAGAATATAAACTTGGTAACTCCGACGGCGCATCTTCCGGGGATTCTCCGAGCATTGAGGGTGTCATTTAAGGAAGGTCTTGGTATTCCGATAGTGTACAACACGAGCAGCTATGAGAGGCCAGAGATAATCGAGCAACTTGAAGGCATCGTTGACATTTATCTTGCTGATATAAGGTACACCGATGATGACAAGGGAGAAAGCTATTCTGGAGTTCGTGGCTACTGGACCGTTGCCAGCAGCGCGATAAAGGAAATGCACAGACAGGTGGGAGCATTCAAGGAAGGGCGACACGACGGTTCCAGGGGACTGATTATCCGGCACCTTGTCTTGCCCAATGGCATATCGGGCACTGAGCAAATGGCGGAGTTTATTGCGTATGAGCTTTCTTCGTCTGTCCCTGTATCTCTTATGTCTCAGTACAGACCTGTTTTTAACGCGAGGCATTTCCCCGAGATATCAAAAAGGATAACGGATGAGGAGTACAAACAGGCGCTCGTGCAACTTGAGATATACAATATTATCGGCTGGTTCCAGCACTTCTCAGGATTTGAGGAAGACAGAGTCAGGCCGATCAGGAGGCGAGGATGATTTTTCTGCTTTCGTTCTTGATGTGGTGTGCACTCAGTGATTTGTTGACACCGGAAGGCATTGTAGTTGCCCTGTTTGTATCACTGATCGCAGAGTTGATTTCAAGGAAAATTATGCCTGGAGGTATACGATTGAAAGCGATGATTCGTATACTTTCTGCGTTCCCACGGGCTTTTTATGCAGGTTCAAAGCTTGCTTTCTCAAAACCTCTCTTTACTTCCAGAGAAAGAAGTGTGCCTTCAGATCGCATAGGAGAGTTTGCTGAAGTTGTTTCTACAACAATGACGCCAGACGAGATAGTAGTTTTTGAAGAAGGCGAGAAGCTGATAATTCACGGAGTCGAGAAGTGGCGTTAGCAGTTACAGCTATACTGGCAGCAGGGATTTCCTCGATCATTCTGGCACTGTATGCCAGAAAGGATGACTCATGGCGCCTTGTAGTTGCTTATTCTTCAATTGTTACCAAGGTCTCCATCTCTCTGTTGTTTATGAAAGCCGCTTTTGACATCAGGTTCTTTGCAGAAATGATAATCATTTTCTTGTTACTAAGCGGCGGGGGAGCAATTATTGCAGTCTACTTTCTCGGGGTGGAGAAATGAGCATTATTGGAACGGTTCTTTTTGTCTTTGGTATTGGTTTAATGATAATTGGAACGATCAGGGCTGTAAAGGCGAAAACCCTGATAATTGCGCTACACTTTCTTGGAGTTTCAGACACTGTGGGGTTGGGTCTCATGGTAATCTCAGCAACTCTGCTCGGACTTGTCAGTCTTCAGGCCGGATTCTTTCTTTTTCTAGCACTGATTGTAAGTGGTCCTCTGGTTACTCATGTAACAGCCAGAGCGTACCTGAGATCAAGGAGGAGATGACTTGGTCTTTGCTATCACTAGTCTGGGAATGCTCTTTGTTGTTTCCAGCGTACTTGCCCTGAAGTCATCGAGCTCCTTCAACGCCGTGATATGGTTTGGTATAGTAGGTTTCATGGCATCGGCTATCATGTTTCTCGCTGGAGCTCCAGAGGTTGCTCTAACGCAGATAACCGTAGGGGTGGTTCTGGTAGTGCTAGTTTACATGATGGCCATAAGAAAACAACGCCGTGTAAGACTGGGGTACATACGAAGACACCTGATGATAGAAGAAAGTGCAGAAGGACTCACCGGCGTCGAATGGGATCTACTGAGTAAGATCGATGAGAAGGAAGGTTATGATGTTGATGCCGCTGTTTTTGATGACCTCAAGTCTGCAGTAAAAGCTTTGAAGACCGGACATGTAGATGTTGTATGCGGTGGAATTACCGATGACAGCGTAACTCAAGAGGAAGGGATAATCGTAGTTCCTTACCTTACTTCCAGCAAGTATGAGTTCTTGGGCGAAATCGTTGACTATCTGAAAATGAAAGAGCTCGCTCAAAAGAATCCTTCTATCAAGGCCGTGCCGGTTACGGAAACGGACTTTGTCTTTCTTCTTTCCGAGTCTTCCAAAGATATCAGGGCTTTCTTTGCGGAGGATTTGAGAATCCTTGCTGAAACTGGCGAACTCGAGAAGGTTGTGAGCAAATACTTATGAGGTCGTTTCTTATAGCAGTTCTTATTGGTTACTGTTTTCTAATTATCTCAGTTGGTGCTTGGGAAAACATGAAGGCAAGGGACGAGAATCCGATTAGAGAGATTTCGATGCGTGTCAACGTACCAAATACAGTTACCGCTGTTTATCTGCAGGTAAGGGTCTACGATACTCTCTTCGAAATCGTCTTATTTACCCTAGTCGGTATCTCAGTAACTCTCATGCTAAAGTCTGAACCGGTTCATGAACAGCACGAACAAACAATAATAACATCTGCAACTGTTTATGGAAGCCTTGTTGCAGTGCTTTCAGTGACTGCTTTTTCGTACGTTGTGCTTAACGGTCATCTCACGCCTGGAGGAGGTTTTGCCGGTGGTGTTATCCTGGCAAGCGGAATAGCTCTTTATGGAATAACTTCAGGTTTCATGAGAGTGTACAAACACTACCAATGGCTCAGATTTGGGTTTCTTGAGGGCCTCACCTTCTTCATTATCGTTTTCATCATGACTCTTGGTTCCGTTATTCCTGGTGCACTTGAAAAACTCAACCAGGGGCAGGTATACGGTGCCCTCTTCAGCGGCGGAGTTATTCCCTTGCTGAATATTCTTGTCGGAATAAAGGTTTATGCAGCGTCCTGGAAAATGGCTGCAGAATTTATCGCAAGGAGGGGCCCCCTCTGATTTTTCGTATGGTGATCTATATCTCGTTTCTTGCGGCGGCGATTGGCATTTACGGGATGATAGTCTGCAGAAATATGATAAGAAAGGTAATATCATTGGGAATACTGGAAACAGGGACAACCATGTTCTTTGTTGGAGTTTCAGCTGCGACTGGTCTCACAGCACCTGTTGTTCCAGGCTTGGACAATCTTGGTTCGAGCTTTGCAGATCCCGTTCCTCAGGCACTGATTATCACGGGCATTGTTATAAACTTCTCGATTCTTTGTTTGCTTTTGGTTTTCACCATTATGCTAATGAACAGGTATCACACTATTGATGTGAACACGATAGAGAAGATACTGGAGAAGGAGGAATAATGGAAGTCCTCCTTCTCCCGATAATTCCAGTGACATGCGGTACACTGGCAGTTCTTCTGAGAAGAAAACGAAAGCTCCCTTTGACTCTCTTCTTTATCTCCTGCGCTGCAACGATCGTCGTTATACTGACGTTAATAGGCCAGGACAAGACTTATCAAATAGGTCAGTGGGGCGCTGTAGGTGTGACGGTTGGATTCGATGAACTGAACCTGCCTTTCATGCTGTCATCGATGATTGTTGCAGCCGCAGTCTGCCTGAGTGCGTCTACAAGAGCCATCTACGATGGATACTTCTATGGTCTGGTGATGATGTTACTTGGTGGTCTGAATGCAGTATACATTTCACGAGATCTTTTCAATATTTACGTTACTTTTGAGCTGGCTTCCATAGTTGTATATATTCTGATTGCTTATGGTAAGAAAGGCAAGCAGATCTGGGCAGCCATGAAATATGCCCTGTTATCGACAGTGGGCTTTTCTATCTTCTTGATCGGTGCCGGTCTTGCTTATATGGAGGCAGGGAGCTTTTCATTTGCCGCTCTTGACGATGTTGGAGACCTCGCTGGAGCACTCATCTTTGCTGGACTTGCTGTGAAGTCTGGTCTGTTCTTTCTGTCGATGTGGTTGCCTGATGTCTATAATAGCACTCCTGCGGAAATACCGCTGTTATCCGGAATGGTCATAAAGGCCGAAGACTATCTGATATTGAGATTTATCTCCTATGGATCGTTCACCTGGTTGGCGCCAATGTATCTGGCTATTGGTACTATAAGCGCGGTAATCGGTGCTGTTTATGCCATGAGCACCCAGAAATCTCAAAGAATTCTTGCCTATCACACCTTTTCACAAATCGGTTTCATAGTGACAGCTTCAGACATCCACGGAGCGTGGCATGCGTTTAGTCACTCAATATTCAAGGGGCTCCTGCTGCTTTCCTGTGGGAAAGTGGGAGAACGCCTTAAGACTAACGATCTATCAAAGTGGAAGGGGAATATCAGGTTATCAGAGTACATTCCCATCCTTGTCGGTTCCCTTGCAATCATAGGATTTCCTCTGACTTCAGGATATGTAACGAAAGGCAACATAATCGATAACGTTCCTTTCATCGCAGTTGTCATGCTTACGATTGCCTCTGTAGCGACTGTAATTAGTTTTTGCAAGCTTGTCTTCATTCCTCTTTCAAGAAGGCCTCTAAAACTTCCTCTGCAGTTGATTATGGCTTACGCTATTCTTGCTTCGGGGATCCTCTTTCATGGGGTAATCAAATTCGACTACTACAAGGTGCCCGAATCAGCTGCTGTGATAGGTGCAGGCGTACTCATCTACTTCCTCATAAGGAAGCATTTCAGACCTCTTAGCAGGAGATTCGAACTACTGGATGAGTCGATAATCATGTTCATGGTTTTTGTTGCAGTAGTCCTCACGGTGCTGATTCTGTAGTATTGAAAAGATTCACCCTCTGCTTTATAATTTGAACTGTACGCCCGTGGCTCAACTGGCAGAGCGGCGGTCTCCAAAACCGTAGGTTGGGGGTTCGATTCCCTCCGGGCGTGCCAGAGAGGGACCAAGTGTCCCTCTTTTACATTGTGGGAGGCCAGAGTGGTATTCTGTTCAGGTTCAGGGGGGTGTTGTCCCTGTCTATTGTCACTATTTGAAATGGTAGGCTAAAAGCAAGGGTTCCCAGAATCGCTCTTACAAGGTTGTCTTCACTGTCCTCCCCAAACATGAGCAGGTGGATTTTCTCTCGCCAGGCAGCGTTGTGTACTGCCCTAACTAGTTTGAGGCCGTCCTTTCTCGTCTTGTAGCTCAACTCCATCACCTGCCACGACTTTATCGGGTGACCGATCGACGGGACTTTGATCACAGGAATACTCGCTGAAATACCCTTGAACAGGATTTGCAGCCATTTCAGCCCTCCGTTCAACCTGGCTATAGAAAAGTCTGTCTGTCCGGAGGTATCCCAGACGAGGGCTCTTGCGGAGCCATAGCGCATTATCCTGATTCTCCCCTGTTCCAGCACCGTCGGAAGAAAGGTCTCTGCAAGGTCAAGAGGGACAAGATCTCCACCTTCAGCAGCTTGCTGATAGATCGAGTCCACCTCTTTGATATTAGGGGCATAATCAATAATCGCACCTTTGACTCTTGGTTTGTGTATGACTGGGACAGCATATATGTTAAAGACTCTCTCAGGAAAGAGACCTATGTGCTGCGAAATCTTCGCCGACCTGTCGTTGTCCTTCTTCACAGAGCCATACGCAAAGACGCCATCGGAGCTTCTGAGCGTTTCTGTCATTTTTTCGATTAACGCCTTAAGCCAGCGGGCGACTTTCATCCTGCACTTTGGGTTTGTTCTCAGACCATAAAGATATACGCCCTTGACCCTTTCACCCTTCAAGGAATAATAAGCATACCCGGCACCGGCACACCCGATTAAATCACCGGTCTTCTCATCCTCGGCCACAAGAAAGAAACCCTCCCGAAAGAAACGTGACTTCTCGAAGAAATCAGCTCTATGTGAAGTAAACCAGATTTTGCCTTCCTGGGCTGACTTCTTTTCAATATCAAGGAGTTTTTCGTTGTCTTCAGCTTTCACATCTCGTATTATCATCTGGATCACCTTGCTCCATGAGTTAGTGCAAGTTTATCACTGTTTCTTTACGCCTGAGAAAACCGGAGTCATCAGCTGATAAGAAACGTGATGGTATTATCTTATCTCGACTCATTCTCAAAGACCCTTAAGTATATTTGAAGGAGGATTAACATGATTAGCTACAGGAAAGAACTCTGGTTTCAGACGAACAGAAGGCGAGAGCTGATAAACATTACCGGCGAGGTGGAAAGATGTGTTGCCGAGAGCGGAATCAAGGAAGGCTTCGTTCTTGTTAACGCAATGCATATAACTGCCAGCGTATTTATAAACGACGACGAATCCGGGCTTCACAGTGATTTCGAGAGCTGGCTGGAAAAACTCGCACCCGAAGAGCCACACTCACAGTATGAGCACAATGGCTTTGAAGACAATGCTGACGCACATCTCAAGAGGTCAATTATGGGTAGAGAAGTGGTAATAGCCGTGACGGCCGGCAAACTCGATTTCGGACCGTGGGAACAGGTCTTCTATGGGGAGTTTGATGGTAAGCGCAGAAAGCGCGTGCTGGTGAAAATTATCGGTGAATGAAACTCATAGTCTCTAATCGTTCACAAACAGCCTAGAACAACGCTCTTATTTTTTTCAAGACACGAACTAATGTTGTATAATATCGTACAAAGCGGCAGGAGGTGACGAGATGAAGAGAGTAGAGATCGGGAGAAAAAACCTGGCAGACTACGAAGAACTGATCTCCAGCGAAAAGGTGAGGGAAATTGAATCGCTTGCCGGTGCTCTGAAAGGTGCGAAGGTTCTTCACATAAGTGCCACGGCATATGGAGGTGGCGTTGCAGAAATTTTGCACACACTCGTTCCCCTCATGAACGATGCAGGTCTGGTTGTTGATTGGGTGATTATTGAAGGACCTTCTGAGTTCTTTGAGTTGACGAAACGAATGCATAATGCCCTTCAGGGAAAAGAGGACACAGTGACTGATGAAGACAGAGGCTTGTTTTCCACAGTAACTCGGGCAAATGCTGACGATTATTCGTTTGGGGAATACGACTATGTCGTTATCCACGACCCTCAGCCTGTTGCGCTTCCTGAATTCGTTGACTTCGGTAAGGCCAAGCTGATATGGCGATGTCACATTGACACGTCATCGCCGAACGAAAGCTTCTGGACATTCTTGAACTCTTTTCTCGGTAAATACGCTGCAGGCGTCTTCACACTGAGTGACTATGCCCGGGCAGGTATTGCGGTAGATAGGATTGTCAACATACCTCCGTCAATCGATCCGCTCAGTAACAAGAACCGGGACCTGACAGAGAAGGAAATGCAAACGGCTCTCAAGAAACTGCAGGTAGATCGGAGTAAACCGGTCATATCACAGGTTTCAAGATTTGATCCCTGGAAGGATCCCATGGGCGTTGTAGACGTTTACAGGGCTCTGAAGGATGAATTCTTCGGTCTTCAACTACTGATGGTCGGTTCGATGGCCTCTGATGATCCGGAAGGATGGAAGATATATGACGATCTTCTGAGATATGTCGGAATGGACTACAACGTGAAAGTGCTATCGAATTTCCATGGAATCGGTGAAGTTGAGGTAAACGCAGCTCAGCGGATAAGTGATGTCGTTTTGCAGAAGTCAATTAGAGAGGGTTTCGCTTTGACAATGAGCGAAGCGATGTGGAAAAAGACTCCGGTGATTGGAGGAAACGTCGGAGGCATTCCTCTTCAGGTAAAGCACGGAGTAAATGGTTACCTGGTAAACGATATCGATGAGACAATCGATTATACGGCAAAGCTTCTCAGAGATCGGGATTTGTCGAGACAGTTCGGTGAACAAGGCCGAGGGATTGTGAAGGAGCACTTTCTCACTACCCGACATCTGCTGGACTACTTGAAGCTATTCAAAGTGCTCTGACGGCCCCTTCCCTGGGGGCTCGCCAGAGCTTTTTTCTCACATATCTTCTCAGTGCAAGAAATGCGCTCCCTGTCTCCCATGTTTCTGGATCGGTAACACGGCGAATAGAGGGTGAAAGAGCCCAGGTGTCGCTGAGGTATGATTCTATCTTCTCGACAATTCTGTCGAATATCCATTGGGCAACCCCGCCTTCTCCTCCGATCAAAACGCTCTTGGGTCTCAAGAGGAGAATGAGCGATGAGACATGGTAAGACAGATAATCAAGAACAGAATCGTATTCCTCGACAATTCTCCCAGAAGCCGCATTATCACGGATCTGATTCAAGTAAGGGAAGAGTCTTTCGAAGTTTTCGACGAAATGTGGAATAGATCCTGCGGTTTTCTTCATGAGCCCGTACTCAGAGGCCACGGTCTCCAGGCATCCTTTTCTGCCGCAGTAACACTTCTCTCCGTTCTTGACCGCTCCGAAATGACCGAACTCGAAAGAAGTTCTTCCGTCGCTTCCTGTCATGATATCTACGCCATCGTAAAAGGAGGCTCCCACACCGACCCCGAAGCTGATGGCCAGCGAAGAATCCCGCAGAACACCTGCCTTGATTATCTCGCCGACGTGAAGAGCATCGACGTCGTTGCACAGAAATGTATCAGAGACGCCTTGTTTCTGAAGAAAAGGACGCAAATCATAGTTTGATAGCCCCAGGATCGGAGAGAAATTCACTGTAGACCTCTTTATATCGACAGACCCCGAAATAGCTATACCCACTGCAACAGGTTTGTAGTGACGAAAAAAAACCTCTGTGGAATGTAAGGCTCGCTCGACGGGATTAGCATATTCGGGGAAGTGCCTGATCAGGTACTCTCTGGAGTCTATGTGTTCGAGGGAGAAGTTGTAGACCACTGCTTTCAAGGATTCTCTTCCGAGCTTAATACCAAAGACATGACCGTGATCGGGGTTGAGAGAAACCTCTTCGTTAGGTCTCCCGCGGCTCTGAGAAACTATCTTCTTAATCCGTATCATATTCAGACCATGGAGTTCATCAATGAGGTAACTCATGGTGGATTTTCGAACGCGAATATCTCTTGCCAGCTCGCTGCGAAGTCGTCTCTTATGAATGAAAAGCTGGTCAAGAAGCTTTGTTAAATTGTCCCAGCGGATTTCCTCAGTCCTCACGTTTCAGCACCTCTTATCCATTTCATCAAGCGTCGTACCATAGAGCCAACTTGCTATTTCCCTGACCAGCCAACCATTCCCCTCACATAGTATCGTTGCAGGAAAATGTAGATCAAAATAGGCACAACCATTACCAGAATAGAAGCAGCAGAAAGGAGACCCCAATCTACATGGTACACACCTCGCATGAGCGGGATTCTCTGCGTTGCCAGGATCTTGTCGGGCGAGTATACAAGTATCAGTGCAAGGAAGAAGTCGCTCCAGACCCACGTAAACTGGAGTGCTGAAGCTGATGCCATTGCAGGGAAGGCGTTGGGAAGCACAACCCGATAGAAAATCTGGAAGTCTGTTGCTCCATCAATCCTGGCCGCTTCTTCCATATCGTTTGGCAGCGTCTTGAAGTAATTCCGCATGAAGAAGGTAATCCAGGGAATTCCCCATGCTGTATGCACCAGTATAAGAGCTGCGTAGGTATCTACGAGTCCAAAATCACTCATGAGTCGAAATATCGGCACTGCAATCATCTGTTGTGGGAGCGCAAGTGTAAAGACCACCGCAATGACCAGAGTCTTTCTGAACGGGAACTTGTACCTTGATATTCCGTAACCTGCTATCGCGGCAATAAGAAGAGGAAGAACTGTCGCAGGAACCGCAATAATGAGTGAATTCACCATACCTTCTAGCATCGACGCAGTTGGATGAGTCAAAGCGTTGACAAAGTTTGAGATCGTTGGAGTGAAGCTGTCAAATTTCCACCATCCGTCAATAACCTCTCTATAAGGACGAATAGCGGTCATCAATATACCCATTAACGGCAGTATCCATATGAGTCCTATCAACCAGCCAATTGAAGTGAATGCAACCTTCTCAATCGTCTTCTTCTTCATTCCGCCTCATCTCCTGCCGAGCGAATCAAGGGAATCGCCGCTAAAAGCGTAAATAACGTAATGAGAACAGCAACCACGGCAGCTTTTCCGGGGTCCCATTCTCTGAATGCGTACAGGTACATTTGAAGAGCAAGAACATTTGAAGTTCCGCCCGGACCTCCCATCGTAGCCACATAGACGATGTCAAAAATCTTGAGTTCCCAGAGAAGAGTCATTGTAACGACCACAACTGTGATGGGTTTAAGAAGGGGTACGGTAATCTTCAAGAACATCTTGATCCTGCTTGCTCCATCGATTCTAGCTGCTTCGTAGTACATGTTAGGAATCGTCTCAAGTCCTGCAGAATAGAGGATCATACTAAATCCAGCCCATAACCAGACAGACCCGAATATCAGCGAGAATAGCGCTGTCTCAGGATAGGCTGTCCAGGTCTGGGTAGGAAAACCGAAAAAGCCCAGCGCCATGTTGACTACCCCAACACTTCCGTCAAACATGAACCTGATCATTATTCCACCAACTATCATTGGCATAACCATTCCCAAAAATATGAATGACTTTACTATTCCGCCACCTTTTACGTTTCTCAAGAACACAGCAAGGAAGAGACCCAGGAACGTTGTAATAGGTAGATGAATAGCTATCCACAGTGCATTATGAATGAGTGCGCCAAAGGGGAAGTCTCCTTCATATCCTCCAGGATTGAAGATATCACGACTTCTGAGAACTTCGGCATAGTTAGACAAGGTGAGCGATCCGTCCTCAGCCACAAAACTGAGAAAGACAGTTCTTAATGTTGGATACATTACAAATACGGCCATCAACGCCAGTGCAGGAAGTATGAATATACCGAAGTGATATGGCTTTGCCTTTCTGAGCATGCAAAGACCCCCTCTAAACAAAGCGGGACCTGACGGTCCCGCTTTTCTTCAACTATAGAATTATGGCATTCTAGCTTCCAGTTCTTCAAGAACGCTATCCAGCCTTCCCGGGCGCACCCAAAGGAGTTTCAGCTGATCCCAGAATGCTGGCTGCCATGCACCACCTATAGTGTCGTCCAGATCACGTACTGGTTCAAGACCTTCGATTGATCTGGCAACTTCCCGGTCTGCAAGGGGATAGGCATCCTCAGGAACACCAGCAACTGTGGCGAAGTGACCACCCTGAGCTACCTGAACACTCTGTCCTTCCACGCTCGATATAAACTCAACAAACTTCTTCGCACCTTCAACGTTGTCTGCATATTTGGGTACAAAAGCATAATCGACAGATGACACAACGCCTCTTGCTCCTGGCAATGTGAAAACACCCAGATCGTCCGGATCATCAACCATACCAATTATCCAGAAGCCCATGAAATATAGTGCGTAGTCTCCTTTCCACCACTGTTCAAGAATCGTTGTCCATTCGGTCGGTTCACTAAAATACCCGACCTCAAGAAGCCCAGCAAGTTTTTCCATAGGTCTTCTCACAATATGGCTTTCCCAGCTTATGTTGCCTTCAATGAGATCGTTTTGAAGCTCTGGCCCACCAAACGTAATGAGGAAATGTTCAGTAATGTCAGAAAGGGGCCATCCTACTCCGTTGCCACTTGCGATGGGTCTTCTTATACCCGGAATTCCCTTGATCTCGTCAAGGAGTGCGACGAATTCATCCCACGTTTCAGGTTCGGATAGACCATGTTCCTCGAAGAAGGACTTTCTGTACCAGAAGCCTGGTTTGGGCTTAGCAGTATATGCTGTTCCATAGAGTTCGTCACCGACCATAACACTGCGCAGAGTTGCAGGCTCATATAGTTCGGTATCGACCACACCGCTGAGCTCAACCGCATGCTCTGGGTTTGCGGGGATGAAATCCGCCCACATAAAAATCACATCACCGGGCGCTCTTCTGGCTGCGAACTGTGCAGGAAGCACTGGAGCCAGATCTTCAGCTCTGTTGATTCGGTAATTGACTGAAATTCCGGTCTTCTCCTCAAAAGCTTGCAGAACAGGTTTGAAGCTTTCTTCTTCTTCACCTGACCACGGACCGATCACAGTAATAGACCCGGCCAAAATCAGTGTGGCAAAAACAAGTACACTAATCAGAAAAAGTGCTCTCTTCATTTTGACACCTCCTTGGAGTGTTTTGAAGAATCAGTTAATGATGGTCCATCTAATAGTGTATCGGAAGAGGACAAATTAGTTCAAGTCTTGAATAATGTCAATAACCACAATTCTGGCTGATCTTGGTTATTCACGAGCCTTGATTCCCAATATTCTCATCATAATTTCAGCTGATGATCGAAAGCTTTCCAGAAATCCCCCTTGATTCTGTCACCACTATGCTCATGGATCTGGGTGGTTTTTGTCATAACACGAAAGAAGTGTGCATCTTCGTGTTTTTTGTCGGAAGTCATGGTCTCTCGCGGTGAAACAGGATTCATGATTATGTAATGAGACCCGACCAGGGAAATCTCGATGAACTTACTTCTTGGGCAGTTGACATGTTAGCATAGGATGATCTGGGTTTTTCTGTGCGAAAAGCACGGATTATCACCTGAGGAATACTGCAGTCGCAACTATACGCAGATTCTTATCTAGATAGGGACTTGAATGTACGGGTGTTGCGTGGCAAACTCTTACTGATTAGTGATTGGGGGAGGAATATGAGGGCATTGCCATTGGTCTTTCTCCTGTTGTTTCTTTTTGGTTCCGGTATGAGGGATTGTTCTGAATGCGTGATAGCTGCAAACTATCAGTCACGCGAGAAAAGGTCGATAAAGACGGTGTTTCTGACTTCCCCTGCCACGTTCCCGGACAGGGCCTTACTCGAAGCAGGGATTGGCAATCTGAGAGATTTTGGTCTCGAAGTGGTTGTGGGCAACAGCTGCAGGGTCTTCATGACGTCGGAGCAGAAAGCGGCAGAGCTCAACGAGGCTTTTGCAGACGACCGATATGATGCGATTATTGTTACCAGAGGCGGTCATGGTTCCTTCAACCTGCTCGATCATCTAGACTGGAACACGATATCAAACAATCCAAAGCCGATCGTAGGGTATAGCGACATCACTGCCCTTCTGCTTGCGATATATTTCCAAACCGGTGTAGTCACATATCATGGACCGATGGTCACTGTAGAACTCCCCAATGATTCGGAGTCGCTTGAGTATATGATTGAGACGATTAGCGGTTCCAAAAGTGTTTTCTTCGACTACACTCCCATACCTATCGTTCCAGGTGAGATGGTGGGAAAACTGATTCCAGGGAATCTGTCCTTGATTCAAGCAATGCAGGGAACGAAATACTTCGGATCGCTCAAGGACGCCATTCTCGTACTAGAGGATGTCGGAGAAACCAGAAGCTCTATTGAACGGATGGTATGGAATATTGCGCACCTGGAAGAACTCGACCAACTCAGGGGCATCGTTTTTGCAGGTTTCACCAATATTGGCAATGCGACCGCTGATGACATTCTTGAGATAATCAGGAGTAACTTCAAGGATTCACCGATACCGGTCTGGGTTGGCCTTCCTGTCTATCATGGCGGGTTCACGAAGCTTACGTTACCTGTTGGAGCCTGGGTAAGGATGGATCTTGCTAACAGTGTTATTGAGCTCATAGATCCCTTCACTGGAAGAGCAATTGATTGACTCCCGCGTTGTTTCGATGTCTCGCTGCTATTGGTGAGTAAACAGCTTCGAAAGGTTTTTCGTGTCTTTGAGGCCGCTTCCGGTAAGAATTATCACGACCGATTCTTCTTGAAGAAGCCTCGACTGATTCTTTGCAAAACCTGCCATGGCAACAGCTGCAGTAGGTTCAACAAGGTAACCTCGTCGAGCCAGATATGTTGCTGCTTCTTCAATATCAGTGTCGCTTGTTGTTGTAAACCATCCACCGGTAATCTTCACAGCATCAAGAATCTGCTCTGCCCTTATCGGTTTTCTCACTGCTATTCCTTCTGCCACAGTCTCGGATGCCGGTCCCTCAGAGAGTGTCTGGTTATTGCGCTGCATGTGAAACAAAGGGGCGCAGTTTTCCGACTGCACTCCGATGATTTTCGGAATCTTGCTTGACAAACCTGCCAGATACAGATCCGTGAAGCCGATATACGCTCCCAGCAACAAGGTACCGTTTCCAACCGGGACGATGAGAACTTCTGGAGTCTTCCATTCCAGTTGCTCCGCGATTTCATACGCAACGGTCTTTGTTCCCTGCAAGAAAAACGGGTTCCAGCAGTGGCTTGCATAGTAAAGGGTTCTTGCGTCATCAGAAGCCCTTTCAGAAGCATCTTCCCTTGTGCCGGGCACAATGTGAAGCTCTGCACCAAATGCCTTGATTTGAGCAAGCTTGCTTTCTGAAGTGTTTTCCGCGACATAGATTCTGCACTCAACAGAAGCCATGGCACAATAGGCGGCAATAGAAGCGCCTGCATTTCCGGAAGAATCTTCGACGACACTTCGAACGCCGAGCTCCTTGATCCTACTAAGCAACACGGAAGATCCTCGATCCTTGAAAGAACCGGTAGGAAATAGGAAGTCAAGTTTCAGAAGAACGCTCCGCTTTTCTGTTCTCAATGAGCTGATTGGGGTGAAGCCCTCGTTAAAGCTTACTATGTTTGAATCATCAGCGATAGGTATTGCTTCTCTGTAACGCCACATTGTAGGTGTTCTTCTCTTGATCTTCTCTAATGGGAACTCAGCAGGATGGAGTACATCCAGCACACCGCCGCAATTGCAGGCCCATGAAGCTTCCGATTGAGAAAAAGCCAGGCCGCACTTCGAACACCTTATCAACGTATCCATGAACTCATGGTATCACAACTCCTGTGGCAGAACTCACCAAGCCACCGTTTGAGTTCGTAAGGAGTGCTGTGTATAATCTGAATTGGATGTCGAGGTGATCGTAGTGAGTGTCTCAACGGGCACAGGAGATTCCGGTAGGACGAGTCTATGGAGCGGCCAGAGGGTCTCCAAGGCGAGCAAGAGAGTAGAAGCATATGGGACTATAGACGAGCTTAATTGCCACCTGGGGGAGACGAGACATGTTGTGTCATCTGAAATGGTTAGAGAGATGCTGCTGGGAATTCAGAAGGATCTGTTCAAGATGACAGGACAGCTGGCCACTGTGGGGAAGCCCTTTCCGGAAAATCTTTCCGTCTCAGATGTTGGCAGAATTACTGGATTTGTTCACGATCTGGAAGCAAGGGTAACGATCGAGGGTTTTGTTGTTCCCGGAAACACTCGTGAGTCAGCAAAGCTCGATATTGCCAGGACAGTTGCCAGGCGAGCGGAACGGCGAATTTGCAGTCTTGCAGATACCGAAGAGGTTCCTGAAGTGATTACAGTATATATCAACAGGCTTTCGGACCTCCTGTACATGATGGCCAGGTACGAAGAGCACATACAGGATAGACTGCTTAATGAGAAAGATGTGTCTGATTATCAGGACTAGCGTTTATTGATGCCGCTAACAGAAATGGGAATCACGTAAGAGATATCGTGCAGAGAACCAGGAGTGGAGGTGTACGATGTACAGGACGCTTGATGACCTTGTGAAAAAGGCATCTGAAGGCAAGATGGGAAAAGTAGTGCTTGCTGGTTCTGAAGATAGGGAAGGCCTGCTTGCTCTCAAACATGCTTCCGAGAAAGGAATCGGCGATCCGCTTCTCGTTGGTGACAGCAATGTGACCAGCAGACTACTGGAAGAGATCTCCTTCGATGCCGAGATCATTGATGCGAGGAATGAACAGACTGTTGCAGAAGAGGCAGTGAAAGCTGTAAGCTCGTCTTCACATGCTTGCCTGATGAAAGGCAGAATAAAGACTTCTGTGCTGCTGAAGGCCGTACTGAACAAGGAATGGGGTCTCAGAACCGGGAGGCTTCTAAGTCATGTAGCTTGTCTTGACGTGCCGGGTCTTGATCGACTGATATTTGTCAGTGATGGAGGAATGGTCGTGAGGCCTGATCTTTCCCAGAAGGTAGAGATACTCAAGAACGGTGTAGACCTTCTTCAATCCTTGGGGTATGAAAGGCCGTTCGTGGCTCTCATAGCAGCTGTTGAGACGGTCAATCCCGACATGCCGGAAACTACGGAAGCCGCAATGATCGCGAAAATGCATGCACGTGGCCAAATTCGAGGTTGCACGGTTGACGGGCCGCTTGGACTCGATAACGCACTTTCAACAGTTGCAGCAAAGACAAAAGGAATAGAGAGTCCTGTTGCAGGTCATGCAGACTTGCTTGTGGTTCCGGAAATTCACTCGGGGAATTTTCTTGGCAAGTCGGCCGTCTATCTGGCAGAAGGAGTGATTGCCGGCTTGGTAATGGGTGCAGCGGCTCCGATAGTCATTGTTTCCCGGGCTGATAGCGAAAGATCGAAATTGGCGTCAATAGCTATAGCCGCAGTAAGTGCTTCTCATTAAGGAGTATCACAGGCCGGTAACCCGCTGCTGGAATTCCTCAACGAAGCGATTAGGCACTTCGACTCCAGGTTCCAGAGAGGGTTTGTTGCGACCATGATAATCACTACCCCCTGTGGGCAGCAAGTTGAGTCTTTCCGCGATTTCAAGCAGTTTTTTCCGGGTTTCTTCGTTGTACTCCTTGTAGAACACTTCGATTCCTTCAAGTCCATTTCGCTTCATAAGCTTCAGTTTGCTCTCGAGGTCTTTCGGTGGAAGCTCAAGAGAGAGAGGATGAGCGAGAACCGGTAGCCCTCCAGCGGCTCTTATTGTTTGAAGGACTCTATCAGGGATGGGCCTGTCCTTCTCAATGTAAGCTTCTGCTCCCTTATTCAGGAATCTCCTGAAGGCTTCCTCGATAGATGAAGCGTGTCCCTTTTCGACAAGCAATCGAGCGAAGTGTGGACGGCCAATGCTCTTCTCTCTTGATATCTTCACGAGGTCTTCAAGAGTGACTCTAATTCCGAGTTCCTTCATCCTGTTCAGGATCTTCGAATTACGTGCCTTCCTGCTCTCGATTAACGACAGGAAGCTCTCTGATAAGTCTTCGTGTCTGACATCAAAGCCGTAGGCTAGAAGATCGAGCATCCCCGGCCCCTGACAGTTGATCTCGACTCCAGAGACATACAGAAGCCCCGTCGAAGCTGCGATCTTCATTGCCTTTTCCTGACCGTCTATGTTATCATGATCTGTAATGGAGGCGAGTTTGATTCCCTTTTCCAGAGTTTTTTCTAGGAGCATCTCCACAGAGTCCGTTCCGTCAGAGTAGATCGTGTGCATATGAAGATCAACGAACAAGCGCCCACCTCCAGACTTTCTCAGAAGCCTACAGGTCTAATATAGCAGAGATCTGCCATGAGGTGATATCGGATAGCTGAGATGGGGCTTCCACCAGGAACCGTCCTCAAGGGTAGATATACCGTTGAGCGTCCCCTTGGAAGCGGTGGATTCGGCATTACTTACCTGTGTATGGACAATTCCGCAGGAAGCTATGTTGCTGTCAAGGAGTATTTCCCCAAACATGCCGTTCGTGAGGACCTCGCCCTTACATTTCCTGCACAGCACGATATGCAGGACCATTACGCTAGAGTAGAATCCTTCATTGACGAATCGATAATCGCTTCCAGATTTGGAGACGTTAGAATCGTGCGGCAGACGGATTCTTTCAAGGAAAACAATACAGCCTATTATGTGATGGAGTATGTTGAGGGACCTACACTTGCGCAGTATGTGAGAAAAGCCGGTCCTCTGAAAAGCCCGGATGCAATCAACATAGCAGAAGAAATCGCACTGGGTATTCGATCAGTTCATAACGCCGGTTTTGTCCACGGCGATCTGAAACCGACAAATGTGCTTCTTAAGAATGAACGTGCAGTTAAGATAACCGATTTTGGCGGTGCAGCAGTTCGAGACAGCTTCTTTGTTCCACTTCATTCGGGAGTAGTGTCGCTGCACTACTCTGCCCCAGAACGCTTTGTGAGTTGCATAATGCCTACAGCCCAATCCGACATATACTCGCTCGGAGGAGTGCTTTTCTTCCTTGTTTCCGGTCTTGATCCCGTACCGGCTCCGGACCGGATGAAAGGTGTTGCAATGGCATATCCATCGACGAGTTACAAGCTCCGAAAGGTAGTTCGAAGAGCAATGGCCATGGCAATGAGCAACAGGTATCAGGATGCACTACAGTTCATAAGGGCACTTCGGAGACGTTGGTTCTTCTAAACCCTATTTTGAGACTATCTGCTTACACAGATGCTCGATGACATCTCTGAAACCCTCATAAGGCAATGCTTCAAGGAGTCTTCTCACTTTCTTGTCGATTACCTTCCTCGCCTGAGTAAGATCCATGACATTCAGAGCGGAAGGTCTGTCAAGCAAGGCATCTTTTCCCGGCGTTTTGCCAAGAGTGGCTCTGGTTGCAGTCATATCCTTTATGTCGTCGGCAATCTGAAAAACTATGCCGAAATCTCTTCCCAGGGCAAGCATCTGACTGGCTGTCTCCTTTTCGCCAGCACAAAGAACCGGGGCGGCAAAACAGAACCCAAAGAGCTCTCCCGTCTTCTTCTTGTGGACCTCTTCCAATGTCTTCTCGTTCTTCGTATCCTGGAAGGTGACATCAAGAAACTCCCCCTCTATAACGGTTAGAGAAGTTTCTGTCCAGAGTTCGATCACCGAAAGAAGTCGTTCTCGATCGATAGACGACCTGAGCAGAATTCTGACGGGGTGCACGAGGAGGAAATCTCCAGCGAGAATGGCCACTTCTTCCCCAAAGACCTTGTGAAGAGTTGGCTGCCCTCTACGGAGATCGTCGTTATCCAGTGCAGGGAGATCGTCATGTATAAGACTGCCGGTGTGAAAGACCTCGACAGCTTTTCCAAGGCTATCTGCAACGTTGCGTCCAAGAGACAGCTCATCGCATAGACACCGTATCAAATAAGGTCTCAGACGTTTTCCGCCAGCCTCGAACGTATAGACTACGGCGTTCACAAGGTCCTTGTCCGAGGTGCTATTTCTTATCTCCGACAGAAGAAGCTGGTCAAATTGTGTTCGGAAATGGTCAAGAGGAAGAGTCTTCATCCTTGTCTCGTTTCTTCTTGAGGTATCTCTTGAAGTCTTCAATGTCAAATTGGCTTACAAATTCTTTAAATGCTTCAGGATCTTCGTTCCTTTCGCCCTCTTCCTGCTGCAGATTCTCCAGACTTATTGCACTCTCTTCGTAGACCTTCTCCTCTACAAAAACCGGTATGCTGTTCTTGACTGCAAGGACGAGACAATCAGACGGTCTCGCATCCAGAGCGATCGATTCGCCGCCGCTGTCAATAATATGCAGGTTTGCAAAGTAGACGTTATCTTGCACGCTGTGTATTATGACTCGATCGAACTTGCCACCTGCGGCAAGAACGGCACTTGAAAAGAGGTCGTATGTCAGTGGCCTGGGAAAATCCTTGCCGCTCACGGCGATCGCAAGAGACTCCGCTTCGAACGGTCCGATCCATATACCAAAACCCTTGTTAGACTTATCAACTTCAAGGATAACCACGGGTGAACCGGATTGATCCAGTGCCAGACCTCTCAGTCTCACTTGTAGCATTGAAGGACCTCCATTCTCGTCTCATTAAGACCTTCCTTTACGGATTCCTCGGCGGTCTTTCTCAGAGCTTCTTCGGATTCAAATGTGCTTGAATCCAGGGGTTTCCTGATATTGACAAACACCTTTCCAGGGCGAACGAAAAGCCTTTTCTTCTTCATCAGTTTTCCTGTTCCGTCGATTGCTACAGGCAATACAGTTGCCCCTGTACGGTAAGGTAACATAAAACTCCCGTCTTTGAAAGGAAGTAGCTTTCCATCTTCGCTTCTTGTTCCTTCGGGGAACAGCATTATTGTACCACCTTCACGCAAGATCGTGATGAGTTTTCTCATCGTGGAAGCAGTCTGCGCCCTGTTGCCTCTTGCGATGAACACTCCGTCGAGTGCCTTGACAAAACCTCTTACGACGGGGATCCTCGAAATCTCCTTCTTGGCAATAAAGGCAATTTCGTGATGAATGTAACCCGGAACAAGCGGAATATCAAGAACGCTCTGATGATTACACACAATAACCATCGAACCGGAAGCAGGAACATGTTCCTTTCCATTGACACTCACTTTGCAGAAAAGAGTCCTGAAAACGTTTCTTCCAAACCTTCCCACTTCTCTGCTGACAAACCTCTTGCGGGCAGCTTCTCCCCTGACTTTGTTGATTATTGCTCCTACGATAAGGACCAGGCTACCGTATACGATAACGTAGACCAAAAAGAAGACTGCACCCATAACAGTGATGAGAAAATCTCTCAGTCCAAGTAACAGGCGTACTACCTTCATTCACGACACCCCATCTTCAGTTATCGTCTCTCTCTCGAGATTTCCCAGGGCGATACTCACCAGTTCATCGACATTGAGAGAGTTTTCGGCATCTTTGACCCCGGCTCTTGATGCCCCTGTTGCCGGTTCTGCTGGTATGAACACCGTGCAGCTGTCTTCATATGGCAAGGCGGATGTGTCATAGGTACCGATTTTTCTCGCCAGCTCGATAGTCTCCAGTTTGTCGAAACAGATGAGAGGCCTTATTACCAGTAGAGGAGAAACCTCATCGATAACTGCCATGTTCTTGAGTGTCTGGCTTGCTACCTGGCCGACATTTTCACCTGTAACAAGGACCTCCGCTTTTTCGGACTCTGCGACTCTTGATGCCACTCTCATCATAATCCTACGCTGAATCACAAGGCTGAGCTTATCTGGAACAGCTTTCTTAACAGCAATCTGACAGTCAGTAAAGGCAATATTCAGGAGCTCCACAGTTCCGTTTTCGGAGTAAGATGCCATTATCCTTGCAAGGTCTCGCACCTTATTCAGAGAACGTACTCCGGTATATGGCGGGCTGGAGAAATGAACCGCTAGAAGGCTTATTCCCCTTTTCATTGCAAGATAACCGGCAACAGGACTGTCAATGCCTCCCGAAAGGAGAAGTACACCTTTCCCGCTTACTCCGGTGGGAAGACCCCCAGGCCCCTGAAGCTTTTCAGGGAAAACAAACACTCCATCACTTCTTACCTCGATACCGATTATGAAGTCGGGGTTTTTCACGTCTACTCGCAATTGAGGAAGCGCCTTCAACACTCTCTCACCAATCATGGCGCTGAGCTCCATGCTCTTGAGAGGGAATTTCTTGAATTCCCTCTTCGTAGATACCTTGAATGAGGATCTGCCGCTTTGCAGGTGCTCTTTTGCTGTCTTAATGCTTAATCTGGCGATGTTCTCGATATCGTAATCGGTTGCCTCTGCAACACTGAAATTCTGTATTCCAAAGATTTTCGCCAGGCGGCTTCGTACGGTCTCCCCGACTTCTTCATCGCCCCTAACAATGATCCTTCCAGGGCGTCTCGTAACCCGAGACTCGGGCAAGACCGACCTGATGTTTTTAACGAGCTGTTGTTCGAAAGTGCTCCTGTTTCTGCCTTTCAAGGCTATCTCGCTATACCTTACGATGGCTACTGTTCCCAATTTCGTCGCTCCTCGCATGATCCGGTGGTATAATGACTGGGAGATTGTGAGGTGATGATTGTGAGAGCTTTATTGGTTGGTGCAATGGTTGTTCTTGCCGGTATCCTGGTCGTTGCTCTAGACTATGATAACATCTACGAAGAGTTCGTGGAGATCCGTTCCGAGGAGAGCCTTGGCCGAATGGAGACGTTTATCGATCTGCTCTCTGAAATGGAAGAAGTCTATTCCGATCCGAAGCTCTTGACACTTCTTGCAGACGCTCACAGGGAGTACGCCAACTGGGCACCTGACGATAAGAAACGTGACCACTACGAAAGAGCAAGGTCGCTTGCAGAAGAGGCAATAGAGCTTGATGCTGATTATGGCTATGCCCACTACGTAGCAGGAGCTTCTATTGGTCAATTAGCGCAGTTTGCAGGTATCATTAGATCGATATTCATGCTGGGTGATTTCGACAGGTACATCGAAAAGGCAATGGAACTCATTCCCGACAACCACTTTCCTTTCCTTGCCATGGGCATGAGGTACCGTGATACTCCATGGCCTTACAGGGATTACAAGAAGTCTGAAGAACTCATTCTCAAGGCAATCGAGATGAACCCGGAATACCTGAACAGCTACATCGAGCTTGCGGAACTCTACATCAAGACCAAGGATGACGACAAGGCGGCAGACGCTTATTTCAAGGTCTTGGAGCTGAAGATCCAGTCAGAGTGGAGAGCACAGGGGGAGGAAGCGAAGCGGGAAGCAGAAGAATGGCTTCGCGACAACGGTTATCTGAACTAGAGTGATATACCTTTTACTCTTCTCGGCAGCCTTCAGCTGGCTAACCTATCTCGTTGGATACCGTCTGGAGGTTTGTATTGCACTCGGCTGCATGCTTGTTGCAGGTTCGTTGTTTGGCAGGAAATCTACCAGATCCTTGCAGCTTCATGGTCTGACGCTTGTTCTGATGACAGCTCTTGCTTTGCTGGGAGGTCTAAGAGGACGCGAAATCTTTGCCATACAGCTTGAGAGCACTGTTTTTGCAGGGGCCTACGTGGCTCTTGCATTTCACAACCTTTTACAGAATCTCAGAATTCTTTCCTTTATTCTTGTAATTATCTTCTGGATAGGCATAGCATTGGGACTTGCTCATGCTGCAGGTGAAAAACTCGGTGCAAGCGGTATCATCTTGGCGGCCGCTCTCATTGCGGGTGTTGCCTTTCAGGATGTTCGGAAACTTCGACACAGGAATTCTGAAGATGGGCTTAATCATCCCGGGGATCCTGATTAGAGGAGGTGACAGGATGGGTAGAACGCTAAGCATAGGTGCCGTTCAGTTGTTCAGTAGACCCCGTGAAGTCGGCGAAAACCTGGAGAGAGCCACAACGTATTTTGAGTTGCTTGCCGAGAAAGGTGTAGATGCAGTAGTCTTTCCCGAGATGTTTAACTCAGGTTATGGAGTTGATCCAGAGATTCTACGCATTGCTGACGAGACGTTTGACGAGACCGTCGAGACGCTCGGTGCTCTGGCAGATGAGCGAGAGATTCTCATTGTTGCAGGGATAGCAAGAAGAGAACAGGAAACCTGGTTCAACTCGACGATCGTTGTTCGTCCTTATGTAGGCCCGGTTTTTTACGATAAGACACACCTCTTCAGAGATGAGAAGAAAGCATTCACTCCCGGGAAAAGCTTTTTGTCCTTTGAGTACCGTGAGGTAAACTTCGGCGTCCTTATGTGCTTTGAAATAGGTTTTCCGGAGATTTCGAGGAGGTTGTGTCATGAGGGTGCAGAAGTGCTCCTGGTCCCCTTTGCCTTCGGAAAAGAAAGAACCGGAATCTATACTGCAGCCATTTCCGCGCGGTCCATAGAAAACGGTGTTTTTCTTGTTGCTTCCAGCCAGCCCGGAAAACCCGGCCCGATAGAGTTTGTTGGGTGCAGTAGGGTAGTGCACCCCTCTGGGAGGGTGCTTGCTGATGCCGGCAGTGCTGAAGGATTCATTATTGCTGAACTGGACGTTGATCAGGTCAAACGCTACCGATATCACGAGGGTGGGGATTCTAACGGCTACTTCTCAAACCTCAGGCCGGAGCTGTACCTGAAGTAGCTTCATTGACAGGAATTTCAACATAAGATACAATATGACAGGCTGGGCCGTTAGCTCAGTAGGCAGAGCGGCTGATTCTTAATCAGTAGGTTGCAGGTTCGACTCCTGCACGGCCCACCAGAATAAGCGGAGCATGGCTCCCACCCCAGCCGAAGCTAAGGGGTCAATGCGTAATACGTGTATTGGCAGGCGGCTGGTCTGCCATTTCTAATGAGAGGTGATGAGTATTTCCAGAAAGACAGCTTCAGTACCCAGAAACGAGGAGATCAACGCGAAGAGTGTCAGAGTTATTGACGAAGATGGTTCGCAACTGGGAGTCATGCCTACGAAAGAGGCTGTGAAACTTGCACAGGGCAAAGAGCTCGATCTTGTCCTGGTTGCTCCACGCTCGAACCCTCCTGTTGCAAGAATCATGGACTACGGCAAGTTCAAGTACCAGAAGGATCGAAAAGACCGAGAAGCAAAGAAGAAGGCCAAGCAGACACAGTTGAAGCAGATGAAATTCAGGATAAAGATTGACGAACATGACTTCCAAACAAAGGTTGGGCGTATCAGGGACTTCCTCGAGAAAGGAAGCAAAGTCAGGGTCGTGATAATGTTCAGAGGAAGAGAGATCGTGTTTGCCGAGAAAGGCGAGGAGATCCTGAACAGAGTAGCGGCAGAACTTGAGGAGATATCCGAGGTAGATCGAAGCCCGAAGCTTGAAGGAAGAGATATGTGGATGCTTCTTAAGCCAAAAACGTAACGGGAGGTTTTATCATGAGCAAGACGAAATTCAAGACTCACAAGGCCAGCGCTAAGCGATTCAAGGTTACCGGTAGCGGAAAGATTGTCAGGCAGCATTCAGGAACTGGCCATAATACCGGGAAGAAGAGAGAGAACAACAGACGCGAGGCTCGCAAGTGGGAAACGATCAAGGGCGGACACGCCAAGAAGGCCAAGAGAAGCCTTGGACTTTAGCGCTGAAAGCGATAAGAGGTGATTGTGATGAGAGTGAAGAGTTCGCAGATTGCAAAGAATAAGAGAAGGAAATATCTACGTGCAGCCAAGGGTTACAGAGGTGCATTGAGCCGCAGATACCGACTTGCCAAGCAGTATTATCTGAGGTCCGGTGTCTACGCATATGTTGGTAGAAAACTGAGAAAAAGAGACTTCAGAAAGCTCTGGATAACAAGAATAAACGCGGGTGCAAGAATGGCGGGTTCAAAGTACAATGAACTGATCCACGGTTTGAAGCTGGCAGGTGTCAATATCAACAGGAAAATGCTGGCAGAGCTTGCTGTGAAAGATTTCGAAGCTTTTAAGAGCTACGTGGAAGTAGCCAAGTCTGCGCTGAACGGAAACTGAGGGGTAACCCCCCTTTTTTTGTACAGGACAAAGAGGAGGTGCCTAATGGAGTTCAAGCTTAGCAGGATAGGGAAAATGACGTTTCACTCCCGCACACCGAGTGGTCACGATGTGATTGTCGATACAAACAGGGATTTTGGAGGCAATGAAAGCGCGGCAACTCCCATGGAACTTGTGATTGTTGCATTGATGGGTTGCACCGCGATGGATGTGGCTTCGATTCTGGAGAAGATGAAGGTTGAAGGATATGAAATGGAGATCAGCGCAAAAAGCGAAAAATCCAGTGAACACCCGAAACAGTACACATGGATTGAACTGACCTTCTCGTTTGAGGGGGACAGTCTTCCTGAAGAGAAAATCAGAAAGGCAGTTGACCTTTCGCAGGAGAAATACTGTTCAGTATCTGCGATGCTGAAGAAGTCGACCGACCTGTCCTACAGAATACTCGTGGGAAATGAAGAGATTTGAAGGATAGAGAAGAAAGGACAGCATTTGGCGAGGCGTCCGGGAATTTGTCAAGTGTGAGAAACAAGCTAATGGTTATGTCAGGAAAAGGGGGAGTAGGAAAATCCACAGTGGCAGTTAATATCGCCTGTACAATGGCTGATGAGGGCTTCAAAACGGGAATTCTCGACATCGACATACATGGACCGAACGTTTCAAAGATGCTCGGACAAAACAAGAGACCTGTTTTGGTGGAAGAACAGATCTTCCCGGCAGAGATCATGCAGAATCTTAAGTCCATCTCGATTGCCGACTTCACCGATGTGGACAGCCCCATAATCTGGAGAGGGCCCCTGAAGGCGAATGCCATCAAACAGCTTGTCAACGAGACGGTTTGGGGCACGCTCGATTTTCTGATTATTGATGCTCCTCCAGGAACCGGGGATGAACCTCTCACCGTAGCTCAGAGCATAACGGGACTCCGCTCCATAATGGTTACCACTCCGCAGGAAATATCAAAAGCTGACGTGTCAAGGGCACTCAACTTCTTGAAGAAACTCGGTGTTGGACCGGTCGGGATTATCGAGAACATGTCTTATATGAAGTGTCCGGAGTGCGGAAAAACGATCGAGCTCTTCCACGGTGCCGCAGGTGAAGACCTATCTGCCCGTTTTGAGTTGCCTCTTCTTGCGCGACTTCCCTTTGACCCGAAGATATCGACTCTGGCAGATAAAGGAAAGACGATTTCCTCGCACATGCGAGGATCCGAGCACGAACGGTTGTACAGAGAGCTGGTTTCCGCGATTCAGAAGGAGCTGGTATTGCAGTGAGAAGCATTCTCGATACGTTGACGATGAAGTGGGATGGTCATGCTCTTCACCTTCTTGATCAACGCAAACTCCCCACGGAAGTTACGTATATTCGGTGCCAAAGCCATGAAGATGTCAGCAGAGCAATCGGGGATATGGTAGTACGAGGTGCCCCTGCGATTGGGGCAGCAGCAGCTTTTGGCTATGTCCTGGGTGCCATGAGGTTTGCTGAATCAAGATCTGGCGATGTAACGAAGGCCATGGCGACAGTGAGAAGCACCCTGTCCGCAAGCCGACCCACCGCGGTCAATCTCTTCTGGGCCCTGAAGCGCATGCATTTGTTTTTCGAAAGTCGTAATACGAAACCGCAGTGGTTAAGTGAGCTGGAGAGAGAGGCCATTACAATAGCTGAAGAAGATATCAGTACGAACAGGCGCATCGGGGAACTCGGAGCCTCTCTGTTGAGCGATCAATCGAATGTCATCACACACTGTAACGCCGGGGCGCTTGCAACAGTTGGTTATGGAACGGCGCTTGGTGTGATACGCGATGCAAAGGATCAGGGTAAGGCAGTTCACGTATTCGTTGACGAGACAAGACCCTATCTCCAGGGAGCAAGACTTACTGCCTGGGAGTTGATAAACGACGGCATCGACTGCACTCTGATCAGTGACAATATGGCGGGTTGGGTCATGAAGAAGAAAGGAATAAACGCTGTTGTAGTGGGGGCGGATAGGATAACTACTAACGGTGATGCGGCGAACAAAATAGGTAGTTATTCCCTGGCTGTGTTGGCAGCATTTCACAAGATTCCCTTCTATGTCGTGGCTCCTTCATCAACCATTGACCTCGAACTTCTTTCGGGAGAAGAGATACCTATTGAAGAGCGTTCTTCTGAAGAGATTACCCACATCTCCGGAATCAGGATTGCTCCCGAGAACGTTTCCTGTTTCAATCCTGCATTTGATGTGATTCCCGCAAGCTTGATCACGGCGATAGTAACGGAAGATGCCGTAAACTACCCACCGTATCATTTCCGATCCACTTCCGGAAAACACCATTAGAAAAGGAGCAAACTGATGCGTTTTGGCCTAGTGGATACGGAGAACAAGCTGAGGCTTTTTTCTGGCACAGCTCCCGAAAGGGTTCTGGTTGATAATCACCCGGTGCATTTCACAATGGCCGAAAAGAGAAAAGGACATTTTGTGGTAGTTCTCGACCATGAACTCTCTCCTTTTGATCTTGTAGACTTCGAAGTAGAAGGGAAGAAGCACCGTGCTTATCCTGCTGGCATTCTTGAGGAAGAACGATTCTACTATGAAGGTCCCTTAGGTTATCAGATGATGCAGGATTATGTTGAGTTCAATGTATGGGCTCCAGGGCATCAAGAGCTTTTCGTTGAGTTGTATGATCCTCGAAACTTGGGAGCCCCCGAAGTCATTGAGGAAATGTCGCGAGCTGAAAACGGTGTCTGGACATGTAGGATTGTCGGCGATCTTGTCGGTAGGGCATACCGTTACAGGATTGAGCGCGCTGGACGAGTATATGCTGCAGCAGATCCATACGCACCTGCTGCAATCGGAAACAGCGAGTTCTCATATATAGTTGATCTGTCCAGGCTTGAACCCGATGGCTGGAGGGATGACCGGGGGCCGCATCTGGGATCGATAGTTGACGCGGTGATCTATGAGTTGCATATTGGAGATTTCTCATCTTCCTGGACGACGAATCACATGAACAGGGGCAAATACCTTGCGTTCTGCGAGTGCGGCACGAGCAATCTTCTTTCTGGACCCTCGGGAATCGACTACATCGAGAAGCTTGGGGTAACGCATCTACATCTGCTTCCATTTCAGGATTTTTCGAGTGTTGACGAGTTCGACCCTGAATATAACTGGGGGTACGACCCGGAGCTCCACAATGTACCTGAAGGTTGCTACTCCCTGGATCCTTCTTCAGGCGAGAGCAGGATAGTCGAGGTCAGGAGGATGATCAAGTCAATCCATGATCGTGGACTGGGTGTTATTATGGATGTAGTCTACAATCATACGTACAGGAACAACATGTCTTTTCACAAGCTGGTTCCCTTCTTCTATCACAGACTGACTGACAGTGGCAGCTTTTCTAATGGTGCGGGCACAGGAAACGAACTCTGCACAGAAAGGTTCATGGTAAGGAGGTTCATCACTGACTCCGTGCTTCACTGGATGAGAAACTACCACGTGGACGGATTTCGGTTTGATCTGATGGCACTCTTGGGAGAACAAACAGTGAAAGAAATTGAATGTGCGATCAAAGCCGAAAGACCTGATGTGCTGGTTTACGGAGAACCCTGGATGGCAGCGAGATCATCTATGAGAGACAACCCCTTTGTCAAGGGGTCTCAAAAATCCAGCAGAATAGCCGTCTTCAATGATGAATTCAGGGACTCGATTAAGGGTAGACTCGATGACGAATCAAGGGGTTTCGTTTCAGGATCAGGCGGAAGGGAAGGGGATATCTGCATTGGTATTGCAGGATCAACCGCGCATTCCCCAGGTATCTCCGGATTTGCGGAGAAACCGGGGGAGATAATTAACTACTGTTCAAGCCATGACAACATGACGCTTTGGGACAAGCTGTTGAAGAGCTGCAGCGAAGAGCCTTTTGAGACACGCAGAAGAATGGCTCTGCTGGCTCTATCGGTTGTGATCACCTCCCAGGGCGTTCCCTTCATTCACGCGGGTTCCGAGACCTTCAGGACAAAGCTTTTTGAGAGAGACAGTTACCGATCTTCGTTACTCATAAACGAGTTGAACTATAACAGAATCTCATTCTACAGTGAATCGTTTGATTACATCAGCGCGCTGATAGGTTTGAGGAAGAAAGAGCCTCTTTTCAGGCTGAGGACGTTATCGGAAGTGCAGAATAAACTGAGATTCATTCATGCTGCTGATCATCTTGTAATCTTCCGCCTGGCAGAGCAATGCAGGGAATACCTGGTGATGCATAACGCTTCCGGCAGTAGTCGATCCTGCAGCGTCGAGGGATCCTGGAATATCCTCGCATTTGGTCTGAGGGCTGATCCTGGCGGACTATCTGAGGCTGACAACAGTCTTGTCGCAGAACCTTTTTCGACGACAATCGCATTAAGGCAATGAAAGAGAGGGATTGGCAATGTGGGAAAGACTGAGAAATCGGGACATTGAAGTCTATGAGATTTTGAGAAAGGAAGTATTGCGTCAAGAAAGGGGGCTCGAGCTGATTGCTTCGGAGAATTTTGTTTCAGCCGCAGTCATGGAGATTATGGGCTCAGTACTGACCAATAAATATGCAGAAGGTTACCCCGGGAAACGGTATTACGGTGGTTGTGTTCATGTCGACGAGGCCGAAGAGCTTGCAATAGGCAGGGCAAAGAAACTCTTTAACGCTGAGTATGCAAATGTCCAGCCACATTCTGGTTCACAGGCGAACATGGCGGCCTATCTAGCTGTCTGTTCGCCTGGCGACACAATTCTCGGCATGTCACTTAGTCACGGAGGACACCTCACCCACGGTTCACCAGTGAACTTCTCCGGAAGGCTATTTAATGCGGTTTCATATGAGGTCGATCCCGATTCCGAGATGATCGACTACGACGTGGTTGAGGCTATTGCCCGAAAGACGAAACCAGCGATCATCATTGCCGGAGGGAGCGCTTACTCCCGAACCATTGACTTCAAGAGGTTCCGTGAAATAGCTGACGGTGTCAATGCCTTCTTGATAGTTGATATGGCTCATTTCGCTGGTCTGGTTGCTGCCGGATTGTTTCCTAATCCGGTCGATCATGCACACGTTGTCACGACCACAACACATAAGACACTCAGGGGACCGCGCGGTGGAATGATCATTACGAATGATCAGGAACTAGCCGGAAAGATCAACAAGAACGTCTTTCCTGGAACACAGGGCGGTCCTCTCATGCACGTAATTGCAGCAAAAGCGGTTGCTTTCGGGGAGGCGCTAAGAGACGAATTCAAGATCTACCAGGAACGGGTGCTTGATAACGCAAGGGCGCTTTCGGCAGAACTGGCAAAAACTGGTCTTAGGATCGTCTCGGGCGGAACAGATACACATCTCTTCCTTGTTGATCTGACAAACAAGAACCTTACAGGAAAGGCGGCAGAGAAGGCTCTGGAAAACGCAGACATAACAGTAAACAAAAACACCGTTCCTAAGGAGACGAAATCTCCGTTTGTCACCAGCGGAATTCGCATCGGAACACCCGCTGTAACCACCAGAGGAATGGACATTCAGGAGATGCGAGAAATCTCCAGTATGATAGCAAGACTTGTTGATGCAGTTGAAGATTCGAAGGGAACGGTCAACGATGCTTTGATCGATGAAATCCGGTCGGAAGTCAGAGAACTTACGGGAAAATTCCCCCTTTACCGAGAATTAATACAGGAGGCTGACAATAATGCATGAAGGACTGACTGTGGTTGACCACCCCCTGGTCATGCACAAACTGACGATAATGCGTAATGTCGAAACCGGTCCAAAGGAGTTCAGGGAGTTGTTGAAGGAGATTACTCTCCTTTTGACATACGAAGCGACCACCCACATAAATACCTATGAAGTCGAAATAGATACTCCTCTTGCAAGAATGAAAGGGAAGATGATCGAAGACAAGAAAGTCTCTGTAGTCCCCATACTGAGGGCCGGCCTTGGAATGGTCGACGGTGTACTATCTTTGATGCCCAACGCAGCAGTAGGTTTTATAGGGATTTACAGAGATCCGGTAACTATCCGACCGGTCGAATACTACGGGAAGCTTCCGTCTTTGAATGAGAACGAGATATTCATACTTGATCCCATGCTTGCCACAGGAGTTTCTTCGACAAGGGCCATTGACATTGTCAAGAAGGCCGGCGGCAAGAATATCAGCCTGATGTGTGTGATATGCGCACCGGAAGGAATTGACATGATTTCCCGGCACCATCCTGATGTCAAGATTTTCACCGCCTCAGTTGACGAGAGGCTTGACGAAAAATCCTATATAATCCCCGGTCTTGGAGATGCTGGCGACAGGCTTTACAAGACCCGTTAAGGATTACCGGGTTCTGGTTGCAGGAGGGTTGCTGACTGATATTGGAATAACCGGAACAGGTCACTGTTCAGAGATATTCGTCTCAGCGGGAGGTTCGGGCCATAATGTGGCAGATGTTCTGTCCAGGATCGGACACACGGTCCACCTGCTTTCTGTCAATCCTTTTGAACCGATCGAGCACCGGAAGAGATTCGAGTATTCTCTGATTCCGGTGTCGAAGTCTTCTACCGAAGGTATGATGATCTTCCGCGACGACTCGGATGTGATTGCTGTTCAGAAGCCTGCAGTTCAACGTGAATCTGATCAGTTAATGCTGTTGCTCGAGTCTTTCAGGGTGGATTTACTCTACATAACGCTTGAGCTTTCACATTCTTTCGTGAATCTGGTCAATAGAATCATTCATTCGTACTCGATCCTTGATCTCAAGCCTTCATTCAGGATTAGCGAGATCATGGAAGAGCTGAAACAGTTTGATGCAGTGCTCGCGAATGAAGAAGAACAGGACGTTCTTGGGGATTATGATTCAGCAAATCTGGTGCGAATGAAAGGAAGAAAGGGCGTCAGGTTTTGTGGAGAAGACTACGGTTGTGAGTCTTCTTCAGGTAACAAGCTTGGTTGTGGAGATCTTCTCGGAGCTGTGATAGGAAATGAACTGATTTCAGGCAGAAGTTTAAAAGAAGCGGTGAAAAATGCTTGCAGGATTTCGTCGCATTATGCGGCTTGGCCGGGATCGCTGGACCAGTATGTGTCTTTTTCCTTGAGTGGCAAAGATGATTGAGTTCTGAAATTCAGGAGGTGCTCCAGTGGCGGGAAAACTAACCCTGATTGTCGGTCCCATGTATTCAGGGAAGACATCGGCTCTGCTTTCACTTGTAGAGATCTATGCTTTGGGTAAAAAAAACTATGTTGTCTTCAAGCCGGAAATAGACAGGAGATACTCCTCGGAATACGTAGTTTCACACTCGGGAATGAAGACGAGTGCGCTTGTTGTAGGAAGTTCCGAATCCCTGCATGCAAGAATGAGAGAACTCGACGGTGAGAAAGTGCAGGCTGTTTTTGTCGATGAGGTCCATTTCCTTGATGAAGGCATAGTCGATGTCGCCAAGGGGATAATCGATCAGGGGATTGACGTGTTCTGTGTGGGACTTGACATGAGCTACAGACAGAAGCCCTTTGTTGTTACTGCGAAACTCATGGCAGTAGCGGATGAGATAGTGAAAAAGAGAGCAGTATGCCACAACTGTGGAGAGTATAACGCCGTCCTATCTTATCGAACGACTAACGATATCGAAGGCGACATAGACGTAGGAGGAATGGAGAAGTATGTCGCGGTCTGCAGGGATTGCTACAAGATCTTGAGCTCTAAAAAAACGGTTCACCCCCAACAGGCAGATTAGAGTCCATCACTCCTACATGAACACAAGGTGGTCAATTAAGTATAATCACCTATAAAACTGAACAATAATGTAAACTATTGTGGTCCTGGCACTATGATTTTCTCCAAATCTTCACTAACAAGCAGGACATGCATTGTATACTGTTCTGGCGTGTGGAGGTGCCGGAATGTTTGAGACACTTCAGGAAAAGCTGGGAAGAGCATTTAAGCTTCTGTCGGGGAAAGGCAGGATAAGCGAGAAAAACATCGAAGAAGCAGTCCGACAGGTCAGGCTTTCATTACTTGAAGCTGATGTAAATTACAAAGTGGTTAAGGAGTTCACAAGCGAGGTCGTGGACAAGGCGCTTGGCGAGGAAGTATTGAGGAGCTTTTCTCCTGATCAGCAGTTCATCAAGATTGTTCGGGATGAGTTGATTCGAGTACTCGGAGGCAAAAGTGCCAGGCTCGAGCTAAGCAGCAGTCCTGCAGGGATAGTTCTTGTGGGTTTGCAGGGGACAGGAAAGACTACTACCTGCGCCAAACTTGCCTACAAGCTGAAATCTCAAGGCAAGAAACCGTTGCTCGTGGCAGCCGATGTTTACAGACCAGCGGCCATTGATCAGCTTGAGCAGTTGGGAAGGCAGATGGGAATAGCAGTGTGCTCAGGAGACAGGAAGAACCCGCTGAAAATTGTCAGGCAGGGAATGGAAGATGCGTCCAGAAATGTGAACGATGTTATCGTGTTCGATACGGCGGGGCGATTGCATATAGACGAGCAAATGATGACTGAAGTGAGGGAGATCGTCAGCGTCGTCAAACCGGACGAGATCCTTATGATTGTCGATTCGATGATGGGACAGGATGCGGTCAACTCTGCAAGGAAGTTCAACGATGCTCTTGAGCTTTCTGGCTTTGTTGTGACAAAGCTCGATGGAGATGCACGCGGAGGAGTAATCCTCTCGATCAGACATGTGACTGGCAAACCGGTGAAATTCGTTGGAACATCTGAGAAGGTAGATGGTCTGGAAGTTTTTCATCCTGACAGACTGGTTGGCAGAATCCTGGGGATGGGAGATGTTCTGAGTCTTGTCGACAAACTCCAGGAGAAGGTTGATACAGACAAGGCCAGAGAACTCGAAGAGAAGTTCATGAAGAACAAGTTCGATCTTGAGGATTTCCTTGTGCAGTTACGAGAACTGAAGAAGATGGGTTCACTTGCAGATATTCTGGAAATGGTTCCAGGCATGCCGAAAGATGTCGATGTAGTAGGCGGCGAGAAGAACATCGCTCGCACTGAGGCCATCATAAACTCGATGACCTCCGGCGAAAGAAAGAATCCCAGGATTATTGATTACAGCCGCAAGCAGAGGATTGCAAGGGGCAGTGGAACCACTGTGGTAGAAGTGAATAAGGTGCTGAAGTCCTTTGATCAGATGAAGGGTATGTTCAAGAAGATGGGGAAGAAGGGAAAACTCCTTAAGGGTCTAAAAGGAATGCCGTTTTGACACGAACAACGTTTGCTGTAAATAAACTTGGAGGTGCACTAAGAATATGGTAAGAATAAGGCTTACGAGAATGGGAAGAAGAAACCGGCCTTTTTACAGGGTGGTGGTAATGGACTCAAAGAAGCGCAGAGACGGCGCTTACGTTGATTCGTTGGGCTTCTATGATCCAATCAAGGAACCTGCAATCATGAATATCAACGTGGAGAAGGCTGTTGAATGGATACTTAAAGGAGCACAGCCAACAGACACAGTGCGGTCCATATTCACGAAGTTCGGCGTCATGAAGATGGTTCATGAGGCCAAACTCGAAGCCAGGAAGAAGGCCAAAGAAGAACAGGATCAGTCTTGAAGATGAAGGCGATTCTGGAACACATACTGAAAGGGATAGTCAGAAAACCGGACGAGGTTTTGGTCAACGAGAGTATCGACGAGGACGGAAATACGGTTTTCGAGATTCACGTTGATGAGGAAGACGTTGGTCAGATAATCGGTAAGGATGGCCGCACAATAAAGTCCATAAACGTGCTGCTGAATGCTCTGGCCGGATCGTCGCGAGGGAGTTTCATTCTGAAGGTTTTAAGGTGATTTTGTGAATGCAGTTCCTTCGCCGGACTACGTCTCTATAGGGAAGATAATCAAGCCTCACGGACTGAAGGGAGCACTGAAGATGAAGCTCTTTGTGAATGACGTAGAGGTTGTTCGGATTCCGGGGAGGTTCTATCTTTATCATCCTGACAGTGGGGAGACGCGAAAAGTCACTATAGATGAGCTAACCGAATCAGGTAGGGGATTGATCGTAAGGTTTTCCGGCTTTGATTTCACAACTGCTGAAATGGTCAGGGGATATCACCTGGTCGTTCACAAGAAGGAGCTCCCGAGACTCGGCGATGGTGAGTATTACTACTTTCAACTGCTTGAGTGCAGAGTGTTTACACAGAATGGCGAGATTGTCGGGGAAGTGGTGGACATAATCGAGACCGGTTCAAACGATGTTCTCGTTGTGCAGAAGGGAAGGCCTGGATTCGACCTCACAGAGGAGCTTGTGCCGGTAACGAAAGAGTATGTTCTTGCTATGGATCTGGTAAATTCTTCGATCGTAGTGAAGACGCTCGATTACGGAGAAGAAAAGACTGATGAGAATCAGCGTTCTGACGATCTTTCCTGAGATGTTGAGGTCCCTTGCACAGTGGGGGGTCTTCTCCAGATCGGTGAGCGAGGGAATAATCGACTTCAGAGTGGTCGATATAAGAGACTATGCTCGCGACAAGCATAGGATGACTGATGACTACCCGTTCGGTGGGGGAACGGGACTCGTCATGAAAGCCGGACCGATACTGGAGGCACTTGATTCTATGAGAGATCCTGAACATGAGGCTCATATCGTCCTGACAAGCCCGTCCGGAAGGCTGTTTGACAATCAGAAGGCCCGCGAACTGTCCGAAAAGCCTCATTTGATATTCCTTTGCGGTAGATACAAGGGTATCGACGAAAGAATCATGGACGAACTTGACGAGGAGCTTTCGATAGGTGACTATGTGCTGAGTGGAGGCGAGCTCGCGGCAATGGTTATGATCGATGCTTTATCGAGGTTCGTTCCGGACGTTATTGGAAATATGGACTCAGTTACCACTGACTCGTTTACAAAGAGTTTACTGGACCACCCTCACTACACTCGACCGAGAGTAGTCAGAGGAAGGAGAGTGCCTGAAGTAGTAGTTAGTGGAAATCACGAGAAAATAGAGCTTTTTAGAAGAAAGGAAAGTATCAGGAAGACCGTGATGAACAGGCCGGACCTTTTTCTTAAAGCCGAGATCACCCAGATGGACAAGAGAGCGATCCTGGAACTGCTGCGCGAGAGATCTGAAGATGCTGAGTAATATCTATGTTGCACTTGTTCATTACCCTGTTCTGGGGCGCGGTGGAAGCATAGTTTCCAGTTCAGTCACCAATCTTGATGTTCATGATATTGCCCGGACGTGTCGAACATACAATGTAAGAGGCTATTTTGTGGTCACAAACCTTCCCGCGCAGAGAGAGATAGTAGACAATGTTCTCAAGTACTGGCTTCACGAGTTCGGTAAGGAATACAACCCCAGTCGTTCGGAAGCACTAGGAACTGTGGAGTCTGTGCCGTATCTTGAAGATATGATAGAGAGGGTCAAGGAAATAGAAGGTTACGGGCCGAAGCTCGTTTTCACTTCTGCCAGAAGAACGGGTGAGAGTGTTTCTTTTGAAGAAATGTCTGAGATAATCGTTAACGAAAGCTCTCCCCACGTGCTTCTTTTCGGAACCAGCTGGGGGCTTCCGTCAGAGGTCAGAAGTTTGTGTGATTATTTCCTCGAGCCTGTAAGAGGTTCGTCCGATTTCAATCACCTGTCGGTTCGTTCGGCAGTTGCGATTGTTCTTGATAGGATTATTTGTGAGATGATTTAGGAGGTAAGTTGTATGGATCAGTACATCAGAGCACTGGAAAAGGAGCACATGCGTGACGATATTCCGGACCTGAGACCAGGTGATACAGTTCGGGTCTATGTCAAGGTCAGGGAAGGTAACAAGGAACGCACCCAGGCCTTTGAGGGATTCGTCATAAGGATCAAGGGAAGCGGTACAGGCAGGTCATTTACTGTTAGAAGAATCGGTGCTGCGGGAGTGGGTATCGAAAGAGTCTTTCCTTTCAGCTGCCCGTCGCTCGAAAAAGTCCAGATTCTCAGAAGGGGTAAGGTCAGAAGGGCTAAGCTCTACTATCTGAGAGACGTTAAGGGGAAGGTAAAGATAAAGGAACGAAGGAGCTGAGAGAATTGAAGGCCCCCGATGAGGAAAAAAAGAAGCAGTCGAGGCTTACCAGGGAGCTCTCCGAATGGGGTAAGGCGCTATTATATGCACTGATCTTCGGAACGATAATCCGGCTTTTTGTTTTTGAGACCATGATGGTGCCCACAGGTTCTATGATTCCTTCGATAGAACCGGGGGATCGTCTCTTCGTCGAGAAGGTCACCTATCAATTCGATAACCCCGATTATGGCGATATCGTGGTGTTCTGGGTTCCTTTCAAGGATCTGTCGGCCATGGAAATGCTCGGACCTTTTGACAGATTCATGGATCTTCTCTCACCCAGCGAGTTTCGTGGACACGTGAAGTACGTAAAGAGGCTGGTGGGTATGCCTGGCGATGTGATTGAGCTAGAAGTGGCCCCCGAATATGAGGATATCGCTTCAGACATACTGCTTCTGCCCGTCGACGAGCAACCCCGCTATAGGCTTCTCGTCAACGGAACAGTCCCCGATGGCTTTGAAGAACTCAGGTACTCGCGTGTGGGTATTTTCGCCGACCCCGAGTTCTTCTTTGGTCTGGCTTACCCTGACAGGGCGGTCTCGGTGTATCGGAATTTCTTCATAGAGTACAGCAGGTACATTGAGTACCGGGAGTTCTATGACAAAGAACTCGCACCTTTAGGGCTTAACGAGCTCATCAATGTGGACACCGCTACGAAATCGGTTAAATTGATAATTCCCGAGGGGTTCTATTTCTTCATGGGGGATAACACGCGGAACAGCTTTGACAGCAGGTTTTTCGGGTTTGTTCCTGAGAGAAACATCATAGGTTCCCCGATGCTGAGAATCTGGCCTTTCTCAAGATTTGGGCCGAGTCTATAATGGGTTCTTCTGGCGGAGGCGGTGGGACTCGAACCCACACGGGGCTTCCGCCCCACCGATTTTCAAGACCGGCTCCTTAGCCAATTAGGATACGCCTCCGGGAAAGAATTATAGCCCTTTTTCTGTGCGTATTCAAGAGGTGATCATGAGAGACGTGCAAAATGAACTCGATACAAGGAATATCCCGGTTGACATGGTGGGTGTGAGATCTGTAACGTATCCGATAGTTGTGTTGGACAGGGAGAACGAACACCAGAGTACAGTCGGCACTTTCAACATATACGTGGATTTGCCGAAAGATTTCAGAGGGACGCACATGTCCCGCTTCGTTGAGGTGCTCGACAGCCATAACAAGAAAATAACTCCCAGGAACATGAGTCATATACTCGATGATGTTCGAAATCTCCTGAAAGCTGCTGTTGCGCACCTCGAAGTCGAATTCCCCTACTTCTTGCGCAAGCGCGCCCCTGTTTCGTTTATAGGAAGCTACAGCAGCTATCGATGCAAGTTCATCGCTACAAAGAACGAGCACTTCGATTTCATCCTTGGCGTAAGGGTGCCGGTAATGACGGTTTGTCCATGTTCCAGGGAAATAAGCCAACGCGGAGCCCATAACCAGCGCGCGGAAGCATATGTTCAGCTAAGGATGAAGGGTCTTGTCTGGATAGAGGAAATTGTGGAAATCGTTGAAGGATCTGCCAGTTCTCCGGTTTACAGTATCCTTAAGCGCGAGGATGAAAAGCACGTTACTGAAAGCTCTTATGATAGACCCAGATTCGTGGAAGACCTTTCCAGAGAAATCGTGTTGAAACTCGAAATAGATGACAGGGTTAGCTGGTACAAAGTAGAAGTAACAAGCATGGAATCGATTCACAACCATGAGGCCTACGCCTGCATCGAAAAGAGAAATGTCTCGTCCTGAGTGCCTGAAGGAATTGGATGAGCACGCTTGTTCTCTCCTGAGCAGCTACATAGAGATGCTTCTCGAATCTCCTGTAAATCTCACCTCAGTCAAAGACTTCAAATCTGCCTTCGTCAAGCATATCGAAGATGTGGTGATTGCTCTATGTGGGCGGGATCCAGAAGGGGAATGTGTCGATATCGGTACTGGCGGAGGGATTCCTGGTTTAGTGCTTGCCATCGTTTTTCCGAAAAGCAGATGGACTCTTGTTGAGACAATCGGCAAAAAAATACGCCAGCTCAGCCGATTCGTTGAAGAACTCTCACTCCGGAATGTCCAGGTTTTTCATGGAAGAGCCGAAGACCTCGGGAGCGAAATGCCGTCGTATTTCGATATTGTTGCCGTCCGTGCTGTTGCCCGTGCGGATGTCTGTCTCGAATATGCTTCGCCCCTTCTCAAATTGGGGGGGAAAGCGTACCTGTTCAAGGGTCAGTCATGGAAATCGGAGTCTCAATATGCCGTTAAGGCTGGCGCCCTTCTTGGCATGAATTTCGAAGACGCTGTTTCTTACAAACTCAGCGATGGCACCGAACGTGTTCTAGCTGTTTTCACAAAAGAGGAAGAAACCCCTGGGAGGTTTCCCAGGAGGCCAGGACTGGCAAAGAAGAACCCTCTTGGGGACACCTGATGATAAAGGTATTCATAGACAAAGAGAGGGATGGTCCTGAGAACATGGCAATTGACGTTGCTCTTGCGGAACACTGCGAGAAAAAATGCAATTTGCTGCTTCGTCTTTACGGTTGGTCACCCCCGTGTTTTTCTTTGGGCAGATTTCAATCTTCAGATATAATCGATCATGACTACCTGAAATCACGGAACTATGGATTCGTAAGGAGGCCTACAGGAGGCGGTGCCGTCTTGCATCTTTCCGAGATTACATATTCGGTAGTCTCGAGAAAAGAATCGTCTCAGATAAGTGTAGCTGGTGCAGAGCTCTACATAAAGGTTGGGAGGGCCCTGGACAAAGCGATCAGGACAATGGGAGTGCCAACACAGATCAGCAAAATGAAACCGCCTCGCAGAGAAGAAGTATGTTTTGGTAGTTCATCAGTCGGCGAGATCACTGTTGATGGGCGAAAGATCGTTGGAAGCGCTCAGATGCGATCTGGCAATTCGATACTTCAGCACGGTTCGATTATTGTTCGAGCTGCTCCGAGTATCTATTCGCGGTGCTTCAGGGATTCTCGCACAACAGCACTTATCAGGACCATTGCTGCTGAAATGTGCGGTATAGAAGATTGCTTGGAGCACGATATAGATGTTGAAGCGTTTAAGGAAGCAATAATAAAGTCTTTCGAAAATGTATTTCAAGAGCACGCGACCCTTGCTTCGATCGAAGACGAGGGAGACGAGTTCTGGATCCGCGTGGATGATCTCGGGAGGTTGTTTTCATCTGATGACTGGAGTGTCGGAAGGCTGTCTCTGGATCGTAGGAACTCCTATAGGCAATCTTGAGGACATAACACGAAGAGCACTCTCGTTGCTGAACGATGCAACGCTGATTCTTGCGGAAGACACTAGAAGGACAAGGGCTTTGATTTCCCATTTCGATATTAGGGGCAAGACCGTTGAGTCTCTAAACCAGCACAACCAGCAAAGGAAGATTCCCATTATTATTGGTCGTCTACGGCAGGGTGCTACAGTTGTTCTGGTAAGCGATTCAGGCATGCCCTGCATTTCTGACCCGGGGCAGAAGCTTGTTAACGCCTGCTACGAAAACAGGATCAAAGTCGATATTGCACCGGGTCCCAGTGCTGTCACGACAGCAGTTGCTGCCAGCGGATTTCACTCCCCAAGAATTCTCTTTCTGGGTTTTCTTCCCAGAGGGAAGAGAAGGCGCAGATTGTTCAGAGAGCACGGTTTAGAGCTGAAACGATACTCTTTCGTCTTTTTCGAGTCACCTTACCGGATCATTGAGACACTCGAGGATTGCGAAGCAATTCTTGGCAATATCGACTGCTTTGTAGCAAGGGAAATGACAAAGGTTCATCAGGAATTTCTGAGAGGCAAACTGGATGGAGTTATTCACTCCCTGAAGGGTCGGGAGATCAAGGGAGAGGTTACTGTGGTTCTGTCGTCAGGAGGAGAAGACTCTTGCAGGGGCTCTTAGAAGTCCTGAAGAGAGTCCTTGCGCTCACACCGGCGATAGTCCTCGCCGTTGTGGGGCATGAGTATCCGCGCTATTTCCTGTACAGGTTTTATAATCCTGATCGAAACAAGGAAGCAAGACTGCCTCGTCCCGGAGTATTCAAGCGTATGGATCCTATCGGCCTCCTCATGTTCTACCTGTTCAGGTTCGGGTGGACGAGAAGATATCCGGTAAATTACTGGAAGCTGAAAAGGCACGGAATGCACAGAGCGATTCTGACTGCTCTTTCCGGTTCTTTGGGAAACCTGTCTCTCGGGGTACTTGTCGGTCTCGTATTCTACTTGAGTGGTATGTCACAATTCTGTACCGAGCTTTCGGGAAGCATTACCGGGCATTCCTTTTTGGCATATTCAGCAGACGTGATGTACTGGTCCATGATAGTCAACCTGAATACCGCACTCTTCAACATACTGCCTATTCCCCCTCTGGACGGATCAACCGTTGTAACAATCATCGCTCCTCCGCAGTATGTGAACTGGCTTGTGAAGTACGAACTCTATGGGATAATAGCGCTTCTAGCACTATCTGGGCTGGGAATCATCCAGATGATAATGTACCCTGTAACTGAATTCGTCACCTTTTTGGCGAGGGTCATCTCATGACGGATTGTCTGGTTGCGCTTCTCTCAAGACGTTCCCGATGAAGGAGAGGATCTCTTCAAGCGCCTCCCTGAGATTTCCACCGTAACTCATCGTAAATCCGGCAGCATTCTTGTGTCCACCGCCCCCAAATGCCTTGGCTACAAAGGACACGTCGAAGAAGGTTTTCGATCTCATGCTTACATGTGCGATTCCTTCTTTGCTTTCAGAGGCGAAAACAGCAATTTCCACAGAATCAATTGCCCGGAGCTCGTTCACGAACCCGCTGAATTCATCTTCCTTTACCCCGTACTTCTTGAAAGCGCCTTCATTGAGGTAAGAAAACGCGACAAGACCGGAATGGCAGAGTTCGAGGTTAGAAATTGCATCACGCTTAAGGTAGAGGTCTTCGATCCGGTTTCTTTCAAGAATCTGCATCGCAACAAAAGCGGGATCCGCCCCCATTTTTACCAGCTCTGCAGCGTCTCTGAAAACGGTTTCGTCAACTCCCGAGTATCTGAAAAACCCCGTGTCTGTAGCAATACCAAGGTAGTTCAGAAGTGCAAGATCCTGGTCGTATTCGATTTCCATGAATCGAAGCAGGCGCAAGACCATCTGAGCTGTCGATGAGAAAGACGTATCTACCAAGTTTGTGTCGCCAAACAACGAATTCGTTGCATGATGGTCTATGACAACACTTGGCACGCCTTCTCCGAGAAATGAGGAGAAGCGCCCCAAACGATCAGCAGAAGAGCTGTCCACAGCAACAATAAGGTCAGGCGAGACCATGTCCTCACAGAAGGAATCAATCGTCTCGACGAAAGGAAAACCGTCAAATTCGTGAGGAATAGGCCAATCTATTGCGGGGCGAGCGTCTTTCCCCCATCTCTGCAGCCCGATAGACAGGGAGAGAACAGAAGAAACACAATCACCGTCCGGCATGATATGACCACATATTATCAGCTTCTTTGCATCAGAGATTCTGGAAATTACTTGGCCAAAAATCTTCAAGTCAATCTTCCTTTCAGATAGACTCCAGTGCAGTCCTGACAATGTAAGAGAACCTTTGTCTTGCTTTGTTTGCTGCAGAGACGACCTCCTGATGGCTCAGCTTCTCCGGCGTGATTCCCGATGCGTAGTTTGTAATGCAAGAGAATACCAGGACTCTCATTCCCAGTTGAACTGCAGCAGAGATCTCAGGAACAGTTGACATTCCTACCATATCCCCGCCTGCCTTTTGGAAAGCACGGATTTCAGCAGGAGTTTCATATGTGGGTCCGAGGACCCACACATACGTACCTTTCTTCAGCTCAATACCTTCCCTATGAAGTCTCTTTGTCGTCCTTTCCAGCCAGTCGAGGTCAACAGGATTCCCTCTGATTGTGGCTGCAGACTCTTTGCCATGTCCGGCGAGCGGCAAGGTCGACCTAAAACCGAAATTCATATAGTCAGTAACAGCAACAATTTCTCCTGGCGAAAAGGCGCAGTTTATAGCACCTGAAGCATTTGTGATGATCAGGTTGGGAATCTTCATATGTGCAAGAAGCCTCACCGGAGCAGTTACATCGTCGACAGAATGCCCCTCGTAATAGTGAAATCGGCCCCGAAGGCCGACGACTTTTCTACCTGCGAGAGTACCCGTAACTAACTGTCCGGAATGCCCTTCCACTGTGCTCTCAGGAAAACCGGGAATATCTCTGTAGTCAAAAGTGGTGCTTTGACTAAAACTGTCTGTCAGATAACCCAAACCAGATCCAAGCACTATAGCCGCTTCTCCGTAAAAAGAGTTCAAAGGGGCAGGTAGCGTGTGCTCGTAAAGACTGCGCTTCATAGGACACCTCCAGAACCTTATTGCAGGTTGATTATATAACAATCCGTGTTAGAATACTCTGAACCTATTGACTTTGATAGCCGCCTTGAATATAATCTTCGAGATGCATTAGAGTGGGAGGAGATAAGATGACTTCAGATGAGGTTTTCGAAAGGATCAAAATCATTGTGGCTGACAAGCTCGGGATTGAGGAAGATGAAATCTCCTTGAATTCCGAACTGGTCGAAGATCTCGGAGCGGATTCTCTGGATCTCGTGGATCTGGTAATGGCTTTCGAGGACGAATTTGGAACAAAAGTCGAAGATGACGAGATCGAGAGCATTACCACTGTTGAAGACATAGTCAAATATATCAAGAAGAAGATGGGTGAAGCTGAAGAGGAAGAAGAAGGCTAGCACAATTCTGTGTCTTGGCTGGGGGAGATCTTATCAGCAAGACTTTCAGAGTATCTGAAGATATTCACTACCGGAGACTTGACAGGTTCTTGAGGAAGTGTCTCCCGGAATATAAGCTGTCATCCATTTACAAGCTGATAAGAAAAAGCTTCGTTAAAGTGAACGGAATAACAGAAAGGGATCCTGCGACCGAGCTTTTCGTCGGAGATGTTGTTGTGATTGCTATTGAGGCGGATGCGGATCATATGAAGAGACTCGAGGAGACAAGGGAACTCTTGCCTTCTTCAATACCTCTTTCCATTCTCTATGAAGATGACCATATGCTCGCTATTGACAAACCCCCGGGGCTTTCAGTGCATCCCGGCAAAGGCATTCAGATAGTGACTCTCATAGAAGGACTCATGAGCTATGGCGAGAGGAAAGGATTCAGACCCAGGTTGGTTCACAGGTTGGACAAACACACTTCTGGCGTTCTAATCGTTGCCAAGACCCCGGCATCTGCGAGGCATCTAACTGAAATGTTTAGAAAGAGGAGTGTGAAGAAGAAGTATCTCTGTCTCGTGAAAGGCATTGCAATTGCTGACAAGGGAAGATTGCAGGGCAAAACTGCCGGTGTTCAAGAAGAAATGGAATACTCAGTCATGAAGCGTTTTGCGGATTGTTCGCTGATCGAAGTCGCTCTCCTAACAGGCAGGAAACACCAGATAAGGAGGCAGCTGGCGCAGCTGGGATTCCCGGTAGTCTGCGATAATGTTTATGGCGATAGGGATTACAACCAGCACTTTCGCAAATCCAGGGGGCTTAGGAGGTATTTCCTTCACTGTGCCGAAGTAGTCGTAGAGCATCCGGTTAACGCCGAGGAGACGAAGATTTCAGCACCGATTCCACGCGATCTTTCCTCTGTCCTGGAGAGACTGAAATGAAAGTCTTTGTACTGCTACTCTCAGTTTTTCTGCTTTTGTCGTCAGCGTTTCCGAGCACCGTCGAAATGCATCAAGACCTACTTCGCTCATATCAAGAGTTTGAAGAACTTTTTGGATTTTCACCTGAATACGAGTTGACGATACTCCATGGAACCGGTCAGGAACACGCAAGAGTGAGAGATTTCAACGGCTCGTACGAAATCACGCTATATACGAGAGACTACAGCGAATACATCGCTCGGCATGAAATGGCCCACGTCTTTCATCTCGAGTATATCTACAAACTTGGATACAGTCCTGATCAAATCCCCATATGGTATCATGAACTCGTAGCAGTGAAGGCAGAGCAACCGGACAGGAGCCCGATCATCATGCCTTCTTTCAGATTGGGAGTGTTCAACTTCACTGGTTATACGAGTACATACCCGTCTTCCGAGAGATTGAGCACGTTCTATAGGGCTATACGCAGTTTTGCGACTTTTCTAGGAGCAAGAGTCACTCTTGAGGATCTGGCAATGCATATCACCAGTGAATATCTCGAGACCGGTGACATGGAAAGTGCCTTTAAGTCAGTAACAGGAAGGAATCTTGGGGGTTGGATTGCAAGATGGCGTTTTGTCAACTTTCTTCCTGTGATCGGGTATCTTCTGCTCGTTTTGTTGCTTGTGTATTTTCTCACAGTTAGGAGGGAACGCAGGTGGCAGGAATTCGCACTAGACCAGGATCTGATCGACCAAATGAAGAAGTGAGTCCTCGACGACGCTCTCCCGGAAGGAGGGCTTCACTGCTCATACTACTAGCGATATTGACCGCTTTGCTTCTTGTCACCTATTTGCCGGATCGTTTTCGTTTTGACCAGAACTACTCCCGTACAGCAATAATACTCGAAAGAGACGTTGAAGGTATTGATGGATACTCGCTTGTGAAGGACAGCCCGAGTCTGCCGGAAGGAGAGATCTTACTGCTCGACCTGAGCACGGACTGGCAGAATCTTGATGCGATCCTTGAGTTCAACAAAACAGTTATACTTACAGGGGTGGCGCCGTATTCGGCTAGAGAATTGGCAGAAAAACTGGACTTCTATCATGTCTATGCGGGCTATCTGGAATTTGATGAAAGAGGAGACTATGCTCGCGAAGTGCTCGGTGCTCGTGAGTACTCCGCTCTGGTATTCAGAGTCCACAGGCTTGAGGGCAAGGAGTACGTGAATTATCAGGACCTGTCGGCGGCAGTGGTGAGGTATGTCAGGGCGGTAAGGGAAAGACGTGTCGATGCGATTCTTTTCGAAGAACCCACTGATGAAGAGGTTGCTTTTGGTTATGAGGCTCTCGTGCTTGAAACCCATAAGGCACTTCATGATGCTTCACTCCTGACTGACGAACTGAGATCACCTTCTGTGAATGTTTCAAGCTGGGCCATGGTTGGTTACCTTACTTCATTCATGCTCGTTGCGGTATGGAACATGGTGTTTGCTCTGGGATACGTTGTTATTGCGCTAATCTCTCCATGGCTTTCACTTCCGTACCTTGCAGTGCTCGGACAGGTATCTCTATTTCTCGTCGTACGCAGGCTGGTGAAGGATACAAGTGTAAAGGCAGCATTCAAGGGAATAATGTTGCTCTTTGGATTATCACTGCTTCTCGGGCTTTCGATCAATGCTCAGATGTCATCACCGGATTACCAAAATGGTGTTCAGATATTCAGGGGAGTCAAGCTCTCCCTTGTTGCATTACCCCTTTTCGTTTTCTTAAGGGGTTTTTTTAGAGCGCCAAGAAAGAAGTTTGCTCGGTTTGATTACGTTCTGCTAGTCGGTTTTGCTGTAGTCATAGCCGCATATCTCATCAGGAGCGGAAATTTCGCTCCTGTAGCGGCGTTTGAGAGAAATCTTCGTGACAGCCTTGATCGATTACTGCTTGTAAGGCCCAGGTTCAAGGAGATTTTCGCTTACCCCTTCCTGTTCTATTCCTTCTATAAGGGCTTCAGACACGGCGGAAGACTCGGAAGTGCTATTCCTGCAATCGGCACAATAGCCGTCGCTTCGACGGTCAACACATTCTGTCATGCTGTAAGTCCTATCTGGACAGGTTTGCTGAGGAGCTTCTATGGGTTGGTTCTAGGCACAGTTGTTGCCCTGATCGTAATCCTTTTCGTCAGAAGCAGAGAAACTACTCCTGAGACGGAAGCAGCCAAAGAACCCGAAGCACCCGCTGAACAGGGAGAAGTATAACCGAGTCCAACTGTTACTTACTGATGGAGGGGATTCTATGAAGAAGGGTTTGCTTGTTCTAATTGCTGTTCTGGTTGGTTTTGCTGCGTTGGTCAGCGCTTCTTACGATCTGCAGAGAGTGATCATCACTCCGGATCCTACGAAGGATTTGGATGTCAAGATCTGGATCGACAGGGGCACAGGGGCACTCTATCGGACTGGAGAGAATATCGAAGTATTTTTCAGGACAAACAAGGACGCATATGTTGCGATCTACAACATCACAGCCGACGGACAGGTGCAGCTGCTTTTTCCGAATGCTTACGACAGAGATAACTTTGTAAGAGGTGGAAGAGACATCTCCCTTCCTACAGCTTCGGCAAGTCAGAGGTACAGGCTTCAAGTCAGAGGCGCTCCCGGGAAAGAGATTCTTCAGATAGTAGCATCTACGGAACCTCTAAAGTTTCTTGACAGGCTGCAACCACTGATAGACCAGCAAGGTTTCGCCGTTGCCGAGGAAAAGGCAGAGAACTTTGTCACCCAGAGGGTCATACCGATTATCGAAGACACGGAATATGCAGTATCTGCGACCTATTTTTTCCTTGATACGATTGTGCAAAAAGGGAAGGTCTCAGTAAGGACCGTACCAACGGACGCTCTTGTGTATATAGATGGAGCGTATGCCGGGAGGTCGCCGCTCACGATGGATATCGCGGCGGGAAAGCACGTCCTTTCCGTATACAAGGAAGGATACCGTACCGAGACTCTCGGTTTTACTGTGAGAGAAGGAAGAACCGAGACTATTACCATCACCCTGATGCCGGTTGTCCGAACACATCAGTTGTCGGTTACATCTTCACCCACAGGTTCTTCTGTTTTCATTGACGGAACGTACAGGGGTCGGACTCCTCTAAGTATCTCGCTACAGCAGGGAACATACTCCCTGAGAGTTGAGAGGGATGGTTACAGGACTCATGAAGAACGCTTTACAATAGACAGAGACATCAGCAGGAGAGTAAACCTGACACCAGTGATTCCGACTCACCAGCTGTCGTTGACATCGACTCCTTCGGGCGCCTCGGTCTATATAGACGGCAGTTATAAGGGAAGAACCCCTCTCAACATTTCGCTACAGCAGGGAACCTATTCCCTGAGAGTTGAGAGGGATGATTACAGGACGCATGAAGAACGCTTCACGTTAGACAGAAATATTAGCAAGAGCGTTAATCTGGTTCCCGTGACGAGGAGATACTCTTTGACTGTTCGGAGTAGTCCATCCAGGGCGGAGGTCTATATTGACGGATCGTATTCGGGAAGGACCCCGTTGGAAATCACTCTGAATGAAGGCACATACGATGTGATGCTGTCACTCTCAGGGTATGAGGATTACCAGGAAAGAGTGAGGCTGACTACTGACAGGATCGTAGATGCAAGTCTTGCGGCCAAGAGAGCCACGCTCATTGTCAGCAGTGCTCCAACGAATGCGAGAGTCTATGTGGACGGAAGATATGTCGGAAATACGCCGCTGGAGGCGGGGATTAGCGATCTTGGAAGGACCAGTATCAGCGTGGAAAAGGACGGTTACGTTTCCCAGATACGTGATATCGTCGTTACGCCCGGTGGAATCTATTCTCTCGAATTCAAACTGGTAGAAGACAGGCCTGTGGCAAGGATCGCTATTAGAAGCACGCCTTCTGGTGCTCGGATATTCATAAACGGTTACGACTACGGTCTGACCAATACCGTCCTTACACTCGATCCCGGATACTACGAAATAGTCCTGATTAAGGAAGGTTACAGATTCTCATCCACAATCAGATTCTTCAGCAGGGGCGACCATTCGCTGGAATTCACCCTGGTACCTATAGAATAGATAGACTCGTAATCGGAAAAACTGCGCAGCGCAAGATCTGCGCAGTTTTTCTGTACGTTTGCGAAAATTCCGTCAGGGGTCATGATAGCGGGTGATATAATTGTTTCAAAGAACAGAGAGTGGGTGAGAACAATGAGAAAGGAGTGGGTGCTTCTAAGCCCGAAACTTAAAGCTGTAAAGCGTCTGGTTGATTTTCTGGGGCTTGATCCTTTCATTGCTCGGCTTCTGGTAAACAGAGGAATAACTGATGAAGACGAGGCCCTGAAATTCCTCAACCCCGACAGAAACTCTATGCACGACCCCTTCTTGATGAAAGACATGGAAAAAGCAGTGAGGAGAATACTCGATGCTCGCGAGAAGGATGAGTCGATAATGATCTTCGGGGATTATGACGTAGACGGTGTCACGAGCACTGCTCTTCTATACATGGCCATGAGAAGAATGGGTTTTCGAGTTTCTTGCTACATACCGCTCAGGCTTGAGGAAGGCTACGGACTGAGCAAGGATGCCCTCAGGGAATTCCGGGATCAGGGACAGGACTTGTTGATCACGGTCGATTGTGGGGTCACCTCATTTGACGAGATCGGCTATGCCAGGGAGATAGGTCTCGGCGTTGTCGTCACCGATCATCATGAAGTGAAAGACCAGCTTCCCGATGCCGATGCCGTAGTCAACCCCAAGAGACTTGATGATCCATATCCTTTTAGAGGACTGGCAGGTGTCGGTGTAGCCTATAAGCTCCTCCTGGCATTGAACGAAGCGCTGGGTTGTCCGATAGACCCCGAGGAATACCTTGATATTGTTGCCCTTGGTACAATTGCTGATATCGTTCCTCTTGTGGATGAAAACAGGTTCATTGTGAAGGAAGGGACCTCCAAGATAAAGAAGAATCCTTCACTTGGATTGAAAGCTCTCTTGAACTACCTCAGGATAAGTACTGAAACGCTGACTGCGCAGGACATTGCTTTCAAAATCGCCCCTAAGCTAAACGCTGCAGGCCGCATGGACTCTGCTCTGGTAGCCCTGGAACTACTGATCAGTGAAGATGTGTCTGATGCGATGAAGACCGCCAGCAGGCTGCTTCAACACAATCAGAACAGGCAGACGATAGAAGCCAAAATCTTCGACCAGGTTGTCAGGGAGATAGAAGCCAGTAAATCACTGAAAGACGATCAGGTCTTTGTCCTTTCGGGAGACAGCTGGCACCTCGGAGTGCTCGGAATAGTCGCCAGCAGGCTGAGTTCGATGTACAACAAACCTGCCTTCCTGGTTTCAACCAGTGGAGATGAAGGGAAAGGCTCTGCGCGAAGCCCCGCAGGCCTGAGTGTAATAGCTCTTCTGAATGAAGTCTCTGATCTTCTGATGGAATTCGGGGGTCATGAGCTTGCTGCCGGATTCAGCATGGAAAGGGCGAAGATGCCGGAATTCAGGGAACGGATAAATGAAGCATATGTCAGACAGTATGGTCGCGAATCACCTGTGCAGCAGATTCTCATTGATAGCGAGGTTTCGCTGGAATCTCTCAACAAGGATACCCTGGACATGTTGAACATCTTGAGTCCCTTTGGTCACTCAAACCCGGAGCCCACTTTTCTCATAAAGGGCCTTAACATCGAAAAGGCGAAACCATTTGGGAACAACGGTGATCATATAAAACTCGTGCTTCGTTCGGGCGATCGAAAGACCCTTGCAATTGGGTTTAATATGAACGGAATCTTTGACGAATACAAGTACGTCAAGCCTAGTTTGCTGAAGATCGATGCGGTGGTGAGTATCAAGAATGATACAGGCTATGGTCTTGAGGGCACCAGACTATCCATGACTGATGCTCGACTGTCGATAGATCCTGTGTTTGAGGAGGAAGTCAGGGAGAAGAACTTCGTTCACGAGTTCATAAGAAACTGGAAGAACCAGCAACCCAGCGAAGACCTTAGACCTGACGTAACCACAATGGTATCTGAACTGGAAAAGAAGCTCTTCCACAGGGGCTCCGAAATGGCCTTAGAGTTTGAGAAGAATCCGCTGGCCGTGTTCGGAAATATGAGAGTCAAGAACACCTTTTTAGCATGGAAGATTCTCAAAAACTTCCAGGCAGGCAAGACTACAGTTGTGGTTTCCGCTGTCAATGGAACGCTCGCTCATACATTCCATTCTCTTAGACACTACATAGACGATGTGAAACCAGTCTACGCAAACTCTCTTTACAGAGGGGATCTGGATGAAAGCGTGATCTTCACTACTCTCCCCTTCTTCAACGATAATCTCGGTGAGCTTTATGATAAAGCTGCCGATGTGGTTTTCGATGAGCCCGGTTACATACTCTCCGGAATATACAAGGGTCTTCCCGATTTTGACAGTTTCGCAGATATCGCGCCAAAGATCCTGAACAAGACAGTCTTCGTGGGGAGTAACTTCACGCCTGAACTTAAGGAGTTCATGTCGAGATTCGATATTCAATATATGTACAGACCACTGCAAATAAGAAAGGTTGGGATCATCGATAATAGAGGGACTCGGAAAAAGGTTGATCAGGTCCTGTCCCTGATAAGGCATGACGAGAACGTCGCCGTAGTCGTCGATTCACCGCAAAAGACGGTCAGTCTTGCGAAGTACCTGGGGAGCAGGTTATCTAATGCCCTTCAAAATGGCGAGTTGATCTTCTACAATCATATGCTCAAAGAATTCCAGAGATCTGCAATATACTCCCTTATTGAGAAACAACGCATTAGAGTGCTGGTAACCACTCCATCGAATGATGGTCTCGGAGTGATGTTAGGGAATTCCAATATTGTTTTCTATAGCGCTCCTCGCAACTTCTTGGAAATACAGGATGCGGTAACTACGAGGCCCGGAGAGGAAACTGAGCTGTTTCTCAACCTGGCATTCAACAAAGCAGATCTGCAATCAAATACCAATGAAATTGACAGATTGTTTCC
>PWXG01000275.1 GCA_003561215.1 Thermotogales bacterium
ACTCGGGTTCGCAAAGATTGGATGAGCCTATCCTATATCTATAAAGAGGCAAACCTCAGAATTAGGAGGTATGTAAATGCTTAAAGTGAGAGAGATGCCTGAAGAGCTTAAGATAACCGTTCTCAAGAATGAAAGTGACCTTGAAGAGACTTTTGGAAGAGAAGCGTTAGTCGAGTTTCTGTTCATACATTTGGGTAAGTACGGAGACTCGAAGGAAGCTATAGAAAACTCGATCGACTATGCCTTCTCACGAGAAAAAGGAAAGGGTGGATTTGTCCTTGTAGCTCAGGAACAGGAGGATATTGTCGGATCTCTGGTTATCAATGACACAGGAATGGAAGGTTACATACCGGAGCATGTTCTTGTATATGTTGCTGTCCATGAAGATACGAGAGGTCTGGGCATCGGCAAGATGCTCATCGAATCTACCAAGGAGCTCTGTGACGGAAATATCGCTCTCCACGTAGAAAAAGACAATCCAGCCAGACATCTCTACAGAAAGCTCGGCTTTGATGAATCATATCTCGAAATGCGCTATGAAGAGTGATCCTTACTGACCTTTCTTGATGCGTAACCCAAGCTCTCCACTCATTCAAAAAGCTTTGCCTGGACGCCTGCAGAAAGACGGGAAACAAAATCAGAGACCTGTCTTATAACGGTATCTCTGTGATTACTCGAAAGAACAAAGTCGTAGTGGTCACCATCAATGACGATCTTCCTTGCAGGCTCCAATATGTTAAACCATTCATCATAGAGAACATTAAGACTTGAGATATAATCGACCGAAGCACTGGCTTCATAATCTCTTCCTCTTGTACTGATTCTTTTCATCAGTATCTCAACGGAACACCGAATGTACACGAATCCTGCCGGCATTTTGAGATGTTCACTGATCGTTTCAAACGTTTCTTTATAGAGTCTCCAATCCCTATCATCAATGTGTCCCAGAAGCCACAGGTTCCTTGCAAAGATGTTTACATCTTCGTATATTGTCCTATCCTGGATTATTACGCGGCCTTCTGAGTCTACACGCTTCAGAAAATCGAATCTCTTCATGAGAAAAAACAGCTGAGAGTGGAAAGCCCATCGTTTCATATCCTTATAGAAATCCACAAGATAGGGGTTTTCGTCGACTGCTTCGAAAACCACTTCAAAACCCAGTGTTTCGCTCAGGATTTGAGCTAGAGAAGACTTTCCCGCACCGATGTTGCCGCTTACTCCAATTATCACCGAAAAGAATCCTCTATCCTGTCGAGCACGGATTTCAGTTCATCCGGGTTACTCACAAAGTCAATCGAGCTCGTATCGATTTTCAGGATCTTCGATGGTGTGTCCTTAACAAAATGTTTCTCGTATGCCTCAATCAATACAGATAAGTAGTTCTTGTCCATGTTTCTTTCGAAGGGACGATCCCTTGCGATTATTCTCTTCTGAAGAATGCCTAGCGGAGCATACAAGTACACTACCAAATCAGGTTCCGGAACCTGTTCCTGCAAGATGGTATAGACCTTCTCATAAAGCTCCAGCTGTCTTCCCTTGAGGATGAGCTTTGCAAATAAGTGGTCCTTTTCAAAGGTATAGTCCGAGACAACTCCTGTACATTGTGCGAGAGCTCTGGCAACAGCAGTTTGTTGGTCGAAACGACTCATGAGGAAGAATACCTGAGTCTGAAAGGCCCATTTCTCGATGTCCTCGTAGAAGTCTGATAGAAACGGATTGTCTTCCACTACTTCCAGGACTGTCGGCATAGAGTATCGTTGCGATATCATTCTTGCCAGAGTTGTTTTCCCTACGCCAATTACTCCTTCAACTGCAACATACTTGCCTCGTAACCTGGTGAGGAACATTAGCGCCTCACCCCTGGTCTTTCCAACTGTCAATAAGCTTCTTTAGCGGTTCCAGCACCGGTTTTAGAAAGAGCGGAACGACATCCGGCAGGCCTGGTATGCACAAGATCATTGAATTGCTTACCGCTCCAGCTACTGTTCTGTACAAGACAAGTTCAGAATCGTGTTTCAGAGCATTAATGGTCATTGCGACTTCAAAACTCGTTGCCCTCTTGTCAACAATCGAAAGAACAGACTCAGGAGAATTATCCTCCTTCAGAAATCCTGTTCCTCCAAGAATGACAACGAGATCAGACTCCCTCGAAAGACCATATATGGAGTCCTTCAGGTCAGTGAGAACAGAACACACATCTGTTCTCTTACAGACGGAATAACCATGATCTTCAAGAACGCCGCGACAAACACTGACAGCTTCTTCTGTTTCCTTCTGGAAGCCTGATTCCATTACCCTTATTATTGCACTTTGGTACATAATGCCCTCCTGGAAGTTTATCTTTCTCTGAAAAAGATATATGCACTGGTTGCAGCCATCTCCAATGCTCCTGAATACTCTCCAAGACTGTCGGAAGAAACGATACGCCCGTCTGAAGCCATGTGCCAGGAGCCTTCCGGCAGTTCAAACACCATTTCTTCGCGATTTCCGTTGAGAACAACCAGTATCTCTGCCCATGGATCTCCTGACACCTGTCCGTCAATAGTGTAAGCGACTACCTGACGAAGCTCTCTTGGTAACTCCAGAAACACGATACTGCTCATTATGTCTTCCGCACAATCCATTCTGAAAGCAGGATGCTCTTTCCGAAGCGCAATCAGATCCCTGTAGTACTCGAAAACGTCGCGAAACTCGGCTTTCCTTATCCAGTCAAACTTGTTGACTTCTACCCCGGCATCATAGCTATTGTCGTCTCCGTACTTGGTTCTACAGAAATCCACACCACCGTGAAGGAACGGAATTCCCTGGGACAGAAGGATTATAGCATTTGACAGTCTTTGAGCTGCCTTAAGTTGCTCGACAGAGGCTTCCGGCCATGCGGAGAGGTTCTTGTCCCAGAGAGTCTGGTTATCATGTGAAGAAACGTAGTTAATCGTCTCTCCAGGGCTCTCGGCAAAATCGGAAATCAGGTAATCGTATTCTATGCTACCGACCACTCCACGTTTTACTCTTGTCTCTCTAGCCCTCATGCCCAGCGCAAACCCGCGTGCTGTGTGATCAAAGACACTTCCTCTAATTGCATCTCGAAAACCATCGTTGAAAAGCGCAATACTAGTACCTTTTTGATCTCCTTTTCCAAATGTGACGGTTGCTCCGAAACCTCCCCATGGTTCTCCATAAATCAGAATTGTCGGATCAGCAGCAACAAGGGACTTCTCGATCTCGAGAACCGTACCCTTGTCGAATATACCGATCAGATCAAACCTGAAACCGTCCGCGTTGTACTCGTCGATCCAATAAAGAAGAGAGTCCACTATAAACTTCCTCATCATAGGTCTTTCCGTGGCTACGTCGTTTCCGACACCTGAGTTGTTCGTATAGGCTCCGGTCTTGTCTGTCCTGTAAAAGTATTGGGGGACTGTCTGGTCAAAAGGCGAGTTTGGACCGGTCTGGGCGGTGTGATTGTAAACAACGTCAAGAATGACCCTAATTCCTGACTCGTGAAGAGCTTTGATCATTTTCTTTGCTTCAGTTATTCTTGAAATGGGATCCCTCGGATCTGTACTGTAATGCCCTTCCGGTACCCAGTAAAGATGAGGATCGTAGCCCCAGCCATATGCTCCCGGCTCCCCTTCATTGACGTAGTAGAAATCGGAAATCGGCATGATGTGTACGTGGGTAATGCCAAGCTCTACGAGGTGGTCAAGACCTACGCTGACTCCTCCAGGTCCTTCTGCCCCACGCTCTGTAAGACCCAGGTACTTGCCTTTATGGACTATCGAGGTGGACTCGTCTGCTGTTATGTCACCCACATGAATCTCATAAATGATTGCATCAAGAACAGATTCGAGCGGCGGCTTCTCACAATCCTTCCATCCAGGAAAATCAGTCTTTTCCAGATCAATGACAACTGACCTCTGACTGTTGTGGGTTACGGCCTTCGAATACATGTCGACTGTCTCCCTTGTCTCGCCATATGAGTGGAAGCGATACTTGTAAGCAGCAAGGTGTAGATCTCCTTCTACCATCGCTGTCCAGATACCGTTTCCCTGCATCGTCATCGGTGCAACTTCGTATTCCGGACCATAAAGAGAGTCAAAAAGAATCAACTCAGCCGCAGAAGAAACAGGAGACCAGATCTTGAAAGTAGTTCTCTCGGGACCATAGATTGCTCCAAGCTCGCCTGCATAATAAAACAATTCGTCATCAAGCGCCTTTCTTACAATGACTCTTCGATCCACAAAACCGTCGATACTGAGCAGGATGTCCCCGGAGACGTCTGCAGGAAGTAAGGGATCTGACAATGAGATCTTGATGTACCTGGTCACCGATATGTCTGTCGGATCAGCTTTTTCCACACTTTCTATACTGCGGGGTTCGCCGCCGATGAGCACTTCAACCCTTCCCGGCCATTTACCTGTATCGAATGTGGTGGAAAGATAGCAGTAGATCTCACGCAGGCTATCGAGGAAGGCAGCATTAATCCTTGGGCTCAGGTCAATTTCCGATGGATCGGTTAGATACTCTAGCTCCCCTTCAAGCACCCAGATCTCAGCAACTCCGCTTTCCGGAATATCGACAAATCTGTCGGGAGTCACATCCTTCATCTCCCACTCTCGCAACCTTACGATGAATCCAACCTTTGTGTGAGCTGCGGGTAATACGACGACCGCTCTCATCCCGAATTCTGTCTCCTCGGTAAACTGATAGCTCTGTCCGGATATACTCACCGGTTCGTGCGGCCAGACCCACAGATTCCAGCCGCTGTAGTTACTGTCATAACGATGGTAATTGACTATGAGCACAGTCTTTCCACCAAAATCCTCGGCCGTTTTGTCAGCGGTATAATAGTCAAATGCCAAGAATGGTGTTGCCAAGAAGGCTACGGTGAGGATTACAAGAAGCACTCGCCTCATTTTTCGTCCCCCCTAAATCCTCGAATTGATTCAGAAGACCTTACGTTTACAGTATACCAACTTGTCCCTGTTTTGAGTTTCTATGAAAAAAGTGAGACAAGCGCCAGATTGGTTGATCATGAAAAGGTTTTGTGCTAGATTTAGTAAGCTAAACAAACAAGGGAGCATCCATGAAAGAGTCAAGAGTCGACATACTTAACGAAGGAATGACCAAAGCTCTGCTAAAACTGGCATGGCCTGCGGTTACTTCGCTTGTTCTCCAAAGCCTTTACAACATAATCGATGCTTTCTGGCTAGGAAAACTCGGAACACTTGAGATCTCCGCCCCGACGATAGCCTGGCCTGTAATATTCCTGGTGTTGTCTGTGGGAATGGGATTCTCTGTTGCCGGTCTAGCCCTTGTTTCACAGTATACGGGGAGAAAAGACTATCGAATGGCGTCCCACGCTGCGGGGCAGACCCTGATAACCGGGTTCATTGTGGCAGGCGCACTTGGTGTACTTGGCGGAGCGGGAAGCGGCTGGATCCTCTCCCTCCTTAGAATTCCCGAAGAACTCGTTCCTCTCACCAACACCTACCTGAGAACGATCCTGTTTGGAGCACCCCTTGCATTTGGTACGTTCCTGATCAATTCCATTTTCTCCGGTTGGGGCGATACGATCACCCCAATGAAGATCATGATAGCATCAGTCACATTGAACGCCATACTTGATCCGATACTGATATTCGGTGTCGGTTTTGAAGGCTTCGGAGTCCAGGGGGCAGCGTTTGCGACAGTCATCTCCAGGGGAATAGTGCTATTTTACGCTCTATATCTTCTTTTCAGTGGTAAGAGGGGATTCAAGGTACTCTTTTCCGACCTCATTCCTGTACCCAAAATGATGTGGAAAGTCATAAGAATAGGATTTCCATCGTCCATAGGAAGCTCCGTTACCTCCGTTGCCTTCATGATTATAACGGCAATGGTTGCCCAGTTCGGTCCAATCGTTACCGCTGCCGTAGGTGTTGGAAACAGGGTGATCTCGATGGCCACAATGTTCTCGGCTGGACTGGCTCAGGCTACATCTGCCATGGTTGGCCAGTATCTGGGGGCCGAGCGCAAAAGTGATGCTTACGGAGTAGTATGGAAATCAGCAGCAATAAACATGACTGTGGTGGGCGTGGTATGCCTGTTCACCTTCATATTTGGCCGTCAGGTCACCGCTTTCTTTATAAATGAGCCTGAGGTTATCTATGAAGGAGCAAAGTTTTTCACGATAGTCTCATTATCGGTTCCTTTCTACGCATCTTTTAACGTCTTCGATGCAGGTCTCCGTGGAGCGGGGCATACGGTAAAATCAATGATCTTGAACATTGCAAGGCTTTGGGCAATAAGACTTCCAGCCATATATTTCCTGGGACAGTATGTCGGTGTCGAAGGGATTTACTATGCTATGCTTATAAGCAATATAGCCACTGTCGCTGCCGCGG
>PWXG01000072.1 GCA_003561215.1 Thermotogales bacterium
CTTCGTGTGTCTCTTGGAATGTCGATCATTGAGAGAACTCGGTCAAGCAGCATGCAAAGGCGACTCGAGAGATCCTCTCGAGAGGTCCATCGAAGAAGCTCGGCTACCTGTTGAAGGTCAAAAAAAACGTCAAACACTTCCTTGTCGACCAGCAAGAGTGTACAGTCGCTTAAAGCGGGTTCGTGGACAGGTCTGCCGAACAGGCTTCTCGGAACGACTTCCATGGTCAACTGATGCTCTTCTTCGTCACAATAAGGTGTCAGATCTATCTCGTGGTGTTCTTCATTGAGTTCTGCAAAACTCTGGCAATCAACCGATACAAGCGTTTCACCCCCGAAGCTTGCTCTCAATAACAATCTCTGATTTTGGGAAATTGCTGAAAGTCTGACAGTCTTCTCAAAATACACAGGGAAAGGTTCGGGGTTCCATTGAAAGCCAATTGCCACAGTCCCGTCCTCTGAAGACACGGCAGACGCAACCCTCGAAAACGACCAGCCTGTAAGTGGAGTCTTTTGGAGGAAAGCGTAATGCTGGAGCTCAGATATCATCCTGGAGATCCTCATATAGGCGTCAGAAGGATTCTCGTACACCTCACCACCCCTTTCAGCGTTGGCGGATCAAGAACAGAACAACGCACTCACTCCCAACTCACGGCTGGAGCGAATACGTTGTTTCTTTATAGAACAATGCTACACTCTCTCAACAAGAAAGAGAAGCCTTTCGCATCAGTAGTAAGCGAAAAGCTTGACAGACTATTCCTGGTGGTCGGAGACAGAGATTTCTGAAGAGTGAGCAGTCCTGGATATCAATTCTCCGTCCCTGACTGTCGCCAGATCAAGCACGATTCTGTAATCGCCCCGTTCTATATCGAGGGGCAGATCAATGACTATTGCCGGGTAAGTGAAAGCCTGTGTTACGAAGGCGTCTCTTGAAGGCGCGTTCAAAATGGCAGATACTCGTATCTCGTCTCCTGCTCGTACTATCGAATCCACTCTAAGGGAATATCCACCTGTCGGTCTTTCACCCCCAAATATGCCTATGAGGGCACTCTCGCCAGCTACGAACCGTCTTTCCTGAAGCAGGTCATCTTCATCTATTCGGAAGATGTCCAGTCCCTCGGTAAACCTTCTGGGCATTCGTCCTGGCACTATGACTTCAAAGTCCATTACTATCTCCTCCTCACTCAGCACAAGTTGAAGGCCAAAAAGGGACATCTCGGAAACATCCGGTGGAAGCACAAACAGGTGAGGCTCAAGCCTGAAATAGGCTCCGTCTCTTTCCAGCTTAACATCGTAGCGAAGATCGTAGTTGTCACCGGATACGAAGACTTTGTCGATCTTCTCATGCATGCTTTCATCCGGAGCGAAGAGCCATCCCTTGATTATCAGTGTCGTGGAATGAGTCCTGTCATCGTTCAGCTTGAAGTAATGGAACTGGGCTGTCCTGGTCCCGAGCGATTCAAAAAGAGTGTCCGGGATCATGTCGCTGACAGGAAGGATCATCACATTGAAAGAAGATCCGGCAGTACCCTGGGCAATACATAACAGTGAGACCAATGACAATAGCACCGTCAAGAGAAAGACTTTTGGAACCACAGCAAAAACCTCCTTCTGAGAGTAAAATGAACAGGTATTAGACACTGACTGATCGTCCGATGTTCTGTAAATGGACGGTGCTGTTATAATCACAGTGTATTACCTGACAGGGGGTGCGTCAATGGCTGAGAAGGGTAGGGAACTTGCCGGCAGAGTGCTGCTGGGGATCGTTTTTGTTGTGCTTGGGCTCATGGTGATCTTTGTTGAGCCGGTTATGGACAATTTCTGGGTGCTGTTTCTATGGATTCCGGGATTGCTGATGCAATTCGGAGGCTTCAAGAAGGGACATGAAGGTCTGCTCGTTCCTGGAGGTATCCTGCTTACGGTCGCACTCACGTTGACCCTTGATGTTTTTTTCAAAGGATTCATCAATGCAGGTGGATGGAGCCTGTTCATTCTTGCTCCCGCAGTGGGTTTATTCCAGCTATATCTCTTCTCCGAGAAAAGGGAATCCGGCCTGCTGATCCCTGTTGGTATTCTTACGCTGATTTCTGTCGTTTTTGCCATCTCTTCGTTCACTGAGCTCGGGGGTTCCTTCGTCATCGGGTTGATACTCGTGGTCGCGGGTGCTGTCATGATGGCGTCTCAGATTACCAGGAAGAAGAAAGGGGAGAAGGAAGACAAGTGAAGGCGATAATTCTTGCGGCTGGTGCGGGCACAAGGGTCAGACCCCTCACCGGGATCATACCCAAGCCGATGCTTCCCATCGTGGACAAGCCGGTGATCGATTTTCTTGTGGAGTTGCTGGGAAAGCACGGCGTAGAACAGGTTATGATCAATGTTTCCCATCTTGGCTGGAAAATCCAGGAATACCTGAAGGATGGCTCCAGATATGGTCTGAATATCGGCTACTCATTCGAAGGTTATTTCTACAACGACGAGCTCGTTACCGAACCGATCGGTTCCGCAGGAGGGATGAAGAAGATACAGGATTTCTCCGGTTTCTTCGATGAGACTTTCGTGGTCCTGTGTGGAGATGCCGTCGTTGATCTTGATCTTTCAAGTATCTGTGACAAACACAAGAAGAGCGGTGCAATCGCAACCATCGCTGCAAAACATGTCTCCTCCGAACAGGTTTCCAACTACGGTGTGATCGTCTGCGAAGACGACAACAGGGTTGTCAGCTTTCAGGAAAAACCCTCGAAAGAGGAAGCAAAATCGACTCTGGTCAACACGGGAATCTACATCTTTGAGCCCGATGTACTGAATTACGTGCCATCCAAATCCTTTTACGACATTGGCAGCCAGCTAATACCCGATCTTGTTGCCCGAGAAGAAGAAGTCAGGGCTGTCGATGCGGAAATCTCATGGTTCGATATCGGAAGAACCACTGACTATCTCAGAATACTCAAGCTTGCACTCACCGGTGGAATACCAGGCTTCATTCCCGGCGGCAAAAAACTGAGAGAAGGCATTTTCGTCGGTGCCGGAGCTTCAGTGGATGCTTCTGCCAGGTTGGAGCCACCGGTTTACATAGGTGGAGCTTGCAGGGTTGGGGCCAATACCCTCGTGAAAGGTCCTTCAATACTGGGTGCGAACTCCGTCATAGGAGACGACTGCGAAGTCGATCGAGCTGTTGTTCTCGATTACACTAGTATTCAGGATAATACATCGATCAGGGGTGTCCTTGTCTCTCCTGACTTTGTCATTGACAGCCAGGGTGATGCCTCTCCGGTAGAAGAGACCCAGCTGAACGAAAAGGTGAAGGATTCGAGAACACTTCACTGAAGCAGAGTCAGAAGTTGCTTGTAGCTTCTTGCAATCTGCAGGTCTTCTAATTGTGCTGTTCTGTTGAACAGGTCAATCAGGATGAAATCCATTCCTGCGTTCCTCGCACCTGCCCAGTCTGTTTCGGGACTGTCTCCCACGTAAACCGATTTCTCTATACTTATGCCTGAGAGCTTTACGGCGTAATGAAAGATCCCCGGATCGGGCTTTGTAGATTCTGCCTGCTCCGACGTGACTACGAAATCCAGGAACCTGTCTAGACCGGAAACCTCGATTCTTCTGTGCTGGACGAATTCGACTCCGTTTGTTATTGCCGCCATCCTCTGCCCGAGTTTCTTCACTTCCTGGAGAAACTCCAGTGCGCCGTCGATGGCAAGCCCCTGGTTAGCCAGGTGCTCCAGGTACCTTTCAGACGCTGCTACAGGATCTTCCTTTACACTCAGCTCATCGAAGTACTCTTTGAATCTCTCCACAACGACTTCTTCTTTCGTACATCCACCGCTATCCAGTAGACTCCACCATTTCCGGCTTATGCTGCTGTAAAGAGCGCACTCCTCATCAGTGAGCACTCTGTTCTTCTCCCTGAAGAGCAGTTTCAACGCATTCTCTTCTGCAAACTCGAAGTCCAGGAGCGTATGGTCCAGGTCAAGATAGACAATTTCGTATCTCATGTGCACCACATCCTCAGCAGCACTTTAAGACGACTTTGTGCGAATCTTGCTGCATCAACAGCTTGATCGAAATCAAACACGCATTCTATCAATCTCATCGGGTCGACTCTGCCCTGTTCAAGGAACTCTATCGCTTCCCGAAAGGGGCCGCATCTGGAGCCGACAATTCGGAGTTCGTTTACTGCAACCACCGAGAGATCTACGGACGGTGTGTGTGCATATGTGCTTTTCAGAACGATTATTCCTGTGGGTTTGACAGCGTTAAGTGCAAGCTTCATCCCGTGTTCGTTTCCTGTTGCCTCCACAATTATGTCGTGACTCTGAAGAAGCCTCAGTGATTCATCGTTATACACTGTCCTGGTCAGTCTATTTTCTACCAAGGCAAACCTTTCAGGGTGCTTGCCGACAAGTGTGTGTGAAATGCCCAGGGAACTAGCAACCATCGATATCAGAAGACCGAGCTTGCCGTCACCGATAATCATAAGCTTTGATGATGGCTTAACCCAAACGGATTCGAAGACGTGAAGCGCAGCTGCAAGTGGCTCAACAAATACAGCCTTCTCACCAGGGACTGCTTCGGGAACGATGTGAAGATTGTTGATCGGGAGCACAACGTATTCGGCAAAAGCTCCATTCCATTTGCTGATACCGAGAATGCTGATATTCCTGCAATGTTTCTGAAGTCCCGCAGAACAGTATTCACAAGCACCGCAGGGAATGTTTATCTCCCCCACGACCCTCTTGCCAACAATCGATCTGTCGTCGCAAGCCTCTACGACTCCGACGAATTCATGACCCAGTACTCCTGAAAAGCCAAGGTAACCTCTCGCAACTTCCAGATCCGTATTGCATATTCCCGCGAGCTCGACTCTTATGAGTGCTTCGTCTTTCTTTGGAACGGGTACGTCCAGTTCCTTCAAACTGAGAGTTCCGTCGTAAACGAGTGCTTTCATTGCTGCTCCTTCTACATTGCCTGTTCTATGTCTGAAAGAAGATCATCGGCGTGTTCCAATCCAGCGGAGATCCTTACCGTTGCTCTTGAGAATCCGAATTTCTCGAGCTCTTCCTCCGGGTAATCCCTGTGGGTCATCAGCGCGGGTATCTCAACGAGCGATTCCGTATCACCAAGACTCACGGCGAGCTTCAGCAACTTAACCTTCTCGACGAATGCTCTGGCCGCTTCCAAACCCCCATCAAGCTCAAAACTGACTATTCCGCCAAACCCTTTCATCTGCTTGACTGCTGTCACATACCCTGGATGCTCTTCCAATCCTGGATAGATAACGTTCTTGACTTTCGGATGGTTGTAAAGAAATCTGGCTATGGTGGAGGCATTGCTCTCGTGTTTTCTCATTCTGAGGGGGAGGGTCTTCATTCCGCGCAGTATCAACCATGCATTGAAGGGGCTCATCACACCTCCGAGTTCACACATATAATCGAACTTCAGTTTCGAAATATGGTCTTCTTCTCTTGACGTGGCAATTCCGCCCAGCGTGTCTCCATGTCCCGAAAGGTATTTCGTCGCACTGTGGATGACGATATCCGCCCCGAGTTCAAGGGGTCTCTGAAAGCAGGGTGAGGCAAACGTATTGTCCACGACAAGCTTGATCTTATGTTTTCTGGATATCTCTGCAACTGCCTGTATATCAATGATCTCCATTGAAGGATTCGTAGGTGTTTCAAGAAAAAAGACCTTAGTCTTATGGGTGACACATTTCTTCACCTCTTCCATGTCCGTCATGTCTATGTACCTGGTGGGAAGGTTGAAAGAAGGAAGAAGTCGCGAAGTCAATCCGAACGTAGATCCGTAAAGGTTTCTATGTGCAACGATCTCATCACCGCTCTTAGCAAGTGACATCAGTACCGATGCAATTGCCGCCATTCCAGATGAAAATGCCACGGAGTCTTCCCCGCCCTCCAGCGCGGCAAGGCGTTTCTCGAAAAGATTGACGGTCGGGTTGCCTCCTCTAGTGTATACATAGGCCTTTCTCTTGAAAGAGAAGGTGTCATCTGCCTGTTCCAGGTCCTTGAAAGTGAATGTTGATGTCATGTATATCGGGGGATTCAGCGACTGATTCTGTTCCGGTTGCTCTGCTGCATGTATAGCCAAGGTTTCGATGTGAAAGGGATCCTTCTTCATATAATCACCCAACTTTCTGTGAAGATTGTCGTTATTTGCCTCTCTGTAAGGTGTCTTCTCTATAATAGCCCTTTAGCCAAAACTTCGCCACATGGCTTCCTTGGTAAGCGGTTCTCTGATCGTCAAAATGTCCTGTGATAATATAATATAGTTAGCAAATCAAACTAGCGGGAGGCAGCTTTGCGAAAGAATGTCACCTTTCTCCTTTTATACACTGTCCTGACAATGAC
>PWXG01000092.1 GCA_003561215.1 Thermotogales bacterium
AAACAGAAAAGGCTGCGCTGGCCGCAGTCAGAGCGATAAAGGTGGAATATGAGCAGCTTGAAGCAGTACTTTCAGCAGAAGATGCAATGAACCCTTCTGCACCAAAGATACATCCAGAAGCAGAAGCCCAGGGTATTTTCGATGCGGAGAGAAATGTCGCTGCCCGTTTTGAGATGGAGATCGGCGAGATCGAGAGGGTTCTCGAAGAGTGTGATATGGTTGTTTCTAGGACATACCATGCGAATACACAACTGCACGCGATGCTGGAGCCTCATGTCTCAAGATCCTATCTGGACCCAAACAACAGGCTTGTTATCGTCTCGTCGACTCAGGTTCCCTTCCACGTGCGCAGAATACTCGCAAGGATATTCTCAAAACCGGTCTCCAGTATAAGAGTCATAAAGCCACGCATAGGAGGGGGTTTTGGTGGAAAGCAGGCCCTTCACACGGAGCAATATGTTGCTGCCGTTACACTTGCCACAGGCAGACCCGCCAGATTAGTTTTCACACGAGAAGAAGTCTCTATGGCGACAAACATTCGTCATGAGATGAAATACGATGTGACAGTCGGCGCCTCCAAAGATGGTTCGATCAAGGCAATCTCCATGCAGGGGCTTTCGAATACAGGAGCTTACGGCGAACATGCCCTGACTACATTCATGGTCTCTGGCTCAAAGACGCTTCCGCTATACAACAAGGTTGATGCAGTACGATTTGCAGGTGATGTCGTTTACACAAATCTTCCACCGGCAGGCGCTTTCAGGGGATACGGGGCACCTCAAGGCCTTTTCGCTCTGGACTGCGCGATTGACGAGCTGGCTAGAGAACTGGGAATGGATCCTCTTTACCTGAAAACACAAAACTCTATCAGAGAAGGGGAAAGTTCCCCCATCTTCAAACTAATGGGCGAAGGGCGCGAAGGTGTCGAGCAGGTTGTAGGGAGTTGCAAGCTCCAGGAGTGTATCGACCGTGGCAGAGATTTGATTGATTGGGAGAGTCGATCGAAGAAACCATCAAGAGGAAAGAAGGCGCGGGGTCTTGGGTGTGCACTTGCAATGCAGGGATCGGGAATAGCCAAGATCGATATGGCTGCTGCTACGATCAAAATGAACGAGGACGGATCTTTCAATCTACTTGTCGGCGCCACCGATATTGGTACAGGCAGCGATACGGCTCTTGCCCAGATCGCTGCAGAAACTCTTCACGTACCAGTTGACAAGATCATCGTTTACTCTTCGGATACCGATTTTACTCCGTTTGATACCGGTGCTTACGCTTCGAGCACAACTTACGTTTCCGGCAATGCGGTGAAGATTGCAGCAGAAAAAGTCAGGGACCAGATTTTCGATGCCGCCTCGAAAATAATGGAAGACCCTCTCGAAGATATGGTGCTGGAGCAGGGAGAAGTGTATTCCAAAGCCAGCGGCAATTCGATAACCCTTGAAGATATATGCACCAGGCTCTTCTACACGTCCAACCAGCAGCAGATCGGTGCGACAGGCTCCTTTGTAGGGGATGAATCTCCGATACCTTTCATGGCGACTTTTGCAGAAGTCGAAGTTGATCTCGAAACGGGTAAGGTTGAGCTGAAGAAGCTGGTTTCTGTAGCAGACTGTGGAACACCTATCAACCCTGTCCAAGCGTTGGGTCAACTTGAAGGTGGAACGATGCAGGGAATAGGTTGGGCACTCTACGAAAACGTCATCTATTCGCCGACCGGCAGGATGCTGACCACTGACTTCTTCACCTACAAGGTTCCTTCAAGACTTGATTACGGCGAATTGATATGCGAACTCGCGGAAAGCTATGAGCCTACAGGACCTTACGGAGCAAAAAGCATAGCAGAGATCGGTATTGACACCCCGATACCCGCGATTGCAAACGCTATCTACGATGCAACAGGAATCAGACTTAGAGAAGCCCCTTTCAAGTCAGAGAAGCTTCTTTTCGAAGTGCTTAGTCGTGAGGTCTGAAAATTGAGGGGTATTGTCGCCGCAATATTATCCGTAGTCTTCCCGGCTGTCTTGTTTTCGGCTCTAACAGTCTGGGTCAGCTGGGAAGGCGAGGAATTCTTCTACAAGGTGGCCAGAGAGTTTGAGCGTCTTACAGGTATCGAGGTAGAAGTGCTGTATGTTCCGCGAATCGATACAAAGCTCCAACTCTCGCTGAGAACTGGTCACTTACCCGATATTTGCCTGGTGCAGGACGTCAGTACGGGAATCATCGCCGCGTCAGGTCGTGCAGTTCCTCTCGACCCTGAATTTCTTGCAAGTCTTGGATACTTCAGCGAAGACGCGCTTTCCGTATTTTCATCCAATGGGAAGTATCTTGCGGTTCCTTTCTATGCCGATCTTCAGGTAGGTTTTCTGAACCGCTCCTTAGTTAAACCCGATGCCCCTTCTCAACTCATGTCAGGTTATACGATCGAAGACTTGAAGAAACTGCCACGAGTGAAAGATGACAAGGACGTGATTTCTGTAGCCTGGGACTTCATGTCACCGTATGTGTTCTTCTCCTTCCTGGCGGGTTATGGAGAGGTTACTGACTCACGTGGAATGCCGGCGTTTTCTTCAGACACATATGCAAGTGCAGTGAGCGAAGTCCGCGAGCTCTTTGCTTCAGGGACGGTGCTTCGCCTGGAAAGGCAGGCGATGGTCTCAAGGTTCCTCGCTGGCAAGCTTATCTTCATGCTTCAGGGGAGTTTTCTGGCCCCAGAGTTTGAGCGTGCAGGGATAGATTTTCAGATACTCCCCTTCCCTCGAGTCGGTGACAAGTCCATACCTTCGGTAATTGACTCGAAGGGCTTTGTCATCTTCGACGAGAAATCACTGGAGCCTGTGCGCCTTTTCTTGTCTTTCCTGTTTGAAGAGAGTATGGATTTTGCCACTTCCAACTACAAGATTCCTCTGTGGGTTCAAGAACTGCCGGTAGAACTGGTAGATCTTGAGAGAGTCATGGAGAATGTCGTGAGAATGCCTAGTGACATGCGTTTTCAGCAGATATACGGAGAGGCCATGAGAACGGTTCTACAAGTTGTCTATGTTCAGGCAATGAGCATAGATGACGCCCTCAAGAGTGCTCAGGCTTTTGCAGAATCAAACTGGTGATAGCCGCTAGACGGCTTCCTGAAGGAGGTACTGAATTTGATCCATGGTAAGAAGGACAGGATTCTCTTCTTACCGATGGCTCTCCTGGTAGCTGTAACAACTCTGTTTCCGCTAGTATGGGCACTCATCATCTCATTCTTCAGATACAGTGCATATGATCCTTCGCCGGTATTTGTCGCATTCAACAACTTCTTGCGTGTCTTCAGGGATGAGGGTCTGGTTCTTTCCCTTAACCTGACAGTCTTATGGTCGCTCATGAAATCTTCCGCAGAAATACTTATATCCTTCCTCCTTGCCGTTCGTCTCCGGCATTCCGGGAGAGCATCACAAAGAGTGATGCTCCTTCTGGGAATCGGATGGTTCTTTCCCGCATACATCTCCGTATCTGCATGGAGAGCCCTGGTTCAGGGCTACGCGGGACACTCCGTCCTGTCGAGCATTTTTGGTACAGGAATCGACATCACTACCCAACCTCTTGCCGCCTTTTTTGTCACACTCTTTGTAGCTGTTTGGCTTTCAGTACCATTGAGCACGATCATCATCGTTGGAATGCTGCAGAGAGTATCATCTGATCTTGACGACAACATGAGGATAGATGGTATAAACGACCTGAACGCTGCAGCCGTGCTCTTTGGACAGGTTCGCAGTATCCTTGTTCCTTACGCTTTCTTCCAACTCGCGCGCTCGCTAAAGGAGTTCTCGGTGCCTTTCCTGATGAGCGGAAGTGGTCCACTGATCCCGGGCGGGTTCACACCTGATACTATCGTGGGTTCTACCACGTTTATGAGCATACTGCTCTTCAGGAAATTCTCCGTAACTGACAACTATGGGATTCTGGCGTCCTATTCTGTGATAGTCGGGACGCTAGTATTCGGCTGGCTTGTTGCAGCGTTGTTCTCTAGATTGGACGCGCCGAAGCGCCATGTGAGACTCCTAACACTCGCATCTGTCGTCCACCTGCTCCTGGGAGTCTTCTCAGGCAATTACCTGGCCGGTCTGGTCATGTCTTTCCTTTACCTGGTCCCTCTGCTTCTCCTGAGAGAACGTGAGCATTTCAGACCAATCGTTGGATGCATTCTACTGGCGGACTTACTCTATGCTGTTGCTGCCTTTGCAAGTAGAGGTCTCGAGGGATTGCCTGCAGCATCACTCCTGGCCGTGCCGGCTGTTCTTCTATCGATGAGGTATAGTCTGAGAATACCGAACATCTCTATCGGGAGCCTAACCAAGAGGCTGCTAACCTTTCTCGCGCTTCTACCGACAGTAGTGATTTTCTCATACGTCTTGCTGCTATCGTTTTCCCCGATCAGCGATGTGCTGCCAAGGTTCAAGGGGCTGGGTCTCTCGAGTTTCAGACACGTGCTCATAAGAGACTCACTCTGGCTGAACATGCTCAACAGCATCTGGATAGCCCTTCTTGCAATAGGACTTGTCGCGCTCTGCGTATTTCCTTTTGCATATTCGCACGCTTTCAGGCAGCGTCGTATTACCACCGTGTTGCTCTCAGTTGCACTTTTTGGTACTAGTTTTGCTGGCATGCACACTTTGTTGCCCCTCTACATGGTATTTGACCATATCCGGTTGCTGAACTCTTTCATTGGTGTGGCCCTGGTCGTAGCAACGCAATGTATACCCCTAAGTGCAATATCGCTCATCGCCTTTTTCAGGGGACTTCCGCGCGAATTTCGCGAACTCTTTCTTCTTGAGGGGTCAAGCGAGACAAGCTACTTCTTCAAAGTAGCGTTGCCGCTGTCTCTTCCGATTATCGGGGGAATAGCCACCTACGTATTTGTCAGTGCTTGGGGAGCTTTCACAGCTCCGTTGCTCTTCATCGACAGAATCGAACTTATGCCTTATTCACTGAAGATATTCTCATATGTGGGGGAGATAGGGAGTTATTACTCGAGATGGAACCTTTTTGCTGCTGCATCGATTATCGGAATCGTGCCTCTTCTGATATTCTATAAGCGCAGTCTCAGGTTTATTTACAGTGAATCACTGAAGGAAAGAGGTGTCATGTATGAATGATATCTTCTCTAGAGTGCTGCAATTCGCGAGTGCCTCGGCGCTCAACATTCTTGTTGAAGACTATGTTGTTGGGACCGGCATGACCGCAGTAAGGCTGGATGATGGCTCATGTGGTGTGGCACACCTGTTCAGAGAAGAACTCCCACAAGGATGCTCGATCTTCAAATCTCTCATCGAAACGCCTGTTCCTTTACTCACGTTCATCCGCGATACCGATCCCTTTCATCCTGTAACTTCCAGCTTGTTGCTTGCAGCAAGCAATGCGGTTATTAACGGGACTCTTCAAGAGTCAGATTTTGCTGAGACAGATCCTTTTGAATCGCTTATGATCGGAAGAGACGACATCGTCGGTTTCGTCGGAGATTTTCGTCCCCTCACTTCCAGCCTGCAAGGCAAGGTCAGAGAGGTACGGATATTTGAACGTCATCTCGGAGAAGGCTATTCTCCCGACTGGGCGATTCCTTTCAGGCTTCCAGAATGCAGCTGTGTTGTAGTTACAGCAACGTCTATAATGAACAGGACCATAGATGCAATTCTTGAGTACTGTAATACCGAAAGAGTAATCATAATGGGTCCTTCAACTCCTATGAAGCTTGATTTCTTTCCAAAGAAAGTGCACTCTCTTGGTGGTGCGTTCATTGTCAATTCTGAACTGGCGATACAGATCGCTTCAAGGGCCGGCGGAACGAAAAACCTTTATTCGTCGGGTGCCGCTAAGAAAGCTACTATCTTGCGAAGGACATGCTAGTTTTGTGGCAAACTCCGGCAGACTCCTGCAGTAGCGCTACTCAGTCTCTGACTGTGTGCGTTTCCCTCCGAGTTTGTTCCAGTGAACCTTGCTCTCGTCGTACTGTGTGCGAGGTTCTTTTTCCTCTGCAGGATAACCCACGTAGATTATGCACAATGGCATCGTATTCTTGTCGAGTTCAAGGATTCTGCTGATACGCAGGGTTGCTGCCTTGAATGGGTGAACGCCTAGCCAAACAGCTCCAAGTCCTATGTTTGCTGCCGCAATGAGGATATTCTCGGTAGCTGCACTGCAGTCTTGAATCCAGAACTCTTTGACTCTACTTGGCAGCAGCCCGTGAGTGCTCCCACATACGGCAATCGCCATCGGAGCCTTGAAACGACCGAACAAGAGGCTTCTTCGTATTGATGTTAGTCGTTCCTCATCAGTGATGACAATAAATTGCCAGGGTTTTCTGTTCATTGCTGAAGG
>PWXG01000018.1 GCA_003561215.1 Thermotogales bacterium
CCTGGTTGCTGGAAGAGCCGTAATATCTGCCAGTAAAAGCCGGAACAGATGAGAAGAACGGTTTGCAGCATGTAGCTCGCTATACTCGAGAAAGCCCTTACAACAAGGCTTCCATCGTCTGCTATCTTAGGGGCAGAACACTGTTCTGCCCTTGGTTTGGCGATGTTCGCGTTGTGGTCTTGTGAAACCAGAACTATACTGTCAATGTGATTTTGTGAAACCGGAAGCTTCCTTTCGATTTGATCAAAAGAAGGGTAGTGCATTACCGTGTGCATAAGGTGATTTTCAACAACTAGGGACAGTCAAGACACCAACCACATTCTTAGTAGCAGCTAAAGATGGATTAACATGTTGGGAATCTCCAGGGTTTGATTACGACTGTGAGTTCGTTGTATTATTGAGTTGAGTTTTGATTCCTTTTGCATTGAGGAGATAAGCTTCATCGTATTCCTCGAGCTTGTTTAGCATGGCAGTGCTTATCTCGAGGAGTATGTTTTCAATGCTCTGAGGGCATGGCCGTTGGTCTTGCCCTCATTTCTCTTTCTTAGGTGGTAAGCTTCTGCCCATGAGCTTTCACCCATTGAAGCAGGCCCTGCTACATACATTCTTCGATACCATCTGGCTCACTTGCGTGAAGAGAAACTTCGTCTCCCATCACTCCAGTAGGACAAAGGTGTAACCTGTTTTTGCAGTATATGACTGGCGTTATCGTCTCATATCAAGGCTGTCTTTCGGACAAATCTCAATGCAATCGCCGCATATTATACAATCTTGATCAGCGTGTCCGCTTTTGATCGCCACCATCCCGCATTCTTTGTCGCAAAGTTTGCAGTCGATGCAACTATCATCAACTCTGACCCTTACAATGCTCAGCTTCGTAACAAGGGCCATCACAGCACCGTAGGGACAGATATACCTGCAGTAGGGTCGGTAGTAGAATGCCGACACCGCGAGTAACCCTATCGAAGCGATGAAGGCTGCCGCAACTCCTGTGAAAGTGAAGAGAGGCGTGATCATTGACATGTTGCCCGCTGGTTGGCCTCTAATGATTGTTAGAACCCCAACAAACAACAGTAGTCCGTACTTCACAAACTTCAAGATCCTGTCCAGTTTCTCTGAAACTCTCCTTCTCGTCTTCCTGAAACTCACCAATTCCTGCAATGATCCAACAGGACAGATATAGCCGCAGTATGCACGTCCGAAGAATAGCGTTAGGATGAGCGGTATCAAAAAGAGAACCAGGAAGGCAACGTTAAACAATATCAAAGCATTTTGTACCGCGTTTGATGGTGACAACACGCTGCCAAGTACAAATCCAAGAACAATCACTGATGCCAGATTTATCCATTTTCTGTATTTGACACGTTTTGTTAGGATCACCGTTATGGTGACTGCACAAAACACAAGTACAACGGCAATCTTTGTTACGATCCTTTCAGAGGCTGCCCTTGCTTGAAGTGGCCCTTCAGAATCCGCTTTAGCTGGCTGGGAGATAGCTGTTGCAGCCACCAACAACGATACGACAATTAGCACGAGGATTATCTTCTTGGTCACAGAGTCCCTCCTTGATATAGTGCGATAAATTAAAGTGTCTAGTGAAAAAACGGGTGAGTTTCCTCACCCGCCTTGCCGGTATCATACTACCAGAAAGCGCTAGCTAATTGAAGACACTGCAAACTCTAACGCAAGTTCAACGGAAGATTTGCAGTTATTGTGCCTTGAATTCCCTTCCGCGCATCCTTTTCATCTCACCGATTCGGCCTTCACCGAAAACGTCACAATCTCTTGTTGCCTGTCTCTCTTCTCTAAGTACCTGCCGTTCTGCAGCTGCTTCAGGATCAACACAGATTCCGGTTCCGTCACAGTCTCCATCTCGAGCCATAATCCTGCTCATTACTGCGGTTCGACCCTCTGCGTCAAAGGGTCTGAAGGCCTCTTGTCTACCGAAACGCCCATACGCAAAGATGCTCCCTACTGCAACAAGACCAATTAGAACGCTTACAAGCAATACCTTTTTCATAATCTCACCTCCTGTGATGTTACTTAGATCATAGTCTTGGAAGCTTAGAAAAGCCTGTGAAGAAGCTTAGAAAAGCCTTAGACTTTCTAAATAGTTTGCTTTATGTTTTCTTGATCATCTTATGACTGTTATCAAAACTGAGTTATAATTGAATCAAATCATTGAAACGGGAGGTTGTTCTATGAAAGGTCTTTTTACAGCGTTAATTGTTGCAATGCTATTCGCAGCCTTTTCATGCACAGTTCCGATAACAATCCCTGAAGGCGTCATCCCGGAGTTTGAGTTTGTTATTGGTGGAGAAGAGCATTTTGAGATCCGCCCCTTGTCTGAGGATGAAACTGAGGAGATCCGTTTTTCATCTGAACTAGAGAACCCAATTGCAGATGAGGAAGACGCTCAATGGCTTACAGAGCGAGTTGTTAGAGTAGTGCTAGATGTACAGATAGCTTTTTCGGACGATCCAGATCCAGACCATCTTTTTCCGTTCCGGTTGAAGCTGTTTATTACTCCCGAGGGCTACAGTGCTGATGCAGCAGACGTGCTAGTTGACATTGAGGTCGAAGGAGATCTTCAGTACACCATCGACAGTAGCGAGTCTGGAGGAGCAGCTCATCTTCTTGAGTTTTTTAAGTCTGGCGATGAGTCGCGCGAGTTCTATTTCACACTCAGGCACAATTTCGGCGCAGAGTTTGATGGAGAAACTGTTCACGCAACCGGGACACTCTCGATTGACGGAACCATATATGTCCGTATTCCTTAGTTAATCCCTGGAACCTGCCAGTGAAAAGAGCTTTGTGTATTGAACGACATTTTCTCAGGTCGAAGACTTAGGCGTTCCGGGTGCTGGTAGAGGATCTAGTAAACCCGAACATGCGGAAGAGCTGACATTGTGTCGTTCGATGTGCGTACAAACCTCTGCTTTATACCGTGTATCTATTTCCTAAGCCAGAAAATCTTTTCCCAGCTTAGCGTAGATCCTGAACAATGTACAGCCCTTGGTCTGCAGTGTTCGTGTTGTAATCTCGCGAAGCCAGAACTATCCTGTCAATGTGATCAAGAGAAGGGCAGAACAATGTTCTGCCCCCACAACAGACTATGGAAGCTTAGTTCCAAGAGCTTTCTCGAGTACCACCAGCTGCATGCCGCAAGCTGATTCTTTTCTGTTTTCCACAGCCGATCTCTGGCGGAGCTGGCATTGCGAAGCGACTACGGTTATAATTGCAGGGGGTGATATCTTGATTGATTTACACATTCATACTACGTTTTCTCCTGATGCTTCACACAGCCTCGGCGAGGTTCTCAAAGCAGCCAATGAAAGCGGATTGCGAATTGTAGGCATCTCTGATCATCATGACCCTCAATCGAAGATGCCAGATATGGCGTATATCTCGTCTTTTAATGAGTACGTTAACTCAATAAAGGATGCTCGCAGGCACTACGAATTTGAACTTCTTGTTGGTCTAGAACTAGGAATACAGTCAACAGTAGATGAAATTCCAGAACATGACTTTGACTACATGATCTATTCTGTTCATGAGGTCCCAGAGTCCTATCGAATGGAGAGGCTTCCTGATCCGTGGACTTCCTATCTGAGAGAATGCGTGAATGCTTTGCGTCCAATGCCTTACCCAGGTTTTTTTGGACATCTTGACTTCCTTAGAAGGTATGTCGAAGGTCATGAGCCCCTTTACCAGTCAGCTCTTCTTGACGAGGTTCTGATTAAGATTGCGAAGGTCGATATGGGTATCGAAGTTAATACTTCTGGTTGGCGTCATCCTTTCTTTGAGCAAAATCCCCAGGCATGGATCATTGAGAGGTTCATTGAACTGGGAGGGAAGTACATTACTGTAGGATCAGATGCTCACAGCAAGGATGTTGTTGGTGAAGGAATAGATGAGGCTTTGAGGCTTCTGAAAAAACTGGGTGTGTCTGAGGTCTTCTACTGCAAGTACGGCGATTACGTCCCGGTTCCCGTCATTTCACTGATTTCCGCAGTTGAAGCATGACTTTGGTATAGGCTGGTGAGCAAACTGAACAACGTTGAGATCGATCAAGCAAGAGTTACTGATCTGAAAGGTCTTTGGGAGATTCTCAAAAGCACTGGTTTCTTCGAGCACATCGACCCAGAAGCTGAATCAACCATGTTTGCAGGTGTTGAAGCGCCTTATTCGCGAGTGGAACTCTCTGCTCCTTGTAGCAAGAGTAGACCAGCAGCCTTTCGGGTTTGTTTCGTTACACTTTATTCCCTACTTTCTTCTTGAAGGAGAAGAAGCATACGTCTCCGAACTCTTTGTTCATAACTCTTTTGCTGATAAAGGGGTCGGTTCAGCGCTTCTTGAAGCTGCAGTCGAAGCTGCAAGAACGCGCAAATGCAAGAGAATGCACCTGATCAATTCTCGTGTTAGGGAGTCTTACAAGAGAGGGTTCTACTCAAAACGTGGCTGGCGTGAACGCGAATATGCAGCTAGTTTCTGCTCGATCTGAACACCGAATCTTAAGAGTAACACCTAAAGGCTTAAGCACGTTAAACACTCATTGTAGCAGATAAAACGGATCTTCCTACAATGATTGCTAAGACTCTTCAGGAACAGTTATTAACTGTGAAAATCACCAGAGGGTCTTCGAGAGATTCTTTGAAGCAGCGCCGACAAACCTGGCTCAAAGAGGGTCCGGGCTCGGTCTGTCAATAGTTGGAGAACTTGCCCAGGTCATCGGAGCAGAAATAACCCTTACCAGTGAGCCCGGTAAGGGTTCGGAATTTACAATCAACCTGTAATCAGACAATCTTTGAGTGCTAGAACCTGGCTCCAGCAGTTAAAAAGAACCCGAAACCTTCGTCTGGAAACGGGAGCGGGACGCTTCCTTCAAGAATCCAGTGCTTCCCCGAAAGACCGCCACCGATCACAAACAGGAAGTTCTCCGCATAGAGTGCCTGACCTCTCAGGAACGCAAAAGTCTCACCACCCAGTCTGAATCCGATGGTCGGGGATATGCGGAAAATAGGCAAGAAAGCACCATTCCCGTCACCACCCAGAAAGGTGAGGAAACCGCCCCCTCCGTATACAGAGATCACAGGAGAGCTGGTCAGCCTGAGTCTTCCACCGGCTTCAAGATACAGGGGGAACACCCCTTCTACGAAGAACGGCGAGATTCCGACACGCATACTCCCCTCTACGCTGTCTGTGAACGCGTACCTGGGTTGGGCTTCAAACACCCACGGGAAGAATCCTTCGCCAATGACTACTTCCGCACCCACCCCAATATCAAAGCCTCCTGCAGGCAAGAAAGTAGGAGGAAGCATTAGACCGATCGGGAGACATCCCGTGAAGAACACCATAGATGCAATTATCAGACCTAGCAACAATCTTTTTTTCATAATATCCCTCCTCGTTGTCAGGAGTGTAGCACTTGCTTCGTTACTCCAAGAAGCATTCTCAACACCCCCTGCAAAAAAGGTATTATTTCTCAGAGTAGTTATCATTGAGGAGTTGTTAAACATAATACTACCGTAATCTTCAGTACAAATACTGATACTAGCATCAGAACAATGAAAAAGGGAGGCTTTCAATGCCTCCCTGCTTGCAGCTAGCAGAAATCCTTTGCTCTTCTACTCTTCGGCAATTCTTCGTATTACTTCTGCGTTGACCTCAATTAGGAATGTGAGACAGATTTCTTCAAAGCTGGGAATCTCTCGCTGACCAATGTGAGCAACTCGTCGTTGTATTCTTCCAAGGTTCTCTTTCAAAGTTTCCTGAATCCTTTCTTTCACTTCATCAGGTAGTGCTTCGTATAGCCTGTCCATTGGTATTCTGTCAAAAACTCCCGGGATATTCATTTCTCTCACGTCTCGGCCAGCAACTTCTGTCATTACATAGTTAACTGGAGTATTGCCCCTGTTCGGAACGGGCTCCTCAAATACCTCCTGTATCAATTCACTAGAATCGTACATCTTAGATTGTGAAATATCCGTGAAACTTCTCTCTTCAGCATTTCAGAAATCCTCAAGACTCAGCTGTATCGGATCTGAGCCTGTCAAGCGACGCAGGACCTGGGCTTATCCTAATTTCCCGGCAAATTATACCTATGTCTTTGCTTGAATCTTCAGACTCTGGAGTATTTCACGTTGTGGTTTGGTAATCTCGGTAAGGATATGACCGTACTTACCTGAATATCGTACCTGTGTTAGCGTTTCCATCTCGAGAAGGAGTTCTCGGACGGTGTATTTCTCTATGAGTTTCGTATCTCTCATCTTCTTTCTCAAAGCACTCATCAGGATCAAGGCAATGAACTGAACAAAGAGTCTACCATCCA
>PWXG01000198.1 GCA_003561215.1 Thermotogales bacterium
GTTCCCTGAAGGACTCCAGGTTGCCAAAAGAGGGATCGATCGTGAAATAGTCAATGCAGTCGTACTTATGGTTCGAATAGCCCCAAAATACGGGGGTCAGATAGAGTGTGTTTACGCCGAGCTCAGAAAGGTATTCGAGGCTTCCGGTGACACCTTTCAGATCACCGCCCCAGAAGTGGTACTGATGAGTCGCTCCTTCGCTTCTTGATGGAGACTCTTCCCAGGAGCGAATTTTCTGAAGAGGGAGCGAATAGAGGCCTTTCTCCTCTTTTTCTTCCACAGACTGAGCATTACCGATGGAGTATCTGTCGGGAAAGACCTCGTAGACTATCTGAGTCTCGTGCCAGGATATTAAGACTCATCTCCCCTCAACGATGTGCGTAGCATAGGCAAGGTACAACATTCCAAGGAATACGTTGTTCCTTATCGACCACAGTTCGGTAGGCTGTATGTTTATCCCCGACTCCCTAAGCCACGTGTTGAGAGACCAGAGAGTGAGTTCGTATATCTGCATCAACCCCCTGGAGTATATTACGTCAGAAAAACTCGGCACCATGCTGCGTTCTTCTCTGAGTGCATAGGGGTTTAGCGCAGATTCAACAACAATCACCGCAGCAACAAGCTTCGGATCGACCTTCGAAAAATCTAGTTCTATGATGTTGCCTGCAACCTTTATGTTGACCCTGGCTCGGGAAAAGTCCATAATCGCCCAGTAGATTTCCTTTGCAATCGCCTCTCTGGTCTGTCTGCTCTTGTTTGCGAGGGACGTCGAATTCACCACGATTTCCTTTATCTTTGACTCGAGAGACCGCATGGGATTGAAGATATGTCGCTGAGAGTATTTCTCCACTGAACTGTTGCGCTCGAAGAGAAGCGAATCGTCAATATTATGCATTCTAACGGAGAGGTTCACACCGGGGATCGTATCGCTGTTGCCGGAAAAATAGTCGTAAGCCCTTATTACTGCATCTACGTACGTATATGCCGGGTCGGCAAGGAATTTCTCACAGTCTGCTCCGAGACCGGCATTGTACATCACAATAACACACGGGTCCAATTTAGGCTCAATAACCCTCGACGACAAAAAAAGAGTAACTGAAATAAGAGCGATCGCTACAACCAGTGCAGCAAAGACCGCAAGGTCAATTTTTCCGTTAGCTTTCATAATATCTCATCAATTATATCAGAAAGAAGACTCCGGAAGCCTTCCTCAGATTACCATCTTCTGGCCTTCTGCTTCGCAGGCTTTTCAAACTTGCAGACTTCCAACGGACAAGCTTCAGCTCCTATATGGTCTTCTATCTCACTTCTGAAACGGTCCAGAAGAGACCCTAGTGGAACGCAAACCGACTGCCCCAGGCCACAGAAAGAAGCGTCTTCCATCGTCGAAGATATGTTGTACAAGTGGTCGATCATATCCGGTGTTCCTTTTCCTTTGCTGATCTGCCCGAGCAGGTGGATTATCATTCTCGTGCCCTCACGGCAGGGCGTGCACTTACCGCAGGATTCGTGAGCGAAAAACTCCATCAGGTTCAATCCGATATCAACTGCACAATGTGTGTCATCGATTGCCAGAATAACGCCCGAACCGAGCGAAACGTTGTGGTTACGCATACTGTCAAAGTCGAGAGGAAAGGAAATCTCATCAGGTTTGATGAAAGTCCCCGCTGCGCCGCCAGTCTGGATCATCTTCAGTGTTCTTCCACCAGCAATGCCGCCGCCAAAGCTGTAGATGAGGTCCGCTGTCGTGGTACCCATAGGAACTTCCACGATTCCCCGCTTCACAAGATTGCCGCAGAGGGAATATACTTTCGTTCCTGGTGATGAATCAGTACCGATCGAAAGGAACCAGTCCGCTCCTCTGTTTACTATATGCGGCACACAACCGAAGGTCTCGACGTTGTTCACCACTGTCGGCAGCTGGTGAACGCCCTTCACGGGTGGATAAGGTGGCCTCAGTCGTGGTCTGCCCGATTTTCCCTCTATCGACTCTATCAGGGCCGTCTCTTCGCCGCATATATAAGCACCTGCACCGAGTCTCACAGAAAGATCGAAAGAGAATTGCGTGCCGAGAATATTCTCTCCCAGCAGGCCATACTCATATGCCTGCCTGATGGCAGTCCTGAGATTGTCGACCGATTCATAGTACTCTCCTCTTATGTAGACATATCCTCTCGATGCTCCCACAGCATATGCTGCTATTGCCATTCCCTCAATAACGAGGTGCGGATCTCCTTCCATGATCAGCCTATCCTTGAATGTACCAGGCTCCCCTTCGTCAGCATTGCATATCACGTATTTCTCCGGAGCCTCTGTCCTGCTCGTGAACTCCCATTTGAGACCGGTAGGAAAACCGGCTCCTCCCCTGCCGCGAAGGTTGCTTTTCCTGATCTCTGCAATAACCTCCTCAGGTTTTGTGCCGAGGGCTTTTCCGAGTGCCTGGTAACCTTCCCTGGCGATGTATTCTTCAATATCTCTGGGATTCATCCGACCTGCGTTCTTAAGAACGACCCTCATTTCTTCAGAGACAACTGTGGTCTCTATAGCCCCGGCCGGCTCGAAGTCCTTGACTATAAGCTTATCTACACGTCTTCCCTTGAGCAATTGCTCGGTCACGAATAACTCCACGTCTTTCTCCGAAGTCATTGCGTAGACAACGCTGTCGGGAAGCAGCATCATCAGAACCCCTCGGTCGTACCTGCCAAAACTCCCTGTTTCAAGGATTTCCACAACCGAGTCGAGATTATACCTGCTGACAAGGCTGATCAGGTAGTTCTTGTAGTGCCTTGAACCCATCAAAATGCTGCTTGAATCAACAGAAACAAGGACTGTTATGGCCTTATTCATTCTTCATCACTTCTCTCTCTTGTAACAATGGCATCGACAATTTCTTCAACACGCTCGGGGGTAAGGTTGCCATATGCCTCATCGTTTATCATCATCACGGGAGACACTCCGCAAAGACCGAGACAACTGCTCTCCTCCAGCGTGAAAAGTCTATCCTCGGTGGTCTCGGTAAAACCTATCCCCAGTTTCCCTTTTAGAGCTTCTATTACGCTTCTTCCTCTCCTGACATGACAGGGAAGACTCTTGCAGAACCTTATAACATACTTGCCCCTCGGCTTGTTGGAAAACATCGTATAGAAAGTCATGACTCCGTATATCTTAGAAAGTGGAAGACCGGTGAGTTCTTTCAGAGTCTCTGCCGCTTCGAGGGGAATATAGTTGCCATAGTGGTCCTGAATGGCATGAAGTGCGTTTATCAGCATATCTCCCTCTTCAAAGCTTTTCTCGCGGACCCTTTCATATATGTCATGAACGGTCTTCGTCACATCTTCCTTGGTCAACATCATCTAATCCTCCTCAATGCCCCCATGAAAGAATACTCAGGGTGAGACTTTGCTAATCGCATCGAATCGACATACTTCGAGACACGCGCCGCATCTTGTACAAATCTCCGGATCTATAGTATGTTTCTCCTTGATTACACCGCTGATCGCGTCGACAGGACAAACTCTGGCACAGGCAGTACACCCAACACACTTTTCCTCCCTGATCACAATGCGCGTAAGGGACTTGCACCTTTTGGCAGGACACTTGCTTTCATGCACATGTGCCAGATATTCCTCCCAGAAGAACCGCATGGTAGAAACCACTGGCTGCGGTGCAGTCTGACCAAGACCGCACAACGAGGTCTTCATGATGTGCTCACCAAGCTCCTTAAGCGCCTCGAGGTCTTCTTCGCTTCCTTCACCCACTGTGATCTTCTCAAGCATGTTGAGCATCTGCCTTGTTCCGTCCCTGCACGGTGTGCACTGTCCACAAGACTCGTCGACTGTAAACTCCAGGAAAAACTTCGCAACGTCTACCATGCAGTCGTCTTCGTCCATAACAACCATGCCGCCTGAACCAAGTATAGTTCCCAGTTCTGTCAGCGCATCGTAGGTAATAGGAGTATCCATGTGTTCAAGCGGAATACACCCGCCACTTGGTCCGCCCGTCTGGACAGCCTTAAGCTGCTTCCCACCAGGAATGCCTCCACCGATATCAAAAATGAGCTCTCTCAGACTCGTTCCCATCGGCACTTCCACTAGACCCGTGTTGTTGATCTTCCCGGCCAGCGCAAACACCTTTGTGCCCCGCGAACCTTCCACACCAAATCTTGAGAACCATTTTCCGCCCTTCAGAAGAATCTGGGGGATGTTCGCAAACGTCTCCACGTTATTCAACAAAGTCGGTTTCCCCCACAACCCGTTTGTTGCGGGGAAGGGAGGTTTCACTTTCGGGATACCCCTTTTGCCTTCGATAGAATTGATGAGCGCAGTCTCTTCTCCACAGACGAATGCACCTGCGCCGATCCTGATTTCTATGTCAAAGGAGAAGCTCGAGTCCATTATGTTCTCTCCAAGGAATCCGTATTCTCTTGCTCGCTCTATCGCCGTATTCAAACGGTCTATAGCCAGAGGATACTCTGCTCTGCAATATACATAACCTCTCTCGGCTCCAATCACTTTACCTGCAATTGTCATTGCTTCAACAACCGAGTGAGGATCACCTTCAAGAATCGCTCTATCCATGAATGCCCCAGGGTCACCTTCATCGGCGTTGCATATTACGTACTTCGGGTTTCCTTCAGCCTTCCTGGAAAAATCCCACTTCAAGTGTGTCGGGAATCCTGCACCACCTCGACCGCGCAAAGCGCTTTCTTTCAACTGCTTGATAACCTCATCGGCTGTCATCTCAGTAAGCACCTTGTTAAGTGCAAAATAGCCGTCTCTGGCAATGTACTCGTCGATATCAAGAGGGTCGATCACTCCTAAATTCCTGGTGGCGACCTTCACCTGCTTTGTGAAGAAAGGAATCTCTTCCTGGGGACGACGTCTAAGGTCGCCTTCAGCACTCTTGTAGAGATAATCGTCCACTACTCTGCCTTTCAGGAGGTGCTCCTCTGCTATCGTCCTTGCTGCTTCTGACGTGACTTTTTGATAGAATACTCCTTCAGGGTAGACTACTACGATGGGCCCAAGGTCGCATGCAGCCATACAACCCGTCTCGACAACACGCACTACACCGTCCAGTGCATACTCTCTGAGTTTTTCTTCCAGGGCCTGTTTAGTGCTCTTTTCGCCGGCAGAGATACATGCCCCGCCCGCACAAATCAGAACGGTGCTTTCAACAACGGGCACGATTATCACCTCGTCTCAAAGTTCGCCACGTTTAACGATAAGATCGCCAACAACCTTTCCTTCGATAACGTGCTGTTCAACTATTCTTCTCGCGTTGCTGGGCGTGACGTTTCCGTAGATTATTGGATCTGAGTCCTCCAGATGGACTTCAATAGTAGGTTCGACGTCACACAAGCCGAAACAGCCCGACTGGACAACAGAAATATCCTCAACATTCAGATTGCTAAGCGCATCGACTACGGCTCTCAGAGTATCTTTGGCACCGGCAGCAATACCGCAGGTTCCCATCGCTACAACGATTTTGCCCTTTTTGCCGGAGTCGCGCATTTTGAGACCCTTTACAGCCTGTTCCTTAATCTTCGTCAGTTCTTCTAGACTCTTGATCTTAGCCATTGCCATCACCTCTATACTTTTCCAAAATAGCCGCCACCTTATCGGGCTTCAATCTACCGTAGAAATCTCTCTCACCTACAAGAACGACCGGGGCCATACTGCATGCCCCCAAGCACCTGACACCATGCACGGAAAACAGGCCGTCGATCGTCGGTTCCTCTCCTTCAGTTCCCAGTTCATCTCTGAGTCTTTCCATAATCCTGTCTGCACCACGAACATAACATGCAGTACCCATGCAGATCTTTATCTGATGTTTTCCTCTCGGAATCATAGTGAAGAAATTGTAGAAAGTAACCACGCCGTATACCTGGCTTGAAGGAACATCGAGTCTATCTGAAATGTATTCCTGGAGTTCCCTGGAGAGATGTCCGAACAACCCTTGCGCACTGTGTAGAACGTTAATCAGGGAGCCTTTGCTGGAGCCAGTTTCTTCAATGATCTTGTCCAGCTCAGCATAAAGCTGCTGATGCTGCTCACAATGTGTGTTGGGCAAGACTTGCACCCCCTCGAAACGGAAGATAGTTACTGAATTCACTTGGATTATAGCACGGTGCGCAGGAAAAGGTCTTCTAGCTGTGTTAAAATAAGCCTTGTTCAGCGATTACCAAAGGAGGGTTACGGATGGACCTTTCAGCCTTTATTCGAGACATCCCCGATTTCCCAA
>PWXG01000073.1 GCA_003561215.1 Thermotogales bacterium
AACGCAGATCTGATAATCGACGAGGGACTTGTATTCGATCCAGAGTGGCGGTTGACACCTTACGATTTTGGCGGGATAGCCCTGATCTACGACTCAACAGAAATCGGCGATCCTGATATCTCCTCATTTGATGATCTGCTGGACCCGCGTTTCCGGCGAAGCATAATCGTCCAGGATCCCAGAACATCGAGTACTGGGCTTTCTTTCCTGGTCTGGACATACCTGGTCTACGGAGATGAACTCGAACAATTCTGGTCAAGGTTCAGAGACTCGATACTGACCATAACACTGGGATGGAGCGATGCATTTGAGAAGTTCGAGGCAGGGGAAGCGCCGATGATGGTCAGCTATGCGACCCACGGCGCCTATTCTTACAAGTACTATGACGAACTCGTGCAACCAGCTCTGATTCCAGGCGACGCTGCTTATGTTCAGACCGAAGGCGCTGGAATCGTAAGCTGGAGCAAGAACAAAGAACTTGCCAAGGAGTTCATCGAGTTTCTACTGTCCCCCACGGTTCAAAGCGCTATACCACTAACACAGTGGATGTTCCCGGTCACTGATGTTGAACTACCCGAATGCTTTGATTACGCAATAAGACCCGGTCAGATTCTCAGACTTGATGAGGAACTGGATATTGAAAAGCTTTTGAGACGTTGGGAGAATGCGATCTACCGGTAGGGTCATCTCAGCGGCGGGTGTCGGCTCCCTCGCCTTCCTCGCCTTTGCGATTGTCTGGCCCGTTTTCAGAAGCTTCACTGCCGGAGAGCCCGGGGCACTTGTCTCAACGATTACCAGCCCGTCGGTACTGAGAATTCTGAGGTTCACCCTCTTCCAGGCGCTGCTCAGTACTGTTTTGTGCCTGCTTGTGGGAATACCTGCTGCGTACTACTATGGTCGGTTCAGGGGCGTTTTGAGCAGGTCTCTGTATAGTATTACGTTCATTCCTTTCTTCATGCCAAGCATATCAATGGTCATCGGTTTTCTGGTAATGTACGGCAGAAATGGTTTGATCAATACCTTCTTGGATGCACTCGGCTTTGGCCGAGTGCAGTTTCTCTACACCCTCGGCGCAATCCTTCTTGGTCATGTATTCTACAATTCGCCGATACTAATAAGAATTCTGGGCGGGGCATTGAGAAACACCCCACCTTCTGTTCTCGAGAATGCCCGTATTGACGGTGCCTCTCATATGAAATCCTTTGTTCGTGTAGAGCTACCCCTGGTTATTCCTGCATTTGTCACGTCGGTCATACTCATATTCGGTTACTGCTTCACTTCATTTGCGGTGGTGCTTATACTTGGCGGTTCCCAATATGCAACACTTGAAGTTGCAATCTACATGTACCTTAGGCTACTCGCAAGACCGGATATCGCCGTAGCCCTTGCTTGCGTACAGTTTATCTTTATCTTCATATTCGGGATTGTGATCTCACTTCTGGAAAAGCGAGAGCAATTCGACTACGAAGGTAGTTACGTGAGGAGACGTTCCGGACTGAGATACTACGTTGTTGCCTACCTTTTGTTCCAGATTCTGCCCATTGGAGCGTCGCTTTTCGGGTCGGTTCTTGATTTCAGACAGATGAAGGTCGTTCTTTCCGGTGTTGTCAATCTCTTCACAGAAGACATAACGCCGTACATCGGAACAACCGTGTCAGGAGCCATTGGGAACTCATTGCTCTTGTCTGTATTTGCAAGCATAGTGGGAGTGACACTTGCATTTGCTCTTGCCTGGAACTCGAGGAGAGTCCGCACGGGGAACCGATTGATGCGACTGACCTCGCTGTTATGCATTTCCATAACACCGGCAATTCTAGCACTGGGCTACACAATTCATTACAGAAGTCTTCCTGCTCCTTTGCTCATGACGATGCTATACATTGTGGTTTCTTTTCCGATTGCACTGAACATGGTTTACTCCCAGGTCGTTTCTTTAGATCTGCAGATCATCGACGCTGCACGAGTCGATGGGGCTGGTTCCATACAGGTTTTGCTGCGAATTGTTCTACCCATTGCAAAGAATATCCTGGTTAGCGCTGCGATGGTGATCTTTGCGATTTCGATGGGTGAATTCAGTGGTTCACTCATTCTGGGAGGCGACAGATTTCCCACCGCGACCGTAGCGATCTACCGAATGCTTTCGGGCAGACAAGTGCTTGAATCGCGTGCCCTGAGCGCATTGCTTCTTGTCATCGTAATAGTAGTAATGGCCATCGTGTCGAAACTCACGGCTAACGAGCAACAAGAAGCTGGAAATACCGGCAACACTTCGTGATCTCGCAGGTTGAACACGTGGGTTTGATCGGTTTGCAGATCGTGCGTCCGAATTCTACCATTGATCCGTTGAGCGGTCCAAGAAGATGTGACGGGAGAATCTCGATGAGCCTCAGTTCGGTTTCTTCGGGTTTCTTTGTATTTACCCATCCGATGCGGTTTGAAATGCGCTGTACGTGTGTATCAACAGCCATAGTTTCCATTCCAAAACAAACGTGAAGAACGATGTTTGCGGTCTTTCTCCCCACTCCTGGCAGTTTCAGAAGTTCTTCTATTGAAGACGGAACAAGTCCATTATGATTTTCGAAAACTGCCCGAGATATTTCGACAATCCTTGACGCTTTCTGCTTATACATTCCGGAAGGCTTTAGCAGGTCGAAAAGCTCTGCAGGTTTGCGACGAGCTATCTGTTCAGGCGTTCTGTACTTCGAGAAGAGTCTTTTGGAAGCCTGTTCAGTGTTCTCGTCACGAGTTCTCTGGCTGAGCACCGTTGATATCAACACTCTGAATGGATCGGTGTCCGCGTGAATCCTTGGAAACAACTCGATTATCCTTTTTGCTACTGCCTCAGGGGAACAACTGCTAGGCATTGCTTTCGAAAAAGGCCTTGTAAGCCCTGTACGTTTCGAATATATCAACCTTTGAGACGATCTCGTAAGGTGAATGCATTCCCAATACTGCAGGACCAATGTCTATTACGTTCACGCCTTTCTCGGCAAAGAACTTCGCTACAGTCCCGCCACCGCCCTTGTCTACCTCGCCAAGAATCGAGCTCTGCCACCGCACTCCGGCCTTGTTCAGGAGACGTCTTATCCTTCCGACCATTTCTGCGGGTGCCTCGCTTGTCATGGCTTTACCTCGAACACCTGTATACTTGACAATCACAACGCCATACCCTAGCTTCGCTGCATTTGCTGGATCGTGGGCATCTTTGAAATTTGGATCAACTGCAGCAGCCACATCTCCGGAGAGCATATCCGAATTCTCCAAAATGAGTTCGAAGCTACCTGTGGAAAGCTTTGCTCCTGTAACCCTCAGGGCCCTGCGGAGCATGTTAACCCAGAAACTGCTACGAGCACCTGTTATGCCATCACTTCCGATTTCCTCCCTGTCGAGCAACAGGGCACAGGAAGGACGGGAGAGATCTTCAGCATTGACGAGTGCTGTTAGCGCAGTATAGGAGCAAGCCCTGTCATCGTGGCCGTATGCACCGATCATGGATCTGTCAAGACCAACATCTCTTGTCGGGAGTGCGGGGACCAGTTCAAGATCAGCACTGAGAAAATCCTCCTCGACGATCCCATACTTATCGTTCAGAAGCTTCAAACAGTTAAGTTTCACCGCTTCCTGGACAGTGTCTTTGAAAGAGATCGGGGTTGAACCGGACAGGGCAGTGAGATCCTTCCCCTTGAAGATCTTCTTGAAATCTCCGGTGCGATCATCCAGGTGAGGAAGCAAGTCACAGATGACAAAAACCGGATCTGATGCGTTTTCACCTATCGACACTTCGATTGCTTTTCCATTTGCATCAATTACGGTTCCGATGAGGGCCAGGGGGATATTCAGCCACTGGTATTTTCTTATCCCGCCATAGTAATGAGTCTTGAGCATAGCCAGACCACCGTCTTCGACAAGAGGTACAGGTTTCAGATCGAGTCTCGGCACGTCTATGTGTGCCCCAATGAGATTAAGAGCGGTGTGTTCGCCATCAGGGATTCTCATAGCAATAACTGCTTTGCCCGCCTTAGAATGGAAAATCTTCCCATCGACAATCACTTTGCCCTGCTCCGCTTCATCGAGAGAGACAAACCCGTTAGACCTCAGGAAATTAACCACATGACTTACACAGCGTCTCTCGGTGCGTGCCTTCTCGAGAAAGGCCGAATACTCTCTTGAGTAGCGCTCAATTTCCTCGCTAGACAACTTCTCCCAAGCGTTCCTTGGACTGAAAGACAGCCTTTGCGATAACTCCTTGATCTTGTCCTTTGCCACAACTTCTCCTCCTCCGATTGATATCAGGACTCAATACCCATTATAGTATAATCGGAAATGTGAACTAAAACCCTTTGTGGACTGTCATAGAAAATGCAAGGAGGAACCCTTGAACGAGGAGAGGCTTGTTAAGGGCCTGAAGAAGAAGCAGATGTGGGCGTATGAGACTCTATACAACGAATATGCTCCGAGACTGGGCAGCGTGATAAAGTCTTATCTCGGTACTGATGACGTTGAAGATGTACTTCAGGAGACCTTCATAAAGGTCTACAAGAATATCAGGAAGTTCAGGGGAGATTCCAAACTGTCCACCTGGCTGTACAGGATTGCCGTTAACATTTGCAAGGATATAATTGCCAAAAGGGCCAAAAAAAAGGAATACCTAACAGACTTTCAGGAAAACGATGACTATGCAACCTTTGAACCGCCTGCATCAACAAATGTGTTCAAAGAAGTCATGGACGAACTCAGCCTTGAGGAGCTGATGAAAGTCGTCGAGAAACTCGCAGAAGATGACAGATTGCTCATCAGGTTGAGAGACATAGACGGGATGTCATATGAGGACATTGCCGGGATTATTGATAAGCCTGTTGGAACGGTCAAAAGCAGGCTCCACTACGCAAGAAAGCGATTGAAGGAACTCCTCGAGGAGGTAGGTTACAGTGAGCACTCGAGATAGTCTCAACGATTACCTCGACGAAGGTCTGGCGGAAAACGATCTGAACGAAACGGAACGCGAGGATTTGAAGAACTACCTGACCGCATTGGCCCTTTTCAGGGAACGCACAAACTATAGACCCAGCAAAAACCTTAAGAACAACGTTCTCGGAAAGGTGAAGAAGGCAAACCTGCTTCCTTACAGACTGGGTGTCTTGATGGCGGCGTGTGTTCTTGCATTCTTTGTCACATTCGACTTCTTCTCGAGCAATGTCATAGAGATTCGAAGTCGCGATGCAGCCCCTGATCCGTTTGAGCAGCTGCTCATGCTTCAGCGGTCTTCAGGTCCTCTTGTCTATTCTCTTTCGACCGAAGACGCGGAACTCAGTGGTGATTCTTTCGCGCAGATTTCTATCGAGGATAAACTGATGCGTTCCGTTGAGTTCTTGCGCGACGATGTCAAGGCGGGGGCAGACCTTGCAGTGGTTAGCTCGACTTATTAGGAGAGTCCTGATGAAAAAGTTTTCCCTGGTTCTGATCCTGCTTTTCGTAGTTGTGACAGTTGTCAGCTCAATGGAGCCGAGGGAAGCTCTGAATGAGCTCGTTGAAAGGCTTGAAGAAGCCTCTTACCAGGTAATCAGGCATGTTGAGGAGACCGGAATCATGAATGCTGTCAGAGTTGAGAGAGTAATAAAGGCCGGTCAGAATAAGTATGTTAGTGTAGTAACACCTCTTAGGGAGTATCGCTGGCTCCGAAGCTCAATGGGAGAGTTCGTAATACTTGGAGATATAGCATTTGAACCCCTTGTGCCGATAATGGATTCCGAGGATTCCTTCATTGAAGTAATCAAGCGAGGCCAGTACGAGGTCTCGCTCTTCCTTGTCTTACCTTCCGGTTACAGGGCAGTTGTCATGGATAGAGACATGAACTATGAGGTAGTTTTTACAGACCGTTTCAGGCTTTCAAAACTTGTCAAGACGCATGATCTCTATTCTGTAACAGTAAACTACAGGGACTACCAGCCAATGACCGAAGACGCGGCCAATGCGATTTCCACTGCCCTGAGCGGACTGAGACTGGTCAGGCCCAGCACGAAGCTTAAGGGTTCTGTTGTTCGAGAGCACTTTGAGTGGATGGCCATGGACTTCTCCTATGACGGAAAGGCATCGCTTTACATCCTCTATCTTCACTCCTCCAATTATGGGAGGCTGA
>PWXG01000136.1 GCA_003561215.1 Thermotogales bacterium
AAACGGTCCGGCAAAGACAGTCTCTCCAACCACAGGAATATGAGGAGAAAATGTTGTCAGATCCATAACATAGCTTCCAAAAACGGTCAGCTTGTTCATAAGGCTTGTCTAACCTCCCGGGTCCGTCCGCAGGCATTACCTTTCCCTGATTTGTGCGATCTCCAGTAGCTCTCCCCCGGGTCCTCTGAATGTGTTATACAGAACCTTTCCATCGAATACAGGAATGGGGTCAGTTGATTCCAGAACAATCCCGTTCTTTTTCAGATAGGCCATCGCCTCTTCGATATCATCTACCTCAAAGGACAAATGCTGGAGATGCGATACTTCTATGGGAGCAAAGCTTCTTTGTTTACTGTCTTCATAACACATCAGCTCGATTTCGCAGCCTTCACCAGCAACAAAGGCTACTTCGAGCTTCTTCTCAGGAAGCTGTTCCCTGTTTACTAACCCTAGACTCAGCACTTCTGTATAGAATTCGAGGGCTTTGTCCAGATCGGGAACCTCAACAGCAACATGGAAGAACTTCTCTATCCTCATTTTTCATCTACTTCTTTTGAAGCGCGTCTTGTTACTCTCAACCTCTTCCTTGCTTTGAAGTACTGGTCAAAGAAGACTGCAAGAACGATAAGCGCACCGATCAGGATCTGCATGATGAATGGGTCTGCACCAAGCAAGTTTCCACCGTTCCGCATGGTCTGGATAATAACGGCTCCAAGGGCGGTGCCTAATACCGTTCCAGAACCACCCATGAGACTTGCTCCACCAATTACAGCTGCTGCGATTGCGTCAAGCTCATATCCAGAACCTCCTGTGGGAACTCCTGCTGCCATCCTCGTAGCAAGCATCAATCCGGCAATTCCGCTGAATATGGCAGCGACAACGTAGAAACTGTACATGTTGATTCTGACATTGATTCCGCTAAGTCTTGCTGCCTCTTGGTTGCTACCAATTGCATAGAGATTTCGCCCGAACTTCGTGTACTTCAGAACAAACAACATAAGTATTATCAACAGTATCCAGATCCAGGCCAATGCGGGCATTCCTAAGATCCTGAGAGCAGAGAATTGCCTGAACTCCATTGGGAGCCCAGTTACCATCCTTCCGCCCGAAACATACATTACCAGTCCCCTGACCAGTGTCATCATACCAAGTGTCGCAATAAATGGCGGAACCTTTCCATCGTGCACTGCAATTGCAGAAACCAATCCTACAGCAGCCGCGGCAAGCAGTGCGATAACTAGGGCAGGAAGCATATCCATTTGGATAGCGCCTCTTGTACTTGTCAATAGCGCGAATACCATACCACTCAGACCTACAATCGAACCTACGGAAAGATCAATTCCGGCGGTTATGATTATCAGAGTCATCCCGATAGCAACGACACCATTGATTGATGTCTGTCTGAGCAGGTTAGTTATGTTCGCAAACGATGAAAAATTCCCCCTTGTTGCGACGGCCAGAAACACCCACATCACAACCACAATTATCAACAGATTTCTTTCGGCAAAGGCTTTTCTTTCTCTCTTTCCAGCCATCTTACCCTGCCTCCTCTATTTTCGCTGTAGAAACAACATTTTTCATTGCAAACCTGAGAAGGCGTTCTTCTGAGAAGTCTTTCTTCTGAACTTCAGCCACCAGTCTTCCTGCAGAGATAACGTATATCCTATCAGATACCCCCATGAGTTCAGGAAGATAAGAGGAAATCAGGATTATACCTTTGCCGCTTTCGGTGATATCTCCAAAAAGCCTATATATTTCAGATTTCGTTCCCACATCGATTCCTACAGTAGGTTCATCGAATATCAGAACATCAGGATTCTTGCAGAGCCATCGCGCGATTATTACTTTCTGTTGATTTCCTCCGCTGAGTTCAAAAAGAGGCTGGTAGATACTTGATATCTTTATAGAGAGCTTGTTCACATAATCTCTTGCTTGAGCATGAGCTTTCCTATAGCTTATGAAGCCGGCCTTCATAACCTTCTCGAAATTGATGATGTTGATATTAAAGTCAATGTCTTGCTGAGGAAATATACCCTGGCTTCTCTTGTCCTCAGGAAGATAGCCCACCCCATTGTCGAGTGAATCTTTCGGCTTCTTCAGCTTTACCTGTTTTCCCTTTAGGGTAATCATGCCCTTTCTGAGACTGTCAACACCGAAAATGGCTCTTGCGATTTCTGTTCTTCCAGCACCAATAAGACCAAATAACCCAACGATTTCGCCTGCTCTAACGTTGAAGCTAATATCATTGAATCTTTCACCCGATAGATTATCGACCCGCAGAAGCTCTCTGCCAATCTCAAGCTCCCTCTTGTAATACATCTGCTCGATAGTTCTCCCAACCATAAGTGGAATCAGTTTTTCTACATCCTCCAACTCTTCGGTTGTATACGTTCCAACAAGAGCACCATCTTTGAGAACAGTAACGGTGTCGCAGACTTCAAAGACTTCTTCTAGGTTATGGGAAATGTAGACTACAGCAACCCCTTCATTCTGCAGATCTTTGATTATCTTGAATAGCACCTTTGTCTCGCTCTTGGTCAGTACGGCTGTAGGTTCGTCGAAGATAACGAGCTTCGGATTTCCCCATATTGCCTTTGCAATCGTTACCATTTCGCTCTCGGCCATACTGAGTTCGCCTACGGTTTTTCTTACATCAGTATCTAGACCGATTCTTTCGAGGAATCTCCTTGCATCGCGATACATCTTCCTCCAATTTACGAAGGGGCCTATCTTAGGTTGTTTGCCAAGGAAGAAGTTCTCAGCAACGCTCAGATGAGGGGAAACCATTACATCCTGGTACACAGCATAGATACCCTTAGCTGTCGATATGATTGGAGAGTTCTTAACTATCTCGTTGTCATCGAAAGTCATGGACCCGGAATCCCTCGTATAAGCACCTGTTATGATTTTTATGAGAGTCGATTTGCCCGCACCATTTTCGCCTACTAACCCTCTTACTTCCCCACTGCTCACAGAAAAGCTTACGTTGTCAAGGGCTTTCACCCCAGGAAATGCCTTGCTGATCTGGTCAAGTTGTAGTATCGGTCGGTCCTCTAGCATGTGATTTCTCCCTCTAAATTAGTCTCCTCCCGTTGTACTCGTTAACTATTGAAACACTCGAGCTGGAACCAAAGACAGACGCACCGAGCTCAGTGAACTTCTCAACTTGTTCCAGAGTCCTTACACCACCAGAAACTTTGATGCTCTTTTTGCCGGAAACAACCGAGTTTATTACTTCTACATCATGATACGAAGTATCACGTGGACCAAAACCGGTCCCGGTCTTAACAAAATCGACTGTGGGAACATTTCCGAGAATTTTGCAGACCCTCAGTATTTCTTCGTCAGTCAATCTGCTGGTCTCGATTATGAGTTTGCATATTCTCTTGCCCTTCTTGACCGGTTCGGAGAGGGTTATGATCTCCTTCTCAACGTAGTCCCAGTTTCCTGACTTCACTGCCGAGATGTTTATAACTATGTCGAAATCTGTGACGGCTTCTCCTAGAGACAGGTAGTACTCAATTTCCTTCATCTTCATCTCCGTTGAAGCGAATCCGAAGGGAAATGAGCCCGGTCCTACATTAATGCCAACACCAGTATTCTTGACTCTTTCAATAGCATATGGTATTGCATACCATGGAACGACAACGTTTCTAAAATTATACTCTACGGTTTCATCAATGAAACTTACTATTTCTTCCCATGTTGCCTCGGGTTTGAGAAGTGTATTGTCAAAACGTTTACTGAATTCAGTCTTATTGCTGATCACGCGTACCTCCAGACTATCTTCAGGATTTGAGAAATGGGCAGCTCTCGCTGCCCATCCAGCTCCTGTTCAGTTACTCTCAGTACCTCGCCCTTCCAAACGGGTCGAGGATCCACATTGATTCATCAAGAATATCTCGAGTCACCACGTAAACACCCGTGTCATAGTATTCAGGAAGTGGTTCGTCATGCAGTGCCATGAAGGCAAACATTACACCCTTGTATCCCATTCCGTGAGGGTCCTGAACGATCAGTGCATCAAGCGCACCAGTCTCAAGAGCATCGATCTGAAGCGGGTCAGAGTCGTATGCAACGGCCGATACTCTGTTGGCGACACCCTGTTCTTCAATGGTTCTCGCGACGCCAATACCCGTGTGGTTGTTGTTCCCAAAGAAAGCGACTAGATCGGGGTAAGCGATCAGAAGGTCCGCGGCTGCGTCTGCTGACACTGCTATGTCATTGTCCGTGTAGATCGTCGGAAGGACCTCAAGATCTGGTGCGATTTCCGCTAATCTTGTGAGGAAACCGTCAGTCCTGTCTATTAAGACCTGCACTCCAGCCATGGCGCTTATCAATCCGACCTTACCACTGAGAGGCAAACCTGCTTCCTCCAGAGCGGCAACAAGATTATCTGCTGCGAGGGCTCCACCAACCTGGTTATCTGTAGCCAGGAAAGAGTTGAACCGGGTATCGTAGACATAGTTGTCAATAAGGACAATCTTGATACCGAGCTCATAGGCTTCGTCTAGAATTGCTGAAGGAGCTTCGGAGCTTGTTGAAGACATTACGATTGCGTCTGGACGTCTCATGACCACATCCTCAAGGATTGCAATTTGGTGATCGATATCTGCTTCGCGCAGGGGACCATATACCGTTACGTTTATCAGTCCCTGCAGATCGTATTCAGCGTTCCGGGCTCCAACGATCGTGTACTGCCAGAAATCTGAGTCAGTGGCCTTGACTATGAATGCGATCTCATACGCAGCAAAAGCAAGAGTTGAACCAAGGATGAGCGCAAACATAGCAAATAGAACAAGCACTTTCCGCATTAGCCAATCCCTCCTTGACTGTTTGTTCCGCACATACGTATTTACTATTGTACGTACAGACGTAAGTATTATATCAGCTAGTTCTCGCAAGATTCAACCTGGCTCTTCGGGCGAAACGAAAGCTATTCGAGAGAATCTGTGAGTTAACTGAGAATATCTCTTACTGTTCGGGTCTGGTTGAAGACTGGAGAGAATCAGGGCAGAACTGACGGTATCATCTCCTCAGAGCCTTCAGTAAAAACAAAGAGGACAGGATGAGAGGATTCTCGATGTCTGCTCTACTGCTGGTTGGCGTGGTGTTGAAGTAACGGGCGATCTCTGTCATTTCTGCTTTCGGATAGATTCCTTATCGAAGCATTGATCGCGCTTCGAGTAGATTAGATCTAATTGCGAATCAGCACAATCTTCGATCTCACAGAGCGAAGAAGGCATTGTTAGCATATTTCGTGGTTGAAAGATACTTATAGATATGATAGAAATGAGAGAATATTCAGGCGCTGAACCAACGAATAAAAGGACGTGGAGGAGAGCATGAACAAGATAACTGGTACTTTTGTGGCGGTGTTGTTTTTGGTGGTTGTAGTATTGTTTGCTGGAGGTTGTGGCAAGACAGCGGTCATTAGCAGGTCGGAACTGAGCAAGTCACAGGCAGAACTCGCAGACATGTTCGTGTTTCGTTTTCTGGCCAGCTACGAGATCTCTGATGTACCAGTAGGAAGGGATATTGAATGGGTGTTCGAACATTATGCCGCAGGAGAAAAGAGCTCAGTTATCTCATCAGGTGGTCTCACAACAATGAGTAGCGAGGCCATTAAGATGCTCTTCTCGATTCAGGAAGTGCTTGGTAGCTCAGAGAATTTCATGAGTATTTCTTTCAGGACTTCTTCAGGTATAGCCAGTCAGAACAAGGTTTTCGATTTCCCCGAAACGATAAGAGCTCATGGATGGGAAGGCGCTGAGAAGATAGCCATTCCTGATGAAGGGACGATTATTGTGGTCACTGGCATCATGTCGTCGAGTTCACTTGTTCCTGTGAATAGTGAAGTTTTCTCGGGCTCAGCGTCTGCATTCGAGGATCTACTGAAGAACGAGCGTGTCTTCCTTCTAAAGCTCTCAGTTAAGGAGTCAGCACTTCTCAGGCAGAACAAGTAACGTGAGAGTTCTGAAGTAATGCTCTTAATGTCTCAGCATGTTATAGAAGAGTCAAACCACTCTTAGAAGGCGCCAGGCGCGGCTTTTCTGTTACCTGGTGACTCAGGGCACTTGATCCACCTGCGAAACCGACACTATCACGAGCGCTCGCTATCTTTCAGA
>PWXG01000087.1 GCA_003561215.1 Thermotogales bacterium
CATGAAGAACACCGATCCCTCGTCTGGCCAGTTGAACATGGACTTCTTGCAAGCCGGTCCCTGCAGCAGCGACTATTCCTACAGAACCCGAAGGGCAGGCGTTTGCGAAACCTATTCCAACGCCCCTGATCACTGCTGTCCCACAATCCGGACCCATGACGATCAGACCACGTTCTGAAGCGAGAAGTTTCAGCTCTATCTCGGTTTCGAGAGAAACGTTATCAGAATAGAGCATGACATTCAGTCCACGCTCCAGACAGCTCCTGGCAACACCTGCTGCGTACTGTCCAGCAACTGATACAAGAGCGAGATTTGCATCTGGAAACACCGACAAAGCGCCGTCAATGCTTCTGGGTCTGTATTGAGACTTCTCGTTATCGTTTTGAACGCGCGGGGCTTCAAGAATCTCAAGAGCCTTTCCAAGGACCTTTTCACGGCTGACTCCCTTACACTCAAATGCGATTATCAGGTCTGATGGACTGGCAGAAATACCCTCAATATCGTAACCGGCAGATTTCAGTATCTTGAGGTTAGGCTCGGTGGCCATACTCAGAGAAGCATCACTGACGCCTTCAACACTCTTCAAATCCTTGGCGACAAGCATCAAGGTTACGCTGTCAAAATACTTACCACGGACTATCTCTGTATGCTTCATCGTATCTCCCATCCTTGTAGTAATCTGTGAACAACGCGAGACCAAAACCTGAGAGCCAGGTCTTTCCAGATGTATGGCCCGTGGAAGCGACACGACTTGTCGCTTCATAGAGAGCAGCAGGATCAGTTTCGGAAAGAGCAGCACAGAGATCCAGCGCAACACTGGAAGCCTTCCCTTCGCAAGCATCCATGATCATATTTTGAGACAACCAGTCAGTGACTGACAGTTTGGGAAGGATATCGGCGCAAATGGTGCATGCCTCTTCAACATGAAGCCATCGAAGTCCCGTTATGTAGCCTGCAAGAAGATCATCTCCAGCGGGAGTCTTACCCTGTCCACGCCCAATGAACGAACTGAATGAATCAGCCTCTATGTAGGAAATCAAGAGATGAAGATCGGCTTCAGCAAGATGATCGATCCAGTCCTCAATGTTTGCCAGCCAGATCTCCAGCGGTCTGTAATCGGGAAGATATGGCGAAAACACTGCTGGAATTGAGGAGAAATCGATGACCAAAGACTGCCCCGCCATAAGGTCAGGCAGCGGAGAGATTACAGCACTTCGGGGTTGACAGTAGCACGCATCGTCGATGAGGGAATACCTTATACAGTCTGTTGTCTGAAGATTTACGATATGCTCGAATACTTCGCGCACAGTGAGCCTTATAGGGGAGTCCCCCCAGTCAAGGCTTTTTTCTTGTGCGCGCGAGAGGATCATATCGCCCCGACCGCCTCCAATTCCGGGAGCTCCTCTTCGGGAATTCCGAGCAAGCTGACGAGTATCTCTCTGTTATGCTCACCCAGAAGCGGTGCGGCCTGCTGTATAACGGCTTCGGTGGAAGAGAACTTCATCGGGACTCCCGGAACGATATGCTCACCAGCAGAAGGATGGACAAGTCTCACAAGCATTTCCCGGGCGATGATCTGTGGGTTTTGCAGCACCTCTGCGATGTTGTCCACTTTTCCGGCGGGTATGCCCGCCTTTTCAAAGAGTTCCAGCCACTCTTCTGATTTTCTCTTTCCCAGTGTGGCTTCGAGTGTAGCTATAAGACTGTCGAGGTGCCTGATTCTCAGGTCATTGGTCTTGTATCTTGCATCTTCCAGAAGGTCTTGGCGATTGATCACATGACAGAACTTCAACCATAAAGTGTCGTTTCCAACAGCGATGTTTATCTGCCCGTCGGAAGCAGTGAAAGACGAGAATGGGGCGATCGAAGGGTGACGGTTGGCGATCGGTTTTGGAACGATCCCGTTGACTGTGAAACGCGCAATAGCGTTTTCCAGGACCGAAAGCATGCAGTCAAGCATCGCCACGTCTACCATCTGACCTTTTCCAGTTCTATCTCGCGCCCTGAGGGCAGACAGAATGCCGATACAGGTAAACACACCACTGAAGATATCCGCGACTGAGCTGCCCACCTTGATTGGAGTATTTTCATCAGGTCCTGTAATGCTCATGATTCCGCTCATTCCTTGAATAATAAGGTCATAAGAAGCCTTTTCACTCAGTGGTCCTGTTTGGCCGAATCCTGTACTGGAAGCGTATATGAGACGAGGGTTAACCACTTTGAGGTCTTCATACGACAAACCGAGCCTCTTCGTTACACCCGGCTTGAAGTTCTCCACGACGACATCGGCGTGTTTAGCGAGCTTCAGGACGATCTCCTTGCCTCGAGGATGCTTCAGATTGGCAGTCACGCTTTTCTTACCGCGGTTGATGCTCATGAAGTAAGCGCTCTCAGAACCCTTCATGGGACTGAAAGCCCTGGAGTCATCGCCCGTACCGGGACGTTCAATCTTTACCACCTGTGCTCCGAGATCAGCAAGGATCATGGTACAGAAGGGACCTGCAAGGACCCTGGAGAGGTCAAGAACAAAAAGATCAGCTAATGGACCTGGCATGAACTCACCTCTTGTAAGGGACTCTTTTTGAAGGCTCAAAACGACTCTTTCCTGGCGAAAGGACACCGTTGTATGACTTGATATTCCTGTCTTCGATGTGATCGAAAACCTGGAGACGTGAACTCCCTGGATAAATGCTCTTGACTGGTTCTGAATCGAGGTCAGCGACTATGTACTCATCGCAACCACCGGCAAGTGCGAGGATCTTTCCGCTGGGATGGACGATCATTGAGGATCCGAAGAAATTTGCACCGCTGTGGTCAATACCTACTGCATTTGGCGCGATCCAGTAGATGTGGTTATCATAGGCGCGCGCCCTGTTTGTGAGCTCCCACTGCTCATAAGTTCTCAGAAATGCAGACGGACGACAGATTATCTCTGCACCCTTAAGAGCAGTGGCCCTCGCGAGTTCTGGGAAATCTCCATCGTAGCAAATGACGATCCCTATGGCTCCAAGCGGTGTTTTTACGCAGAAGCTCTCTTGACCAGGGGTTGTCCATCCTCCTCCCTCTATTCTTTCGGTGGGAAAAGGATGGGTCTTCCTGTAGACGCCGAGAAGACCATCAGGTGATACAAGCGCTGCGCTATTGTAGACAACGTTTTTGCAAGCGCCTCTCTCATAGCTCGGAAAGCAGATAATCGCGCCGAATTCCCTGGCCCATCCTATAGCTACGTCAGTGAGTTTTCCGGGAATCGCATCGACGGCATCCCACAATTCCCCACGCGTGCAAGAGGGGGTGAACCCGGTCGTGAAGCTCTCCGGAAGAACAATCAGCGAGGGCTTGCTTTGCTCATGGCACTTCGCGATCCAGGAATAGGCTAGATCGAGATTATCACCGATCTTCATTGGCCTGACCGAAAACTGTAAAGCCGCAGCTCGAATGCTTTCCATTAGTGCCTCCTAGAATCGAAGCGGCCGGATAACTGCCAGAAGAAACTAACTCTATTTTACCACAGGGTCAATTTGTCAAAGGCTTCTGTAGTGAAGTAGACAGCGAGGTCTACGAAGATTCAACACTGCTCTGTGAATGAGGGGGCAAGAACACAAGCGTATAAGAGAAACGCGGGCACTCATGAATGCCCGCGCCAATATTGACTTTTATTCGGAGGAGGCCTTTGTCAATGCGAAGATTCCATTCAAAACGAGTCCAACAAGAGCCGCGAGTCCCAGTCCCTCAAGAGTTACAGGACCTGCGGTCAGTACTGCGCCTCCGAGACCGATGACAAGCATGATCGATATCGTTACAAGGTTCTTTCCGTCAACGTGAACTTTGTTCTGTATTAGGGTTCTCATACCGACGGCGGCAATCATACCGAACAGAAGGATCTGAATACCTCCCATTACTGGAACGGGGATCGACCTAACCAGGGCACCGACCTTTGGTATGAACGCGAGGAATATGGCGAAGATGGCGGCTATTCTCATTACCCAGGGATTGAAAACCTTTGTGAATGCAAGAACTCCCGTGTTCTCACTGTAAGTTGTGTTGGCAGGTCCCCCGAAAGCACCAGCCAGCGCAGTTGCGACACCATCACCCATGAGCGTTCGATGGACACCTGGATCGTCGTAGAATTTCTTCCCAACAATTGCGGAGACTGCGAAGATGTCTCCGAAGTGTTCTATCGTTGGAGCAATGACCACAGGAACGATAATCGTAAAAGCATATAGGGAGAACCTGGGCAGAACAAACTCGGGCATTCCCATCCACGTAGCTTCTCCAATAGGTGCGAAGTCAACCATACCGAAGATTGCTGCAACTATGTATCCAACGATAATACCCCAGATTACCGGTATCAACCTGTTAAAACCCTTGAAGTAGAGCCTGAAGAGCATTGCAGCAAGAAGGGAAATCAAGGCAATCCACCAGTTGTCACTAGCCATGTCTATTGCAATAGGTGCCAGGATAAGACCTATAAGGACTATCATCGTGCCGGCAATGGCGGGGGTAAAGATCTTCTGGAAGTTTTTTACTCCTATGAGCTTGATGAGGATACCTATGCCGAACTGCACAACACCTGCAATGAGCAAACCGCCTGTCGCATAAGCAATCATGTCGGGCGTAATCGCAACGCCAGCTTGCATCGCTTCAGGAACGGTCGAATAAGCCGCGCCGTTCTCTGCGTAGTACAGAATCACTGCGTTAATGGGAGCGATGTACGCAAAACTTGAGCCCAGAAACACGGGAACTTTGAGCTTTGTGATCAGGTGAAAGACCAGGGTACCGAGACCTGCTGCAAATAGAGCTACATTAACAGGCACACCCGTGAGGTATGGAACAAGAATCGTAGCACCGAACATTGTAAATGCGTGCTGCAATCCTATAACGAAGATCTGGAATCTGTTCAGTTCCCTGCTACGGTCTTCCTGAGGTTTTACATCCAGGTAGCTCTGTTCTTCACTCACATTACCCCCTCCTTAAGGAAATTTGGAACAGCCAAAACTTCCAATGCTTATCATAGCACAAGACGTTGTCGTAACAGAAAGAGACAGATCAAGATTTTGAGGTTCTGTCGAATTTGCGGATAGTAGATCTGATATAATTCAGCTGTTTGGGGAGGCGGTGATAGATAAACGTGCAGAAGACTCTCAGCACCGAACTCGAAAAACAGGGTTATCTTGTCAGGTTCGCTCCCGCCGAAGTTGTTAAAGAACTCCAGGGCGAGATTGTATCAAGAGTCGAAAAGGGTGAAGTTGATAACGGCCTATACGCGAATCACATGTCATGGTTTGACTTCGACCCCTGGAATACAATGGAAAATGCTCGTTCTCTGATGATCGTAGCTCTTCCCGATAACGCGCTTAGAGTCGAATATCAGTGGAAAGGCAAGCACAGGTCACTGATGATACCACCGATCTACTTTTGCAGGCGAATCATGGAAGATTTGTTCGAAAGCGTTGATAGAACGCTCAGCCCTCATGGTTATTCCGCAAAGGAAGCATCATTACCGGAAAAATTACTGGCCACGAAAGCAGGATTGGCGAAGTACGGAAGGAATAACATAACATACGTGCCGGGAACGGGAAGTTATCACCGTCTTGTCGCGCTGTACACAGACATTCCGTGTGAAGAATTCGCATGGGGCGAGCCAGAGATGCTTGAAATTTGCGAAAAATGCAGAAGATGCGCAGAAAACTGTCCTGCTCAATGCATAGACGAAGAGAGGTTCTTGATAAGCTCAGAACGTTGTCTCACATTCTTCAATGAGAACAGAAACCCGTTTCCTGAATGGGTAAAGAGAGAATGGCATAACGCAATAGTCGGGTGCATAAGATGCCAGACTGTCTGCCCGGCAAATCCGAAACTTGTGGTTGATAAGTCAGATATTGTTTTCTCAGAAGATGAAGTTAGGGAGATTATCGAGCAGATTCCGAAACAAGATCTTTCAATAAGCACAAGAGACAAACTTCAAGAGTTGTGTCTACTCGGATACTATCCCTTTATCGGAAGAAATCTTCAAG
>PWXG01000246.1 GCA_003561215.1 Thermotogales bacterium
AGCGAATATCCTCCGACGAACTCCCTATGGATATGATGAAAACTCCTGGTTCGACCACCGGATTCATGCACGAATCCAGGAACGCCAGATCATCATGAGTCAATGTGAACTGGATAAGCTCCTTATGGCCAGGATCAAGGCTGACTCTCCTGAACCTTCTCAATTCTTTTGTCGGTCTGGATATGCTGGAAACAACATCCGTTATATAGAGCTGAACAACCTCATCTCCTTTATGCAAACCGATGTTTTCCAGTTCGAACGTCACTTCCAGTGACTGTTGTGGGCTTATCGTTTCGGGGGTTACTTGAAGATTGCCGTATTTGAAGTCTGTGTAGCTCAGCCCGTGACCAAAAGGAAACAGCGCCTGGGAACCTCTCAGGTCTGCGTAATCATCGTGCCTTCCCGAAGGACGGTACCCATAGTACAAAGGTAGTTGATCCGCATATCTGGGAAATGTTACGGGCAACTTCCCTCCGGGGCTGTGGTCTCCAAAAAGCACTTCCGCTATAGCATGGCCTCCTTCTTCACCTGTATACCACGCCTCAACTACTGCATCAACATCGTTGATCCATTTCATCATGGTAACAGGCGCACCGTTGATCAGAATCACCACGACAGGAGTGTTCGTCCTCGCAATTTCCAGGATCAGGTCTTCCTGAACACCGGGAAGATCAAGGCTATGTCTATCCTTGTCTTCGCCCTCGGTATCAAAAGAGTTTCCAGCAAATATCAAAGCGACATCACTTCTGGCGGCCACTCTCCTGGCTCTGGCAAACCCTTCCCTGGAGAGATCTGATAGTCTGCACCCGTTTTCATGGAAAACCTTCTGCTTGTAAAAAGCACGGTTCTTTATGCCTTCAAGAGGCGTGACAAGTCTCGTCCCAAACCCGCTATAATCACCGAGTTGAAGTATGTTTGAGTTCGGGCCGATCACTGCAATGTTTCTGATTTGATCATCAAGAGGCAGTATACAGTTATTCTTTAGCAGTACCATTGAATCCCTTGAAGCCTTCCTTGCAAGGCTTCTGTGCTCGTCACAATCACATAATTCCTCTGCGTGCTCAGGATCAACGTAAGGATCATCGAATAGCCCCAACCAGAACTTGACCCTCAGTATCCTCCGTGCTGCTTCATCTATTGCTTCTTCTGATATCTTTCCGTCTCTTAAGAGGTTCAGGATCTCTTCGAAGCACTCGCTTTCGACCAGTTCCATATCAAGTCCTGCTTCGATGACCTGCCTGGCCGCTTCTGCAGGCGAAGCTGCAACCCGATGCTTTTCACAGAGGTGTTTGACACTGCTATAGTCAGATACGACAAATCCTTCGAATCCCCACTCATTTCTAAGAACTTCTTTTAGCAGCCAGGTATCGCTTGAACAAGGAACACCGTTTATGGAGTTGTAAGCAGACATCACTGACAGTGCACCAGCTTCTTGAACAGCTGCCTTGAACGCAGGAAAGTAGACTTCACGAAGTATTCTCTCAGATAAGTGTACGGCGCCGCTGTCTCTCCCACCATCGGCAACAAAGTTCGCTGCAAAGTGTTTGACCGTGGCCGCAACTCGCTGCTCCTGAACGCCTTTCACGAACGCAACTGCAGTTCTTGATGTTAGAAAAGGATCTTCACCATAGGTCTCCTGGGTTCTTCCACATCTTGCATCCCTTGCAATGTTAATCGTGGGAGAGAGGACCTGGTGTATCCCCCTTGCCCTTGATTCTTTGCCAATTGTAGAAGCCACTTCTTCTACGAGTTCAGGGTTCCATGTAGCAGCAAGCGCTATGGCCTGGGGGAAACTCGTTGAGCCCTTTGCAACGCATCCATGCAGAGCTTCGTCATGGTGAATGACGGGTATCCATAACCTTGTGTTATCCTTCAGAAACCGCTGGATTTCGTTGTTCAGGTTTGCACCTACTGATGGTGAGAAGTACCTCAATGAACAACTTAGTGCCCCTACCGCGTGTTTCGTTTCACTTCCCTCAACAACTATCTCCTTCCAGCTCCCTCGCCACAGATTTCTGGCAATGACTTCTGTGGTCTCCTGGTCAGATACCCCGTTTCTCCCGAAAAGGGATATGAACAGAGCAGTCTGCACTTTCCCCACCATTTCTGGAGGAAGCCCTTCAAAGAGCTTTGGAAAGAGTCTCTTTGACCATGCCCATCTGGCTTTCATCTGACCCACTTTCTCCTCAAGGGTCATCTGTGAGATTAAGTCTTCAACTCTTTCTTCAATAGAAAGGTTGGGATCCATGTACTTTTGCACTGCTAACCACACCTCCGAACTATTGTCATAATTGTCTCAATAATGCACTCATTCATGTTCATTCCGCCAGGCTCATATTTCCGACACGAACAAGTACCTACCGCTTCCCACATTGACTTTCAGGACACCTTCTTCGCAGGAAATGCTTCTTATCCCAGGAATGCTACTACAAGAACTCTTGTCAAGGATGTTCCCTGATTCATAGACCTTGCCTTGCTCCGCCCTGGGAATATGTACTTCCGCTTCACTAGAAACCGGTACATCAACAACCAGTTTGAGGTGCTCCTCCATTCTTTCCCATGAAATCGCCGCCTTACCGAAAGGCGTCATCAACAATGCCTTTGCGAATCTCAGGCGCCTGAAGAGTGGGGTTCTGAACAGCATCTTCTTCCAGGCAGTCTTCATGCTGCTAATTCCTGCAATCCATTCATAGAAGAACTTGTCAACACTCCCGAGCATTATGTGATTATGAGAGTTCATTCCTGATCCAGCAAGGTTCTCCCAGCGTTCCCAAAGCGTCGTAGCCCCTTGTTCGATCATGTAGCCCCATCCCGGATATGTCTTCTGGGTTACTATTTTGTAGGCAGCATCGATGTAGCCTTTCTCTGCGAGAACTTCAAGAATGTACCTCGTTCCCAATATACCCGTATCAATGTGGAAGCTCTTGTTTCTTATGATGTTGTCCAGCAGTCGTTTGAGGACCTTTGCTTCGCAATTATCCGGTACCATGCCAAGTGCCAGAGGCAAGATATTTGATGTCTGGCTTAATTCCGCATCATCCAGCTTCTGCTCGGGAGTGACCTTTGTCGCCTCATAATGATCTTCGCGCAAAAACCTCTCGTTGAAAGCTATCTTTACGTGTTCTGCCCTCTCCCTGTAGATCCTGCTTTCTTCAGATCTAGAAAGGACTTCACAAATCTTCGAGAACATCAGGGTGTCGTGGTAGTAGTACCACGTCGAGGTAAGTGCAACTGGCGTTCGCTTTGGTAAGACAGACCCTGGAGGACACCAGTCTCCATACTTGCCAAACTCGACAATATCGTCTTTAGCAATCCCGGACAGAAAATCCAAGTATTTCTTCATACCAGAATAGTGCTTTCGCAGTGTTTCCAGATCTCCGTAATACAAGTACAGTGACCATGCAATCGTAATATATGCGGTCCCCCACGCAGGATCTGCCGGATAGAGACTGTAATACGGTGGTACAACGTCAGACAAAGCACCGTCTTCTCTCTGAGAAAGGGATATGTCCTCAAGATACTTCCGGAAGAAAGGGAGCATTCCGAAGTTGAGTATCGCTTCTTCAACAACGAGCTGAATATCCCCTAACCAGCCATGACGTTCGTCTCTTTGAGGGCAATCGGTGGGAATACTCATGAGGTTAGATTTCTGTCCTCTCACGACACAGTCATGAATCCTGTTTATCAAGGGATCTTCACAGAAGAAGACTCCGGTATTTTCAACTGAAGAGTGAGCAAAGCAAGCCACCAGATTCTCCGGTGAAGGTACTCCCGGGTAGCCCTTCAGCTCGACATACCTGAAACCGTGATAAGTGAACTCCGGCTGGTAGATCTCCTCCCCCTCGCCCTTGAGTATGTAAGTGTCCATTGCCTCAGCGTTCTGCAGGTTCTGCACGTTCAGTGTGCAATCAGGATTCAGAAGTTCTGAGTACCTTATCGTCACCTCGGCGCCTCTTGAACCCCTGACAGATAGCTTCACCCATCCTGTTACGTTTTGCCCGAAATCAAACACGCAAGAGCCAGCCGAAGGAGAATAGACTGAAACAGGTAGTATTTCCTTCATGACTTTTACAGGCTCCATGGTCTGAGCTCTTAGCTTGACTGGTTCTGCTTCAACGGCATTGACCCAGCAAGAATCATCGAAATCACCAGGTCTATTCCATCCTTTCTGCTCTTTTCTTGCATCATAGTGCTCTCCGTAGTATATGCCGTTCTTTGTTACCGGACCAGTAAATGTTTTCCATGAATCGTCCGTTACGACTTTCTCGACCGTTCCATCCCCGTAGATGAGCCTTAGTTCAACGATCCCTTTGGGCTGCTCATAGCCGAATGTTTTTATGTGCCTTCCATTTCCAAGAATCATCCCTATCATGTTTGTTTCTCTTATGAATTCAGTTACGTCGTGGCTGGAATAGAGTGCCCACTTTCGATAGTCAGTCTGAGCTGGGTCAAGAACACTTGTGCCCACTCTACAACCGTTAAGGTAGACAACATGGTATCCAAGACCACACGAAAAAAGCAAAGCTTTCGAAACAGGTTTACTTGAGCTGAATTCTTTCCTGAAATAGACTGCGTAGGCGTGCAGGTGTCCCTCAGTTTTCTTCCCCAGAAGAACGGTGGCCCTGCTTCTGAACCATATCGGTTTGGAAGTTGTTATCCACCTGGCTGACCACTCCTCTGATATGAACCCGGTAGAGAACCTGTCAATCCTGCTACATAGACATTCTCCGACAGATTCGTCCCAACACTTGACCCGCCAGAAGTATTCCTTGCAGCTTTCCAGTAACGGTCCCGCATATCTAACTGCATTTGGTCTCTCACACATAACCTTCCCGCTGTCCCAAACATCAGGAGCGTCTTTCAACAGGAGTTCATGTTCGCTGGAAACCTGAACCTGAAACTCGCTGAAACAGCAGTCCCTCGAATCTGACTCAACAACCCATGAGAATTCAGGAGAACGAGTATCAATTCCATTTGGAGACACAAGTGACTCACACCTGAGCTCTAAAATCCGTCCCATCATAGGCTACCTCAGCTCTCGTCCAGCAAGGAAGACACATAATTCCACCTTCGGACTCCTGTTCCTTCATGATAGCAGAATAGCTGCTCTGGTTAGCGACAATCTTCTTCAACGCTAGATCCTGAACTTCTCTGTCTCTGTTCAGAACCCATTACACAACCTGGTCGATGAGTTTCTCACGTCAGACACAAGACATCTTCCTGGACCAAAAGCAAGCGCTTCTGCAAGAAGTTGGACGCGTTCGTTTTCCTGTAGATTCACACATTTCACGCTACAGCGCTCAAGAGAGTCATCCGAGCAGTCTCAACTTATTGTGATCAAGAAGCCTTTAGAACATCTCTAGTTTTTGGGACAACCAAGGATGAAGAAAGCTCACAGCCAGGGAGTTTTTCGAGTCCCCGAACTGCGACCGGATGAAACGGTAAATTGGTCTGATTATTGAACCACTTATATGATATCATGGCAGATGATTCCCAGCAAAGTCTTCAAGGGTTATTCAGCATGATCTCCTGCCAAATGGAGGGGATAAGCGGGCATGCTACGGCGTTTTATTGAGTTCAAGGAATCAGCAGGCTCTGCATTGGAGACAGTTCATGCACTTAAGATAGAGCTGATCTATGGGGCGACTGATCTGCTTGAAGCTTCAGAGCAGATTCGAGAAAACAACCTCAAATGTGGCAAAATGAAAGTAATGGAAGTCTCTATGTGAGAGGAAGCTCTTGATTATTTCTTATTTTCAGAAGAAAACAAGTCCTGAACGCACAATTTCATTAAGAGATGAGCTTAGAAGATAAGCGTGCAGGTACCCGAAGTAGGAGGCCAATAGATGCTTGGATACTGGGGCAAGTACCTTCAAATTGACCTTAATGATTACTCTATCGAGGAAAGGGATCTCGATATAGTTGCTGCGAAAAAATACCTTGGCGGACGGGGGCTGGGAGGGTATTTGTTCTTGCAGAACTGCCCTGATCCAGACGTTGATCCACTGGG
>PWXG01000031.1 GCA_003561215.1 Thermotogales bacterium
GAGAAACCGGTGCTGTTCACTGAGGAGATAACTCAGTTCTTGAAAGCCTGAACCACTGTGCGAGATGAGCTTCTTGGAGTAGAACATGAGACCGAAGTGATACACTTGTCTTGCTCTAATCATCAGTGATAGAGAGGGCTAGCAGGACCCCAGAGTAGCGCAAAAAACTGTGAGCCCTACATACTCTCACCCAGCCCGGGAATTGCCCCTTACTTCAAGCCCTGATCTGTAAAGAGAGAGGATCTGGTTCTCTTTAAAACGTATCATTGGAGACACCATATGATAGCCAGAGCTCGGTCACTGTAAGAGCGACATAATCACTGTGTCTTACTGGTTCGTCAGCGACTGGAAAGCTGCAATGCTGTCAAAGTGTGATTTCAAGTCAGTGTATAGCCCTTTGTAGATACCGTAAATCCCGTCATATATTGACCTGGTCTTTTCGCAGGGTACATATGTTTCTGCATGAGGATGTATCCACGAAGCCGTTTCAACTCCGATCGCTTCTGCGGCTAGTCTTGCAGAACCGTAGGCCGCCCCCTCATCGATAAGAGGCTTTTCTAGCACGATGTTGAAGTTGTCAGCAACAATCTGGCACCAGGCAGCGCTTCGAGAACCTCCACCCACAATGCGAACCTTCCTGAAAGGTGTTCCGAGCGTTTTGATGCACTCGCCACCCTGCCTCAAGGCAAAAGCGACTCCCTCCATAATGGAGCGAAGAACATCGGCCCTACTGTGATATGAACACAGTCCAAATAGAACTCCCCTGGCACTGGGGTTCCTATGAGGTGTTCTCTCTCCACTGAGGTAAGGCAGGAAGACGATTCCGTTTGACCCAGCAGGACTCGAAGAGACTATTTCTGAAATCTCTTTTGGGCTAAGATCTGGTGCGAATCTCTCCCTGAACCAATTGAGTGAATTTGCGGCCGAAAGGATTACAGCCATATGGTAGCAAGAGCCGGATTTTGCATGGCTAAAGAGGTGAATGCTCCCTGATTCATCAACCAGAGGGTTATCTGTTATTGCCACAACCGTTCCTGACGTGCCGATGCTTATCATCACATCGCCTTCACGTTCGACACCGCAACCGTATGCTGCAGCTGCATTATCTGCAGCACCAGTTACAACTGGCACTCCATTCATTTCAGGCAAAACCTGTGAGTTAACCAGTCCGACTATCTGTCCAGTTGGGTGAAGGTTCGGGAGAATGCTCTCTTCTATACCGAGAAGTGACAACATCTTATTGTCGTAGCAGTTCTTGCGTATATCAAACATGGCAGTTCCAGAAGCATCCGATGGTTCGCAAGTTGCTTCATTACTGAGCATGAAAGTGATGTAGTCTTTGGGAAGCATCATTTTCTTCACAGAATTGAAGATCTCCAGCTCATGCTTTTTCATCCACAGGATCTTTGAAGCGGTAAAACCCGGAAGAACGGGATTTCCAAGGCTGTGAAGCGCCGCTTCTTCTCCTCCGTAAAGCTCGGTGATTTCTGAACACTCGTTGTATGTTCGCTGGTCACACCATAGAATGGATTGTCTGACCGGAGTCATGTGCTTGTCGAGAGGGACAAGGCTATGCATCTGTCCACTAACCGAAATTGCATCGACCTTTCTAACTCCTGACGACAGAAGCCTATTAAGTATTTCGTAACTTGCAATCCACCAACTGCAAACATCTTGTTCAGCCCAACCCGGTGCCGGTGTATTGACTGTCAGAGGGTAAGACGAGCTGCAAAGGATTTTACCATCTTCATCCACCAGAAGGCCTTTAACAGAAGCAGTTCCAACGTCCAGACCTATCACTTTCAGCGACAAGCATGATCACCTCTACTCATAATAGCATCTACCCATATCCCACGAGCTTCAAGGTGTTCTCGCTGTTGACTGGTTCAATTGCTATAATAGTTATGGAGGAGGTGAACTCAATGAAGTCTAGAAGGATAGGAAAATCCGAACTCATTGTATCTGAAATCGGCTATGGCGCATGGGAGATAGGTGGTGCAGGCTGGGAATCCGGAAGTGAGGATGAATCAGTTGACATCGTAAGGAAAGCATTCGACAACGGTATCACCTTCTTTGACACTGCCCCGGTCTATGGATTTGGACGATCGGAAAGAATTGTTGGTAAAGCATTGAAGAAGGTGAGAGATAGAGCTTTCATAGCCACGAAGGTTGGCCTTGTTTGGGATGATTCCGGTAAGGTTCGGAAATGTCTGAAGAAGAACAGTATTCTGACAGAGATCGACGAAAGCCTCAGAAGGCTGCAAACAGATTACGTGGATCTGTATCAGATTCACTGGCCTGATAACGAGACCCCTGCCCAGGAAACCGCAGAGGCACTTCAGATGGTTCTGCAATCAAAGAAAGCACGTTACATCGGAGTTTCTAACTACAGCGCTGAGCAGATGAAAGAACTCTCGAGCTATGTTCCTCTTATATCTCTTCAGCCACCGTACAGCATGCTGGACAGGCGGGTTGAGAAGGACATTCTCCCGTATGTTTGTGAACAGGGCATGAGTGCCATACCATACAGTCCGCTGGCAAAAGGACTCCTGACCGGAAGGATCAACGGGGATTACAAAGTTGGCCCAGGTGATGCGAGAGGACTGGACAAAAACTTCACAGATCACGACCGCTTCTTGAGGAATATTGAAAGGATTGAAAAGCTGAAAGAGATAGCGAGGGAGCTCGAAATAAGCCTTTCGCAGTTAGCAATCAAGTGGCTTCTCTACAGACCCGAAATCTGCTCAGTTATTGCAGGAACCACAAGCGAAAAGCATCTTAAAGACAACACAAGAGCAGCTGAATGGCAGCTTTCGGATCAGACATACGAGAAAGTGACCAGAATAGTCTCTGACAAAGAGCTCTTTGAATGATATGGGCCTTAGCCAAACCAAAAAGGGTTCGACCTTGTGTCGAACCCTTTTCTAATACTGGTGGAGGCGGTGGGAATCGAACCCACGTCCGAAGTTAAATCCCTCGGAGGCTCTCCGAGCACAGTCTGTGCTCGTGGTCAGACACTACACTGCACAGACAAAGTGTCGTGTCTCGAGCCCCTGGAAGTCCCCAGGGTTTCGGGACTAGAGACCCTGGGCTAGATCCGGCTTTCTGACGCCCAATCACGGAACACCGGACCAGGATTCCATGTGGACGGCTGCCTATTTTTTAAGCAGCTAGTGCAAATTCGTTGTTGGCATTTTTAGTGTTCCAGCTTTTTTACGAGGCACCGGAAACCTCGGCTCGCTCCTACAAGTTCACTAACCCCGTCGAGACCATTTCGCCCCCGTATATTTTGACGGGAAAAAAGTGTGGCTGTTCAAACACGAGTGTCTTGGTTGAGCCCTAGTTTCTCTATCTTATAATACAACGTCCTGAGGCTTATGCCAAGGAGCCTCGAAGCCTCCGTTTTGTTTCCTTCTGTATGCTTCAGAGCACTGGATATCAAGTTACGCTCGTATTTCTCAAGGAGGTCTGAGAGCTTTCCTGTCGGAGCTTTGTCTTCTTCAGGAGTTAAGGGTTTAAGCGAAGGGAGATGCCGCTTCTCTATTACCCGCTCGTCCAGTTCCATGTTGATTATTGATCTGCCCAGTACGTTTTCCAGTTCGCGCACATTTCCCGGCCACGAATAGTCATTCAGCGATTTCATCACGGTAGGGCTGATATCTTCGACAAAACGACCAAACTCCTGGTTAAGTTTCATTATTGTCACCTTGACAAGCTGGGGAATGTCTTCCGGGCGATCTTTCAAGGGGGGAATAGAAATGGGAACAACGTTCAGCCGATAATACAGATCCGAAAGGAAGGATCCCTGCGAGACCATCGCCTCGAGGTCGGTATTTGTGGCGGCAATAACCCTTACATCCATCTTCTGAGGTTTGTTTCCTCCGACACGCACTATTTCCCTGTCTTGCAGGAATCTCAAGAACTTCGACTGCACCGAAACTGACATCTTCCCGATTTCGTCAAGGAATGCCGTGCCACCGTCGGCATCTTCGAGAAGTCCTTTCCTGCCGCCTTTTTTTGCTCCTGTAAAGGCGCCTTCCACATAACCGAAAAGCTCTGATTCCAGGAGACCTTCAGGAAGAGCCGCACAATTGACACTAATGAAACTCTTGGAACTCCTGTCACTACAGTTGTGAATGGCGTGAGCAAAGAGTTCCTTTCCCGTTCCGCTCGGTCCTCTGAGTAGCACGGTTACTCTTGTCGCTGCGACCTTCTTTGATTGTTCAACGGCGACTCTCATGGGATGAGAGACTGCCACGATATCATCAAAAGTGTATTTCGCCTTGATATGTCGAAGCAATCTTTTTGTTTCTTCGAGTTCTCCTGCGAGCTTCTCGATCTCAGATATGTCGTGAATGACACCCACACTTCCCTTGAACTCGTCCTTTACGAAAAGCGGGGTAACATTCACAACGACGTCTTTGCGCGCAGGCCCGACTTTCAGTCGCGCATTGAAAATGGGTTCTCTTCTGCGGGCGACTTCAAGGTGTAACGAGGGACCTTCCGCGATGTCTACAGTGGCCGGTTTCCCGATCACGTGTTTTGGACTCATTCCTGTTATTCTTGAATAGGCTCTGTTGACGAGAACGATTCTTCCTTTCTCGTCTGCTACGGAAATCGCGTCGTGTGTGGAGTCAATGATCGCCGTAAGCATGGCCTGAATCTGACGAAGGTTCGTTACTTCCTCGGCCAGTTTCTGCACAGCTGTAATGTCTCTGAACACAGCCATTACAGCGTAGACATTGCCTACTTGATCAAGTAAAGGTATCCTGGAAGTTACGATGATTTTGTTATGAAGCTGCTGAATTCTGTCTATCTCAGCTTCCCCGGTCTTTAGCACAATATGAAGCCGGGTATTGGGGATTGTCCCTTGCACAGGTTTTCCGAGCACTTCTTCGCGCCTGATACCGATGATTCTGCAAGCTTCGTCATTGACCAGCGCGATTCTGCTATCAGAATCGACAACGATTAGCCCTTCTATCAGTGCATTGACGATTTCCTGAAGGTAGTTGATCAAAAGCATTCCTCCCGGCTTGCTCTGAAGAGCCTCAAGAAATCCTCGACAGAGAGCTCTTCTGCTCTTACATCGTTGGCTATACTTGCTCTCATTAAGAGCCCATTGGGATCTCTCACTATAGATTTTAGGTTGTTCTTCAGCATTTTTCTACGTTCAGAAAAGGACACCTTTAACAGTGAACGGAACTTATGGAGCTCATCCTTGCTTATCTTCTGGTTCTCGTGCGGAGTGAGCCTCAACACCACTGAATCAACGTTTGGAACAGGATAGAAAGAATGCCTCGACAACAATAACAGCTTTTCGACTGTGCTGACCGCAGACAGAAGAACAGTTAACGAACCATAGGATTTTGTTGAAGAAGTTGCCATGATCCTTTCTGCGAATTCTTTCTGCACCATCAGAACAGCATGATTGTAAAAATGGTCCTCGAAGAGAATCCTTTCGATAATCGGGGAAGTCAAGTGGTAAGGAATGTTTGAAACATAGGAATGCAATTCATTCATTTCCTCTAAAAACGGCGACTTGAGAAAATCTTCGTGAACAAGTCTCACGTTTTTTATCCCGGAGAGGACTTCCTTGAGAACGGGAACAAGCCTTTTGTCAGTTTCATAGGCAATAACCATTCTGGAGATCCTTGACAACGCGAGCGTCAGGATCCCGGTACCTGCTCCTATCTCTATAGCAATCTCGTCGGGTGTAATCCCGGATCTTTCAGCAATCTGGATGGCAGTTGATTCATTGGTAAGAAAGTTCTGGCCCAACGATTTTTTGGGAATGATACCATGCTTTTTCAACAAGTTGGCAGTATTCACCTGTTCCTCCCTCTGGTCCTTACGTACTATTCTAGAGCTGAATGTA
>PWXG01000139.1 GCA_003561215.1 Thermotogales bacterium
CGTGTTCCTCCTCAGGATGCAGACCATCGAGTCTTGCACAGATCAACTGCTGCAATATCTCTTTGATGACCGGTCCCTCAGGTACATTGTACTCCTTCATCAAAGTGTTCCCGTCCACCTCGAGTTTCAACTTTCTAAGAGCTTTTACATAACCCAGGAAGGTGTTCGAACATTCTTCGTCCAATCCACTGTCCACGAAGGCGAGTTCTTCTGGAGTCAAAGACCCTGCAATCAGATAGAACTCGGAGTACTTCGTTGGCCGTTTCTGAGCAATCCCATTCAGAATTCTGACAGCGTGGTTCAAACGATCGGTAAATCTTCTGGGGAAACCGTTCCTAACAATTATATCTTTAATGCTGCGCCTATCAACATCTTTGAGCAGCACCATACTTACGACATAAAGCCTGTTAATACGCTCAGCATTCTCATCCAGCCTTGAACATCTCTGAGTGAAGTTGAGGAGCATCAGCCTGGACTCTTTGTTGAACGCGCATCCCGGAAAGACATGCTCGAGTATGCCGAGTTGGTCAAGCCTCTCAATCGCTCCTGCTATGTTTGGTTCTTTGAGCAGTTTTTCAAGCTCATCACGAACGCGCTGTCCCGTGACTCTTTCTATATAGCCTTCTGCAGCATAACGTTTGAGCTGCTCAAGAGTCTGCTTCTGGATTTCGAACCCAAAGCGCGTTTCGAATCTTACAGCACGCAGTATTCTTGTCGGATCCTCAACAAAGCTAAGACTATGCAGTGCCCTGATTATGCCCCGCGCTAAGTCGCGACGGCAGCCAAAGAAGTCGAGCAGCAATCCGAAGTCTTCCTGATTGATCTTAATTGCCATTGCGTTGATAGAGAAATCTCTCCTGTAAAGATCCTTCTTTATTGTGCTCATTTCAACGTTTGGGAGCATTGCGGGCTCATCGTAGTATTCTGTTCTGGCTGTTGCAACGTCGATTCTCGTCCCATCAGACATGAACATCGAAGAAGCCATGAATTCTCGGTGATCAACCACTCTCGCCCCGAAGTATCTCTGGAAAGCTCTTGCAAAAACGTTTGCGTTACCCTCCACAACAACATCAATATCATAGTTGGGAATTCCCAACAACAGATCTCTGACAAAGCCTCCTACAACGTAGACTGCCATGGACAGTTCTGACCCCACATTTCCCAAGAACCTCAGCATCGTTGTGATTCTCGCGCCAAGCCTTTCCTCCACCAGCTTGGTTACTTTCACCTGAGTGAGCTTGTCCTCGGAACGTTCATCAAGGGGACTGGTCAATTTGAATCCATATCTGCTTCTCATCAGATCGGTTCTTGTCACAATCCCTTCGAGAATCCCGTTTTCAAGCACGAGCAAACGACCAACATCATTTTCCATCATCTTGACCATGGAGTCGCTTACGGAATCTGTACTCCTTATGGTTACCAGGCCGGTCGACATGATGGTGGAAATTGGCTGGGAAGAGATGTTGTGTCTTTCGGCCTTTTCGACGTCTCTCTTGGTTACTACGCCAACGAGTTTGCTTCCACTGACTACGGGAAGTCCGCTATGACCGGTGTTCTTCATGATTTTTGACGCCTCGGAAATAGGCATCTCTGCCAGCACAGTTCTAACAGGTCGTGTCATGATGTCTCTTACCTGCAAGAATTCGGTTATGTTGTTCTTCAGGTGATCGATAACTTCGTCATAAACGTTCTCGACGCTCTTTCCTTCAATGTAACCGAAGGTGACCTGGGGATGCTGCCTGACCTCTGAAGTCTCAAAGAGCTTCTCCAGCTTTATTTGCCTGTTTCTGGAGCGAGCCGCGAAGTAAACCCTCCCCCTTACCTGTACAAGAGCGATAAGATTGTCGTATCCCAGCAGGTTCCACAGTCTGTCTACCACAGCGCTTAGTCCTGGTGGAAGCTCTTCAACCCTGGTAGAAGCCAATGCGATTTCCAGTCCATCGAATTTCTCTGGCTTGACATTGGACAGGAGTGCGTCGAAGAGGGTCGCCTGTGTCTTATCCAGTTCAAGTCCTGCGTAAGCAGATATCTCGGGCAAAGAAGCACCTATTTCGAGCAGCCAGGCAGCAGTCCTGAGATCTTCCGGTGTAGTCGTTGCAAAGGAAAACATTCCCGTTTCTTTATAGATAGCAGTCGCAAAAAGCGTCGCATCTCTGGGAGAAGGTGTAATATCCCTACCTTTGAGAAGACTGCATACGAGGCTTATGCACGCTCCCAACGTCAGAGTAGTATGCTCTCCAATTTCCGGCAGACTGGAATACTGATGGTGATCAAAGAATACTATTCTGGTGTTGCTCGTAAGGTGATCCCTGATACTGGCCGATACTCTTCCCAGGTCTGAAGCATCGACGACAACAAGCGAGGTGATCTCCTTGAATTCAAGCTCTGCTGGTCGATAGAAGGGGTACAGTAGTCTTTGTGAACCAATGAATCTGGCGAGAGAAGAAGAGAAATCACCTTCAAGGACTATCCTGTGATCAGGGTATAGCTTCTGGATCCCGACAGCGCTTGCAAAGGCATCGAAGTCCGGATTGATATGCGTGGTAATCAGTTTCAAGTAATATTCCACCTCTTGAGCCTGTCATAAAGAGTACTTTTGCTTATGCCCAGAACCTCTGCGGTTTTCGTCTTGTTCCAGTTGTTCTTATCGAGAGTCTGTATGATGTGTCGCCTTTCCAGTTCGTCCAATGTCAGATCCTCGGAAACCGAACCACCAGAGGTCCCGGCTTCCGCCAAAAACTCTGACGGGAGCATCTCCGGCAGAAGTGTTTTCGGATTACTATGCATGGCCATGATCGAAAGGATCGTGTTTCTCAGCTCTCTCGCGTTTCCGGGCATATCTGAAGCAGCAAGTCTGTTGATGAACTCCGGGTCGATATTCGGGACACCCTGCATATCAAGGTCTTTGGCAATCTCTGAAACAAAGTGTCTTGTCAGGGGTTCGGTATCTTCCTGTCGGCTTCGAAGAGGCGGAATCTCGATCCTGACTACCCTTATCCTGTAGTAGAGGTCGTCCCTGAACTTCTTGTCTTCCACGAGCTTTACAAGATTTCTGTTTGTAGCACAGATGATCCGCGTATCAACCCTGGTATTCGTGTTCGCCCCGACTCTCTGCACGAGTCCTGACTCTATGACCCTCAAAAACTTGACCTGCATGTGAGGTGGCAGTTCGGAGATTTCGTCAAGAAAGAGTGTCCCTCGATCCGCCTCTTCTATCAAGCCTCTCTTCAGTCGTTCTGCTCCCGTGAAAGCCCCTTTTTCGTGGCCGAACAACTCGCTCTCGAATAATGCATCAGGGACGGCACCGCAGTTGATCGCGATGAACTTCTTTCGTTTGCTGAGATCATGGATCGCCCTCGCAACGACCTCTTTGCCTGTTCCGCTTTCACCTTCAATGAGCACGGTCACGTTCTTAGCAGCGATGGCTCTCACCGTTTCCTTGATCCTCTTCATTGCAGGGGAGTTTCCGATTATGCGTCTGAGACCTCGAGCCTCACTTGCCTGTCTTTCGAGAAGGGTGTCTCTTTCCTGTTCAATTTCTGAGAACTCTATCGCCCTTGCAATTTCTATCAGGGCATGGGTGAGGTCAAATGGTTTTTCGAGGAAATTGAACGCTCCGAGCTTCACCGAGTCTACCGCGGCAGCGATGTCACCGTGAGCAGACATGACAACCACTGCTGCTCCATAGTCCCTCGCGGGAGCTATCAGGTTGGTGCCTTCTCCGTCGGGGAGCTTGATGTCGAGAAGAGCACAGTCGAACAGCTCTTCCTTGATTGCCTTTAGTGCCCCCGAGAAATCGAATTCTGTCCTTACGGCATATCCTTCTCCTGACAGTGCCTCAGCAAGCATCTCGTTGAAGACCTTGTCATCGTCCACAAGCAACACTTTATACTTCATCAGGTATCCTCCGAAAGGTTAGTGAAACAAAACATCCTTTGTCTGGATCTCCTCTGATTTTCATGATCACGTCGTTCTCATCACAGAAATGCTTCGCAGAAAACAGTCCGAGACCAGTTCCATGTTCCTTGGTAGTGAAAAACGGTCTGAATAGATTCATCTTAGCATCTTCACTAATGCCTCGCCCATTATCAGCAATATATACGCTTGCAGTGTCTCTCCTGTTTCTTACGGCCAGTTTGACAGTGCCCTTATGATCACACGCTTCTATCGAGTTCAGAATGAGATTCTTCAGAGCGTTCTCTAGACGTTTTATCTGAATTGATGCTCTTGCATCGGTCGATCTCGCAACAACAATGCGCACGTTCTTTGAAGCTGCAATCGGTTCGGTATAACGCACTGCTCTTTTGACTATATCAAGGAGATTCGCTGGTTCTTGTTCTTCGCCGTGCCGGAAAACCTGTAGAATCCCCCTTACTTTTTCCTGGAAAAGCTTAACTTCATTTCCGAGCTTCTCGAGATGGTTCTCTTTTTGCGTACGTCGATACATGTCCAACGCCAGTGAGATATTCGCAAGCGGCTGCTTGAGACTATGGGTAAACTCAGCTACCATGACACTGTCAATTGCGTATTTTCTTGTCCTTTCCAGCAGCTTTCTTGTTTTCCAGAGCGCAGAAATATCGGAAAAGGTAATCAACCATTCGTGGTTCTTGGTGTTCAGTACGTCAACCATGAACCTTTTGTTTACCTTTCTCGAGTAAACTTCAAAGGTTCCCTCTGTGAGGGGAAACTTGACTCCGATCCTTCTCAAAAGATGGGAAAGACCCAGCCTATCCACCCTCTTGCCGTTCGAGAAGAAAGTCTTGTGAAAGTACTCGTTGGCAAGACGCACTCTTCTTTGCCGGTCAACCTTCATCACTCCCAGGTTCAGCGAATCAATGAGTTCATGATGATCCGCATAGAGTTTCTGAAAGAAGTGTTCCTCCTGCTCGAGCTGATGAAGAACATTGTAATAGGCTCTGAGCACCTGACGGAAAGGCAGCGAAACACCAGCAAGTGAACGTGTCTTCCTGGGCACCCTGTTGATCGTATTTAGAAGGAGATCGAGTTGCCTGTCAACAAGCTGGCCAACAACAGCCCAAGAAACCGTGCCGGCCAGGAATATGGGAAGTAACGACAAGATCGGGAATGGGAAGACAAGAACAATTATGGTCCCGCTCACTGTTACGGTCAGAAAAACCTTGAATCCGTAGCTGTGCCAGAGTTTCTGAAAGCTACTCCAGTTCAATCTCTACTAAATCCCCCTCTCCAAGGCCGAGAAGCTTTCTCGCATTATCCTTTGTCGCAGCAATTTCAATGAACCCGCTGCTGTCTCTGTGAACAATGATATCTCCATGCCTTGCTTCCATGTAAGTATCACACACTGTAGCTCTGTGAGACTTTCCGCGGATGACAACGGATGCGTAAGAGAAGTCTTCTGTCAATTCGAGTGTCTCAGAGGGAATATTCGTCTGCAAGTTTCCGAACCTATCAGAATACGCTATCTCTCCCGTCATGAGGTTCCCTTTCCTGTGGGGTTTTCTGTACCTGAGTATCTCGTAGGTCATGAACCTTGGGCCTAGTTTTTCCATCGAAAGACCCCGATCGAGATAGGCTACCGCCGGGGCAAAGATATCTCTTCCGTGGAAGGTCTTTGAATCTGTGTAGCGAAGCTTCCTGTTTTCCAGCTCCCGTATCTCGATAATGCCAAAAGCTTCGCCCACAAAAGTGAAGATCCCGTTGTCCGGCCCGACAAAGATCTGGTTGTTCTTAGTTCTCATGGCAATCGATTTCCTGGAAGTCCCTACTCCGGGATCTACGACAACCAGGAATACTGATCCTTCGGGGAAATCTCGTGCCGCTCTGAAGAGTATGTGTGCGGCCTTTCTGATGTTGAAAGGCTCGATCTCGTGGGAAATATCGATTATCGACGCCTCAGGGTTAATCGACTTGATTACCGCTTTTGCCACACCAACATAGTGTTCTGTGTAACCCCAATCGCTTATGAAGCCTATCACAGCTTTTCCCTCCGCATATGCAGTATCTTGGTGAGAAGCCCGCAGGCAATCTCATGGTCGATCTTGAACAGGTTTGAATCGACACCACTGTCTGAACAGCCGAAAGCGATCACCGCTTTTCCAACGAGCGAGAGGTGATTAGACAACCACTCCTCGATTCTACTCTCAGATGGAACGAGAATTGCTGCAACAACATGTCTGTCAGGTTCGAGACGGTCGATATGCCAGTGATATGACTTCTTGGGTTCGAGATGATGTTTCAATCTCCCTGTCAGTGTTCCCATTGCTGATCCCACGTAGGCATAGTAACCTTCCGCCAGTTGCCACGACTTTCCCGCAGTGGAAACAACGGTCCTTTCGAGCTTGAGGATTAGAATGTATGCTCCCTTGTTCATCAGTTACCATTATATCTGATGGAGACACTTGTTATTCGATCGTTGTTATAATTGCGAAGAGGTGATGATCTTGCCGACACTCAAGATATTTCCCGGTAGAATTGCACAGAATGCACAACACCTGAAGAAGCTCTGTGGGCTGCAAGGTGTCGATTTGGTAGGCGTGACCAAAGTAACTCTTGGAGATCCAATAGTTGCAACCGAAATGCTGGGAGCCGGGCTGAGAACACTTGGCGAATCAAGATTGGCAAACGTAGAGAGGTTGCACAAGACCGGGATCAGCCATCATATGGTCTTGTTGCGAACTCCTCCGAGCCATGAAGTAAAACAAGCAGTACGATTGGTCGACACCTTTCTAGTGAGCGAGCTGGGACCACTTAAGACTATCCTTGAGGCTGCTTTCGAAGAAGGTAGAGAGTGTAACATTACCTACATGGTCGATACAGGCGACCTCAGGGAAGGAGTCTATTATAAAGAGGCAGTCGAAGAGATCACGGAAGCCGCGAGAATCGCTGGGAAATCCTTGACCGGTATTGGAACGAACCTCGGTTGCTATGGCGGAGTCATTGCGACGCCGGAGAAGTTCGAAATTCTGCTTGAAATCGGTTCCAAAGTTGAGAAGAAGACTGGACAGCCCATCAAGGTCTACTCAGCGGGCAACACTGCGTCTCTTCCACTTGTCGAGAAGAAGACCGTTCCTGAAGGGATAAACCAGTTCAGACTCGGAGAGGCAATAATATGCGGTACAGATGTGACGAACAACAGGAACGTCCCTGGAACCAGACAGGACACGTTTATTCTGTCTGCCGAGATCATAGAGTTGAAAACCAAAGCGTCAGTCCCAGAAGGGATGATCGGTCAGGACGCTTTCGGAAGGAAGCCCGTTTTTGCAGACAAGGGGAAGCGACTTCGTGCCATTCTTAACGCGGGAGAGCAGGATATCTATTCGTCCGGCACGATTCCCCTGGATGAAGGTGCAGAAGTATTGCATGCTTCGAGCGACCACCTGATTGTAGATGTTCACAGCTGTAGGAAGAGTTTTCGGGTTGGCGACAGGATGCAGTTCAGACTGTCATATGGATCACTGCTGCGGGCAATGACTTCGCCTTTTGTGAGCAAGGTATATGAGCACGCAATTTAGGTGGCTGAAGCGTACCGATTATCCCAGGGTGCTGGAAATCGTACATGACATCTGGGAAGGTGACGATTACGTCCCGCAGGTCTTTAATAAATGGATTCAGGAAATTGGCTCATATGTCAGGGGTTTGTTTGTCGATAATGAGCTGGTCGGATTTAGCCGACTGAAAATCCTGAGTGACAAGATAGGCTGGCTTCAAGGTCTGAGAGTTGATCCCAGGGAGCAGGGAAAAGGCTACGGTAAAGAAATTGCCCGGAGAATGGTCGACCACTGTTTCTCCCTGGGTCTGAAGGAGCTCTGGTTCTCCACATACTTCGATAACAAGAGCTCGATAAGTATCCATGAGAGACTTGGCTTCACCAGGATCGGGGTATTCACAAACCTGTACAAGTCTGTGCAGTCTCCCGGTGTTGTGAGTTCGAGCGAAAGGTTCAGGATTAACAGTCTACCCGGTAGACTATCAGGCGGTTTCTGGAACAGCTGGGCCTATTATCCTGAAGGGATCGATTCCCCGTGGCAATATCTTCCGGAAGGACTGACACTCACTGACAGTAAGGGCGGCGACAGATTAATTCTGGCACGAAGCATTGAATTTGGGAGTTCACTGGAGATATGTACAGTTGATTCAAGGACCGATTCGATAAGCGCGGATCTCATTCTCTTTGCGGAAAGGCTCTGTTATAACCGCGGGCATGATTCGCTGCATGTTATGATTCCTCAAGGAACCAGTTCTAGGGTGTTTCTGGAGAATGGTTTTGCTTTCTTTGAGAAAGAAGACGATGTCTATCTTTACTGGCTTGCCAGGTAAGGTGCCGCTTCCTCATAGATGATCAAACGGAGAATCTCAATACCAGTTTTGGTATGGGTTTCGATAAGCCCCGGCGACAGTTCTTATCCGGCTTTTTTCGGTATGCTCCAGAGGGGGTCAGGGAAGAGATATGTGGTATCCAGGTCACATTGAGAGGGCAAAGAGAGATATCAAAAAGAACGTCAAGTATGTGGACGCGATCGTGGAAGTCCTCGATGCGCGTATTCCTTCGACCAGTAGAGCCTATGAGTTTGAAGAAGTCTTCTCGGGGAAACAGTCGGTATTACTGCTTAACAAGGCCGATATTGCGGATGCTTCTATCACAAGGATATGGATCGATTATCTTGCGTCCTCCGGGATAAGGGTACTGGATGTCAGCCTAAGGAAACAGTCAGCCAGATCAGTTCTGATGAATAGGATTGCTCCAGCGATAAAGGGTCGTTTCAAGGAGAAAAGAATACTGATTGCAGGGATGCCGAACGTCGGCAAATCAACACTCGTGAATCGACTCAAGGGGAAGAAAACCGCGCGGGTGCGTAGCGAACCCGGAACAACCCGGGGTCCTCAATGGGTTCAGGTAAGCGATATCCTTTTCGTTCTTGACACACCCGGTATCCTTTACAAGAGGCTTTTCAGCGAATCGATCAAGGCCAAGCTGGTTGCAGTAGGGTCAATCATACCGCTTCCCGACCAGCTCATGGAGATTGTCGAACCGGTTTACAACCTGTTGATCGAAAGATACGGAACGAGAACAATCGAAGATAGACTTGGCATTTCGTTTGAGGGGCTGCCAAGTATGCTCGCAGAGATCAGCAGAACGCGTGGACTACTCAGATCTGGTGGAGAGAAAGACCTGCAGAAAGCAGCAAGCTTCTTCCTGAAAGAAGTTGCAGAAGGCAAGCTCGGAAGATTCTCATACGAGTTGCCCGGTGAGAACGGTGAAGACGAAAGCAGAGACTCGTAAGTCAAAGAATAGGGGCTTCAGGGCAAAAATCAGATTGGTTTCGAAGCTTGCTGTACTTTTTGTCATTATAGTTGTTGGGGCGCTCACTAACTGGGCGGTTGCCCTGGCATTGTTGATCGTTCTTAATGGAAAAGTCTTGTGGAGCACCACATTTGGAAGGCTACCGCTACAGGTTGACCAGAGCTCATTCGACGGTCCAAAGACCTTTGAGTACACCTCTACGGATAAAACACTGAGCATCGATCTTTACTATCCTGCAAGACTTAGAACAGACAGGCGAGAGCATTTCCCGTTGGTCGTATTTGCCCATGGCGGAGGTTGGATCGGCGGATCAAGAAAACAGATAAAGAACGTTTCTTGGTGCGAGTTACTGGCTTCACGAGGACTCGCGGTTGCATCCGTCGATTACAGGTTTGCATATGCCCACGGGTTGAGTGATATACTAGGTGATTATTCCAACGCGCTGGAGTTTCTGAAAGAGAATGCGACTTCTCTGAGAATTGACAAGAGCAGGATTGTGTTAATGGGACTATCTGCAGGAGGGCATCTTTCGTTGCTGTATGCCTGTCGAAATTCGAGTGAAGGCAATAATGAAGCGATAGAGGGGATAAGGGGAGTTGTCGCTTGGTACGCTCCATGCGACCTGATGGACATATGGAGTGATGACAACGAGTCACTCTTCGCAAGAATCGGATCGGCTCTGGCCATCGGAGGACCGCCGAGTCGAAGAGAAGAAGACTACAAGAGACACTCTCCAATCAACTGGGTGTCCAGGCATATGGTTCCGACCTTCCTGGTCCATGGGGCAAGAGACCAGGTCATTCCTGCGAGTTCATCCCTCAAGATGTACAGAAAACTCAAGGAAGAAAGTGTTCAGGCATATCTCAAGGTTGAGATCGAGGGAGGGCACGGCTTTGATATTGAACGAAAATCTGCGAGAACGATCAAATATATCGAGCAGACTATTGCGTTTGTCAAGAGGCAGGTTACGACTCATTCAAGAGTTTCCGGGGTGAAGAGTGGAACACACGGTTGATTTTTCTTATGCTCGCGGGGATAGCTCGCCAACGAGCGGGTTCATGTTCAAGGGGAAGCACTACAGGTGTTCCCTGTTGAGATTCAGGAGTCCGTTCGATCGCCCGGCCAGGGGAACGGAGAATGTTGAGATCTACAATTTCGTTCCCAAGTCCGAAGTGGCCGGCTCGCTTATCATGATCCATGGACTCGGAAGCGTAAACATACCCTTTCTCTTTTGGATGGGAACTCATCTCGCTTCAGCAGGGTTGAGAGCTTCGCTGCTCGTTCTTCCGGGCAATTACACAAGGACTGCAGACGGTTCTGTCAGTGGTAAAGACTATTTTTCCACCGACCTGTCAAACCTCCTGCGTTTCTGGCAGCATGCCGTTGTCGATGTCAGGGCTACAATTGATGTTCTGGAAGACAGAGGGGAATGGCTTAGCAACAACTGCGTGATAGGGTACTGCCTGGGCGGGATGGTAGCCACAATCGCCACAGCGCTTGATGAGAGAATCTCGCGGACGATTCTCATGACCACGGGCGGACACATGGCACGTATACTCTGGGAATCGCCAACACTCAGATTCGTAAGGCGCGAGTTCAAGCAGGGGAAAGGAGTTGAAGGTTACCTGAACGACAGGCAGAGGCTGTATGATCGCTACGAGAACGATCTCAAGGTGACTGAGCTGTTCAAATCGGTAGAAGAACTCCTGGCCTCAGACGTCCACCCATTGCTGAAAGTCGATCCGCTGACCTATGCCAGATTTATACCTACTAGAAGTGTGACGGCAATAGAGGCGTTGTTCGACAAGACTCTTCCTCGTCACACACGCTCGGGTTTCTGGAGAGCTCTTGGAAGACCAAGGAGGTATTTGATTCCGTCCGGACACGTTACCTGGCTGCCTTTCCAGTACGCGCTCGCTCAATACATCCTTAAGACCCTGGGTATTCGGGATACGGTGAGGAAAATGAGGCTACTTTCAAAGACGGAATTCCAGATGCCTACGGAAGAGACCGGTAAATATCCTGAAAGTCCTCCTAAAGATTCTTCTCGAGTTTCATCTCGGTCCAGAGGGGATCAATGAACTTGTAAGTTACCCCCTCCTCAAGTCTGTGAAACGTAATTCGCCCTTTTTCTGTCAATTTCGTTTCATAAGAGTCTTGATATACGTTTCCTGCGATTCTTTGAATTGCAAGCAGGGGTTTCAGCATTCGCCATGCTTTGGGGAATAACCTTCTGACTTCTTCGTGGGGGAGTCTTCCGCGATATAGCGCCCAAAATGAGTAATAAAGGCAGGAAAGGAGTTGCTTGAGTTTGAGATGCCCACCTGCAGGTCTTTTGCCTTCACCGAGTGACCGCGAGTAGTGCTCCAAAGACGACGTATTCACTGAAAATATAGAGCCATCAAAGGATGCAGCACTTATACCCAGGCCAAGGAAGAAAGGTCTTGTTATCGAAGAGTAGGTTTCTTCTCGACCTTCAGCGGTAAAAGTCCACAGAGAGCTTCTTTTGTAGCCTGCATTTACTGCGCGTTCTTCCAGCATACTGAAAACAGTGGCTTCTGCACGCCAGTCATGCCTTTTCTTCATGTCTCCTGTTAGGCCAAAACGCATCATTGGGTAGACAGAAATCTGAAGGGGGTTCATATTAAGGGTCTCCGTGAAGTCGCTCATAACGACTTCCGGTGAGAAAACCGCAAGATCAAAGACAAGATCAACATCGACAGCTTTGAAGCCTGTGCTCACAGCATTTCGGACAGCTTCTCTCGCATCCGATGCCCGGTGATTTCTGCCGAAATGTCTCAATGCTTCTTCAGAAAAGGACTGTGCGCCGATACTCACATAATCGACCCCCCCGCTCTTCAGCTTCTCCAGGCTTGTACAAGAAGCATCGAGAGGATGAACCTCGACTGCTATCTCATTGTTTATCCTTGCTCGAAGTCTCTCTGTAATCTCACAGAGGACGTCAATATCTGCTGTCGGAGTACCTCCGCCGACATATAGAGAGGTGAAGACCGGTGTATTGTACAGGGATAGCTCTCTCAGAAGGAGATCAACATAACCACCGGAAGCTGCCTGGCTGAAAGGGGCCTTTATATAGGGACAAAAGGAACAGAAACTCTTGCAAAAAGGCATGTGAATATACAGTCCTGGAGGTTCCGGCGGAGAAAAACCATCAGGAGTGCCCCCCTGCAACCTGGATCTTCCGAATAAAAGGCTGAAAAGCTTTGCCAGCTGCAGCATCAGGTTCTCCCCCCGAAGTTCACGTGGGCTCACCAAGCCACCTGAAATAGAGTGCCGCCCCGCATACCACAGAGATGGTGACTCTATCTGCAACTGCAACATTGGATATGCCCACGGGCTTAGTGTGAGAAAACTCCTTATTGATGGCAGGGTATTTGAAGCCGTCCAATGTCACGACAGTCTCTTTCTGACCGATTGGGAGGATAGACCAAATCTCTCCCACCACCGCATCAATAGTCTTTTTGTGTCTTGCAATACCTATATTCAAAGAGCTGCTTCGAGCTTCGATGTCCAGCGAATCCGATAGCCCGTACATGAGCATGAGCGTTGCGATGAAATGATCGGGACGGTTCCCGTTGAAATTGAGCAGTATCACTCGGCTGATTCCGAGTCTTACCAGTTCTTCCAGGGCGAGTTCCGTGTCGGGTTCGTCTTTCTCAACGGGAAATCTTTCGATCCTTGTTCCACGTTTTGAACACCACGAGAGGGAAAGATCGGAAATCGAGTCCATATCGCCAATGAGCAGATCAGGCACCAGATTAAGCCTCATCAAGATCTCTGCGCCCGAATCAACAGCGACAAGAATAGAGGACCGCTCTATCTGAGAAGCATAGAATTCATCAGGATCCCTGTCCCTGCCTCCAAGAACAACTACAGCAAATCCTTTCATTGTCTTGATAGCCTCAGCTGGTTTCTGTACTTGTTCGCGGTCCTTCTTGCTATCCTGATACCCCTTGTTTTCAAGAGCCTTACCAGATCGGCATCACTCATCTCCGGAGCTTCCTTAAGCTGTTTCGCAATGATCTCCATAGCTCTTTCTCGTTCATCTGTGTTCCCAAAGAACTTCCTCATTGCAAAGACGCCGTTGGGGGTACTTATGTACTTGTCCTTAACCGCCCGGCTGATGGTAGATACGCTCAGATCAAGCTTTGTGGCTACATCTACCATAATGAGAGGTGCGATCCTCTGCGACTCTCCCATGAGGAACGACACGTTTGTGGAAACGATCTCTCTTGCGATGGCAATAAGGGTCTCTTTCCTTCTTTCAAGAGCGTTAACGAAGAAAACGGCTTCGTTCATCTTTTTTTCGAGATAGCGTTTGGCGTCGGTGTCTTCGGCGTTCTCAAGTATACTTTTGTAACTATCGTCAACAGACAGAGCCAGACCAATGTCCCGGACACTTATCACCAGTCTTTTTTCTACGTACTCGACGAAGACATCCGGTTCCACGTATTTCGTAAAGTTTCCGTCTCCGTATCCCGATGTCGGGTAGTATCCGTCATCCCGTTGGGCGGACATCTCTTCCTTGCTCCGTGAGAAGAGACCGTCAAATCCGCATTCGCGCATCTTCTCTATGACGGCTATAACATCTTCTCGAGAAACCGAGAGCTGACCTGCAATTCTCTTTATGGAGACCTTCAATATGCCGTGTTCGTCGATCGAATCAAGAAGGCCTTCCAGAATGCTGTAAGAATTCTGGTCCAGCACGAGGTAACCGATCTGCTTGACGATGTCCTCGAAACACTGATCATCTGTCTCAAGTCTGTCGAAGTCCCAGCCCTCATCTTCGGTCCGTTCCTTTCTCATATATATACTCTCGGGTGGTTCTTCATCTGTGGGATCCTCGATAGGACTGTCTCCATCAGTGCAGAGGATATAATCATCACGCTCAATTTCGAGCAGGGGATTCTCCTGGGCAATACTTTCCAGTTCTTCACAAAGTTCCATGGTATTCAGTTGGAGTATCTTGAGTGCCTGTTGCGTTTTCAGCGATAGTCCCAGTCGCTGTTCGAGTCTCTGTGATATCCTTCCTTCCAGCCTTGTGTCCATGCTACTTTTCACCAGCCACATCATTCAGCGAGTGGAGATTCTTGAAGACCTTGTCAAAGCCCGCTGCAACTTCTCCGGGCTGCATGAATGCCTCCGAATGCTCAATGAGCTCTGCGGCCTTTCCCAGGAAGTACGTTCCAAGCAGGACGGATCGGGCAACATCTCCTGTCTGGGCTGCAAAACCTCCAATTGCTCCTGAAAGCAGATCGCCGCTTCCTCCTTTGGCAAGTCCTGAATTGCCGAAACAACTCAACCAGGTATCCCCCTCATCCGAAACGAACGTGGAAGTGGAGTCTTTCACGAGTAATGCAAGTTTTCGCTCCTTGACGAACTCTCTGAAGAGCGGGATATTCGCTCTTACTTCAGTAACGGAGAGCCCAGTGAGTGTCGAAAGCTCGCCTGGGTGGGGAGTCAGAAGTACTCCAGGCATTCCTTTCAAGCATTTCTGGGAGACCGAATAATGGTAGAGACCATCCGCATCAACGATCACAGTCTTCCTGGAGGAAGTAGCTGCAGCAACAAGTCTCTTTACAAACTCTCCTGTGTCAGGATGTCTGCCTATTCCCGGGCCCACAATGACGACGTCAATTCTGTGGAGAATTCCTTCAATAAGCTTGAGGTCGTCCGGCGAAAGATGGCCGATATCTCTTTCTGGACAGAAGGCGATTACCTCGGGATGAGAATATCTGACCTGTCTCATCACTTCGCGAGGCGCAAGGCAGTGTACCAGACCGGCGCCAACTACCAGCGCTCCTCTGGCTGTAAGAACAGGGGCACCTCCGTAAAGTTCTGATCCACCGACAACCAGTGTTGCACCGAACGTACCCTTGTGAGAATTGGGCGGCCTGTGAGGAAGCAGTCTTCTCGCAGTCTTTTCTGTGAGCAGTTTAACAGAAGAGACTTCTTCAATATGCTTGTGCGGAAATCCCCAGTCTTCCACGATGAGTCGACCCGCATAACTCCGTCCGGGGAAGAAGAAATGCCCGACTTTTGGAACACCAAAGGTGACAGTGAAGTCAGCCCTAAATGCTGTTCCTTCTACAAAGCCATTCGACCCGTCTACTCCCGATGGAATATCTACAGAGATTCTAGTTCTGTCCAGCTCATTACACTTCTCTATCAGTCTGGCAGTTTTTCCCTCAATGCTCCCGGAGAAACCCGTGCCAAAGAGCGCGTCTACGATCACAGCAGAACCGTCCAGAAGCTTACCCAACTTCTCTTCTGTCAATTCGTTGATTGCTAAACACTCTCCGGGCATTTCCAGAAAGAGTTTGCGGTTAAGTGAAGCATCTCCGGTCTTTGGTTCGCCGATTGAAATGACGAAAGCATGCAAACCGGAATTGGAGAGAAGACGAGCCAGTGCGTAACCGTCTCCTCCATTGTTACCTGTGCCGCACAGCACGCATATGGGATCCTTTCCAAGCTCGCGGACGAGTGTCGCGACAGATCTTGCAGCGTGTTCCATGAGGAGAATCGAAGGGATTCCATCGTCAATCGCAGTTTCATCGATCTTTCGCATCTCTTCAGGGAACGCCACATACATAGCTAACACCTCTGACTAGATGATAACACTTTTCGAGAGAATGATCGGCAACCATGAGTGACCTAAAGACTGCATGATATAATCTTTTGAGGAGGCATCGGACCTTGAAGTTACTCGTCTTTTTCTTTGTGGTGATGGTTGCTGCAACAGCGTTTGCAGAGGATGAACTGACTTTCTTCATTACCAGGCTGGCAGAAACCGGTTCCTTCAGCTCAGAGGTTCAACTTAATTTCCATCTTCAGGATCCGGAAAGCGCCACAGAAGCATACATAGACTTTTCGATAAGACTGGCAATTATGTTGAACAACCGAAGGGATTGGTACTTCGAATTCATTGAACCTGATGAACTCGAAGGAATAGCTATGGTCTACCTTGCACGGGAAGATGTTCTCTTTTCTGTGGTCGAAGGAGATCCCTGGAAGCAATACAGAACCGGGATCTTCCAGGACGATCTTATCGATGTTTTTCTTCGCCAGTTTTTTGGAGCTTTTCTGGAACCGGCTGCTTTCATATGGGACATTTCTCGTGATGACGAGCGTGTGCACTACAGAATCAAGCCGAATGAAGCGAGAATACGACTCCTTGGTCTACTCGGCGGGGGCTATGTTCCGAATATCATGTCGGTCGAGATCGTTATTCCCGTTTTGGAGGGAAGATTTCCCGTCCCACGTTTGATAACGATAAGGGATCGCGCTGCAAAAGAATACGTGGAGATTATCGTAACACGATTCGCAATGACTGCCGACAAAGACCTCTTTCTTTCGCTAAGAAACGAGTACTACTCTACTTTCAGGTGATATTGAGAACCTGCTGCAGCTGAACTTAGTTTGAGAACTGGAGGATCAACGTGAAAAGGCCAAGAGTTGCCCTGATTGCACATGACAAGAAGAAAGCGGATCTACTGCTGTTTGTTAGGGAGCATGACGATATCTTCAGGAAATGCGAGCTCTTTGCAACCAAGACAACCGGAGAGCTGCTCCGGGACAAGATCAAGCTCAAGATTACCAGGATGAAATCTGGACCTAAAGGTGGAGATCTTCAAATAGGCGCAATGGTTGTTGGAGATGCGATTGATTTCGTGCTCTTTCTTCGGGACCCTCTCACGGCACAACCTCACGAGCCGGATGTTTCTGCATTAATGAGAGTGTGCGACGTTCACAACGTGTCTCTGGCGACTAATCTGGCCACGGCCGAAGCTCTTGTTAAAGAGATCTCTGTTCTTCAAGGAAATACATGATGCGTCTGTAGCCGCAAGCAGGGAAGCAGGAAACAGCACGTACTTGCCAAAGCGATCTTCCATATTCAAAGCTACTTGTATCGGATCCCTGTCTTTATGAAACATATGTAACTGTTCACTCGAAGGTCCGAGCTTTCTGAGACGTTGACAACTTATACCCATAGCTCTTACGGGTTCACCGTTCCAGATCTTCTTCAGAAGCCAGTGTGATATCTCGTTCATCAGAGATATCCTGGAAAGATGAAATGAAAGCTTTTTCGATATGGCGGAAACTTTCATGTCGGTGTACTTCACGTGCATTCCTATTCCCCGGGCTTCGTATCCCTCTTTTCTCATTCGATAGACTACTCTTGAGCCAAGAAAACTAATAATACTCTCGAGTTTTTCTAGCTGACTGATGTCTCTACCGAAGGTCATTGAATGCCCCATGGACTTCGGGGCTTCTTTCTGAAAAAAGACCTCTCTGCTGTAGTTGTGGGATGTGAGTGATTTCACAAGTCCCAAAAAAGCATTTCCGAAGTTTTTAAAGAGGTAGAACTTGTCTGCCTTAAGTAAATCTCCCACATTTTCGAATCCGTGACTCTTAAGGAATACGGTGGTGTGCTTTCCGATTCCCGGCACATCGGAAACAGGGACACTTTCAAGAAAAGCCTGCTCGAAACCTCTTTGTATGAAAGTGAAACCGTTGGGTTTCTTGAAGTCGCTTGCCATCTTTGCAATTATGGGATTTGCAGCTATGCCGACAGAAGCTGAGATGTCGAGACGGCTCTTCAACGTCCTTCTGAATTCATTCAGTTTATATATGGCACCGGAAATTCTTTCGTAATAAGTCAGATCTACAAAAGCTTCATCAACGCTGCTTATCGCAATAGAAGGCGACACATTGCGCAACATATTCATGGCGGTTTCGGAGTAGTACTCGTATTTTTTTCCATCCACCTCAACAGGTAGGGCATCAGGACAGAGTTTTGTGGCTTCATACACGGTCATTCCTGATTTTACACCGTGCTTCTTCGCCTCGTAGCTGGCAGCCGTGACAACGGAATGTCTTAATGCTGATCCGGTAACGATTATCGGTTTGCCTTTGAGAGAAGGATTTGTCGCCTGTTCTATGCTTGCAAAAAAAGCGTCCATATCTACATGGGCCACGTAACCTGCCCTGTCCCCAATCATTGCCAGCCACCCGGTTGAGAATAATACCATTGCTTCTCGTATTCGTCGTACTCCATGACATATGTTCCACAAGGAGTGATCACGGAGAAGTTGTAGAGCATTCTCTCTCTACCTCTGGGGCTCTTCCAGGAAGCGATGACCTTGCTTATGGCGATTTTCTGTTCTCTCATGGTGAAGTTGACAGGAAAGAAAGAACCGCGTCTGAAAATCACGGTAACGCTGGTAGGTTTCTTGTCATCAAGCATATATTACCTCCTGCGCTTGGATTAATAAATATACCTTTAGGTATAAATTAGTATATCATTATTGCTGATCTTGATTCAATACATTGAGAGAGAAATTCTCTCATATGTCACAGTCCAGTTGAGATATAATCAGTAAGAAGGAGTGATTCATGATTTGGGTAAAGTAGCACTCGTTTTTGGCACAAGACCGGAAGCCATCAAAATGGCTCCCATATATCTGGCTCTGAAAAAAGAGCAGATACCTACACTTACTGTTCTCACAGGGCAGCATAAGGAAATGCTCCAACAAGTCACAGAGCTTTTCGGCATTGTTTCAGACTACGATCTTGCGGTCATGAAAGAAAGACAAAGCCTCTCGCAGCTCACGGCAAGGATGACGGAATCCCTGGAGGCGATATTCGAGAAGGAAGATATCGTTTTCACATGTGTCCAGGGCGACACTACTTCTGCTTTCATTGCAGCTCTGGTTGCCTTTTACCACAAGATCCCGGTCGGACACGTGGAAGCAGGTCTCAGGACGGACGACCCATATGATCCCTTTCCTGAGGAAGTGAACAGGCGTCTTGTCTCTGTGCTTTCAGCGTATCATTACGCTCCAACAGCTGTGGCAAGGGAAAACCTTCTCAGGGAGGGTGTAACAGATTCCAGGATTCAAGTAACCGGAAATACTGTAATTGATTCCCTGCAGTGGATTGTAAAGAACAGAAAGGATGATCTTGCGGAAAGAAGAAGGAACCTGGGAATCGACAACGGCGACTACATACTTATGACCATGCATAGGCGTGAGAACTGGGGAAAGCCACTGCTTGAAGTTATCAGGGCTGTTGAAGACATCGTGAAAGAGCACCCCGAAATCCGCGTCGTTTTTCCTGTGCACTTGAATCCGGTTGTCAGGGACACTGTCTTTGCTGAACTCTCTGGTAATCCACAAGTGCTTCTGACAGATCCCATGGACTACCTGACGTTCCTGGCCGCCATGGAGGGGGCAAGGTTTCTCATGACTGACTCGGGAGGAATCCAGGAAGAAGCTCCTGCCATAGGAAAACCTACACTCGTTCTTCGTAGAACAACAGAAAGGCCTGAGGCGATCTCTGCAGGGACGGCCAGGCTTGTAGGTACCTCCCGCAGTATGGTAACGACCGAAGCTTTGCGTCTTCTGGAGTCAGAAGAATACTACAGGGAAATGGCCGAAGCCTCAAATCCATTTGGCGACGGACTGGCTTC
>PWXG01000046.1 GCA_003561215.1 Thermotogales bacterium
ATCCTGCTGGACGAGGTGGAAAAGGCACACAGTGAAGTTCACAACGTGCTTCTCCAGGTGATGGATGATGGCAGGCTCACCGATGGCAAGGGCAAAACTGTGAGTTTTTCCAACACCATACTCATCATGACGAGCAACATCTCTTCCGAGGAGCTCTCGGAAATAGATCGCGATAGAGCTGAAGCGGCGGAGAGTGTCGAGCGTTCACTGAAGGCAACATTTAAGACCGAGTTCATAAACCGGCTGGACGCAATCGTTCTCTTCAAGCCTCTTGGCGGAGATGTCATGAAGAAGATCGTTACTCTTCAGTTTGAAGATGTCAAAAACCGTCTTTCCGAGCAGGACATTACCCTCGAATACACCGATCGCGCCCTTGAACTGATTGCTTCGAGTGGTTATGACCGTCTCTACGGAGCGAGGCCGGTCAGGAGAATAATTGAAAGGGACGTGGAAGGCCCTATTGCGGACATGATCATAAGTGGCGACCTGCAGTCCGGCGAAGCTGTGATACTTGATTCCGATGAATATGGCACCTCAATCAAGAAGAAGAGAGCTTGATATCTGTAGGGAGAAAGGAACAAAACGTGCTAAGATCGATCTGTAATGCTTTACGGAGGACTGATCTTCATGGACAAGGTCTGTGTTACATATAAGATACCGGAGCAAGGGCAAAGGCTTCTTAAGAGATACGAACTGAAGGTGAATACTCAGGATCATTTCTTGGACAAGTCAGAGCTGATAGACTTTGCAGAAGGCGCATCCGCCCTGGTCACCCTGTTGTCTGATGTGATAGATCGGGAGGTGATCAGCAGACTACCAAATCTTAAGGTGGTAGCAACCTACGCTGTAGGGTTCAACAACATAGACATAGTAGCCGCAAAGGAGAAAGGCATAACAGTCACGAACACACCTGGCGTGCTCACTGAAGCCACAGCAGACCTGACTCTGGCCCTGATACTCGCAACAACCAGAAGGATCGTCGAGGGGGACAGGCTCGTTCGTGAGGGACGGTTCGAAGGCTGGAAACCGGAGCTGCTGCTGGGGACTTCTCTCAAGGACAAGGTTCTCGGTATAATCGGTCTTGGTCGAATAGGCAAGGCCGTTGTACACCGAGCAAAAGCCTTTGGTATGAAGGTCGTCTACCATAACAGGATGCCAGCATCGAAGAAAGAAGAGAAGACCTTGGATGTGGAGTATAGGAGTCTGGAAGACCTGCTGAAGCTATCAGATGTGGTTTCAGTGCATGTTCCACTTACAAGAGAGTCCAGGCATATGCTCAGTGCATCGAAGCTAAAACTTATGAAGCCGACGGCTGTTCTGATCAATACAGCCCGGGGAGCCGTAGTTGACGAGCAGGCTCTAATCAATGTTTTGCAGGAAGGGAAAATCTTTGCTGCGGGACTAGATGTGTTCGAAAACGAACCGGACGTTCCTTATGCACTCAGAGAGCTGGATAACGTGGTCCTTCTGCCACACTTGGGATCAGCAACAATGGAAGCGAGGATGGAAATGGCAATCATGGTAGCCCGCAATGTCACAGCGGTACTGGAAGGAAAGCAGGCCCCAAATAGGATTGTCTAGTTTATGTGAAACCACCACAACTGACCACGATAGCGCTGGTCGTCCTCGGTTATGGCTACTACCTGCCAGTAATATGTGCGCCCGCTTTCCAGGCCCCTGATCACGATTTCACGCTGGCATCGCACCGTCTTATAGTAGGGCGGGTTAGGCGAGTCCCCAAAATACACTTCGTAGACAGTGCAGGACACCGGAATAGTACCGGAGACATCGAGAATCAACCGTCCCTTTTCTCCAATCTTGAAGATGCCTGAAAGACCGATTCCTACAGTCGTTCTGCTGTCTGCCCTGAATTCCCATGAAAGAAGCACGTTGCGTGTATACACAGTCGCGCCTGCAGGGATATTCGGCCCGTAAGGTTCAAGAGGTTTTGGTTCCTGAAAACTTAGAAGAACTGCAAGAAAGAGTATAGTCACCGCAATGCCTATGATCAAACCCGAGTCCTTCATCATCATCACTCCTCGCTCTAGGGCGGGCAGGTACCCATGATTTTACACTGTCAAGAAAAGATAACCGGCACGTTGTTTAGACGTGCCGGTAACTTCATCGGTTTTGATCGACTTATTCGATCTTCTCGACTATTACGGTCGAACCGATGTCAGCATCGAAGTATTCTCTTGCATTGCCCCAGTTGATCGCTATCGCGAGCTGATCAGTACTGGCAACATATGTTAGGAACTCTCCGACTTCAACGTCGCCATAGGTGTTTACGAATACCGTCTCGATCGTCTCTCCGTCAACTGTGAGTCTAATCTTGTCACCAAATGTGAGGCCGAGTTCGTCAACATACTCACGAGTGATATTCGTCCTGAGGTTTCCGTAGAGGTCATGACTCATTACCTCACCGTAGATAATGCCTTCTTCCATGTAAGCTGCTCCGACATCAAACATGATGTAGTCAGTTATCACAGGGCCAACTTCACTTACTTTTCTTCCAGATGCAAGATTTGCAGCGGTCGGGGTAAAGATATCCCTGCCGTGGAAGGTATAGGATACGGGGGGTCTCATGAACGCTTCGTTGGTTATCTGGTATACAGCCTTGACGCCATAATCCAGTATTACGTAAGTGAAGAGACCATTGTCAGGTCCTACGAAGAACATGTCGTTCTCAGTATGTACTACCAGCGGTCTTCTCTCTGTTCCTACGCCAGGGTCAACGACAGCCACAAAAACTGTTCCCGAAGGAAACTCTCTCGAAGAGAACCACAACGTCGCAGCACCTTCTTCCAGTTCAAACGGCGGGATCTCATGAGTTAAGTCGACAATGGTCGCTTCGGGGAATATTGACAATGCCACACCTTTGACAGCACCGACGTACCAGTCTCTGGAACCCCAATCAGTTATGAGCGCAATGATCCCGTTGGCCGTTCTCTGAACAGGACTGTGCGATAGGGCAAGGGCAGATACTACAACCAGGAGCAACATCAGGACAACTATCTTTCTCATATGCAGTACTCACCTCCTTGAAATTAGCACACCTTTGAAGATCTTGAGAAAGAATTGCTTAAAGGTGGGCTTCTAATACTCCTTCTGCTTAATCCTACCACTGCGCGCGAGCAATCCCCAAATCTTGTGCCGGGCAAAAGGAGCCATCTGTTATCATACATGGTAGAGAAGAGTCAAATATCTTCTGAAGAGGGCTGTTTTCATGGAAAAGACTATCGGCAAATTAGAGCTGTCTCACCAGTTCAGACTGTTTGCCAGACTCCTGGAGATTACGAGGGACAATCCTTTCAAGATAAGAAGCTACAGGTTTGCATCCGGAGTAATCAGAAGACTGCCGAAAAGCAAGCTGACAGATTCGGATATCCACGATCTGTGCAATATCAAAGGTATCGGCAAAGCCATCGTAGAGAAATCTTTGGAGTGCCTGGAGACAGGCAAGATATCCAGGCTGGAAGAACTCCGCGAAACCATGCCGCCGTCAATACTCTCCCTGGCTACCGAAACTGATCTCCCATCCGATCTCATCTCAATGATCTGGAAGGATCTTGATTTTACAGCTCCTGAACAGATCCTCCGTTTCATCGAAGACAGGAAGGCGGAACTGAAGATTTCCGAGAAGGAGTTCAAGAAAGCAACCGAACTCCTGACTTCATAACAATGAACCCCTCACAGAAGCTTCTGCAACAGGCTTATTATCCAGAACACCCCTGTGATAATACCGCTTACAACGAGGCAGCTGACAATCGGAAACCAGACACGAAACCCATCCCTTTCTATGACAATGTCACCGGGGAGCCTTCCCAGAAATACCCCTGTCCTTCTGAACAGGTAGAAGACCACTCCGACTATTATGAGAGCGATACCGATTTTTATAAGCCACTTTTCCACGACATCTCACTTCTTTCATTAGTTTCACTCTGTTCACATATCGTTTCAAAGCTATCAAGAAACTGTTCTCAACTACATAGATTCGTTGTTTGTTTGTCTGCTGATAGCTTTTACAGAAAGAGCAGTGTGATTATCTTGAAGGGCTCATACGGGATCACGATTCCTTTTGCTGTCAGCTTCAATTCACCCAGAGGCTCTTCAAGTATGTTGCATGCAAACGCCCTGGAGTGCGCTAAACCCAATTTCAGAACAGTCTTTCCCCTTCTTCCGAGGGTTTCACACAACCTCACTACTATCTTGCCATCTTCGTTCCGTTTCAGCGACATCAACTTGAGTGTTTCCGAATCCTTTCCCATTTCCAGGACACGTTCTGGGAACTCTTCCAGTTTCCCGTGTGCTACGAACAAAGGCTTGTTGATCTTGTCAGACTCCCTTACCGTTGAAAGCAGGGAACTGCCATCATGAGGATATATCGAGTAGACAAACCTGTGACTGCCTTCATCAGCAAGGAAGTCCGGGAAGACCGGAGAACGCAGGAGTGTTAATGAGAGTGCATTTTCTCTTGCACTATGACCATAGAGCCCGTTGTTAATTATGCTTGTTCCGAATCCGTACTCACTCATGTCAACCCACCGCTGAGCAGGAACTTCGAACATCGCCTGGTCAATGCTCCTGTTGTGGTGTGTAGGGCGCTGAATATACCCGCTGCCGAGATCAAAACTCGCTTTTCGTTCAAGTACCTTCAGTGGGAATACAGCCTTGAGCATCGTTCTGCGCATGTGCCAATCAATAGCGGTTTCTATGTCGACTCGTCTTGCGTCTCGAGCCAGTGAATAAACCTGAACCACTCTGGTATCTTCCTTCCTGTAGACAATCCTCACAGCATCTCTCAGTGGCCCCCATTCAATTCTCTCGATACTGTCTGGAAGGAACCTGGCACCGTGTTTCTCATACTCTGATGCAACATCCCATGCATCCCAGTATGGAGGAATGTCTTTGTACAGAAAGAGCTGATTCCCCGAAGAACTGAAGACCTCTCGATTCAAGTCTTTGTCAAAGATCGATATTGCCCCATCCGTAATTACCCGAGCGCGCAAGTGTTTGTTCTCTATGGTGAAGTCATCTGACACAGCTTTCTTCGATTCCTGTGATTCCAGGGGGTCCAGTCTCTTCAGTAAAATCTTCTCGAAAGGATCGATCTTTCGCTCACACATGTAGAGAACACCGCCGTCAGCGAGTACCTGACCTTCGACTGGCATACCATCTTCTGTGGATAAACTGTAACGCAGTCCATCATCAAGAACGAAACTCAGTGGCTGTGGTGAAGAAGAAAGGTTGATAACTGTCAAACCGTCATCAATGAGCTTCGCACAGCTGCGGGTTATCTGATCCTGTATTGCCTGGTTTCTATCAATTACACCGCGCAATTCCGTCTCTGCCTGAATGTAGACTTCCTTGATCGATGAGCCAGGCAGAATGTCATGGAATTCGTTTGTAAGCACGGTGTCCCAGGATTCGTAGAGATCTTTAAATGGGTAACCCTGAGAGTCTTTCAAGACTGATGCAAGAAATTCGGTCCTGAAGAGAGCATCCTCTGCTTGCTTGTGCAGTGTCTTCGTCAGTGACTGCGATGAAGATGTGCCCCTGTGTTTCTCGAGGTAGAGCTCACCATCCCATACAGGAAGCTCCTCAATGTGAGACCTGACGTCTTCAAAGAAATCTTCCGTTTTCCTCATCTTCAGAGCCGGGATATCGGGAAAATCTTTCAGTCTTAGATATCTCTCGATCATCTCGTCGGTGG
>PWXG01000215.1 GCA_003561215.1 Thermotogales bacterium
ACACGAGAAATTCTTCTCCACCAAACCTGAATGCAAGATCGTGGTCCCTTATGTTCTCCTTTATCGTTCTCGCTACCTTTGCAAGAGCTTTATTCCCGACCGGATGACCATATTTGTCATTGAGCTGCTTGAAGTGATCCAGATCAAACATAACTACTGAAAGTGGTTCATTTTCTACTCTGGAATGGTCTATAAGACTCTGAATCTTCTCGTATATCCTCTGGTTGTTCAGCAGTCCTGTTAGTGGATCGACCTCCATCTTCTGCTGTAGTTTCTTGTTTGCTTGCTTTAAAGCACCTTCTGCAGCTTTGAGGTCTCTGTACTGTTCACTGATTTCCTTGTTCAGTCTCGTGAGTTCATCCGTTCTTTCCCTGAGAAGTTCAGCCTCCAGAGTCTTCTTCTTTGCTTCGTAAAGAGAACTAACGTGAGCAATCTTTCTTGCTTTTTCCTCGCTGAAGACTCTCCGTTCGCATTCCGTCTGTTCCTTCATGTAGCGCAAAGCTTGCCTGTAATCACCTTTTTTCTCGAACAGAGTTGAGAGCTCTCTAAGCGTACCAAGAATTCTCTTTGCGAATGAGGTTCCTTCGAGCAACTTCAGGGCTTTCTTAAGGTACGTTTCAGCCCTGTCATATTCGCCTCTGTTTGTGAGGTGAACTCCCAGCTGTTTGAAACATGTGGCGCAACATTCAGTGTCTCTGTACATCTCTGCGAGCTCCATTGCTTTCTCAATATACCCGATTACCGGGGTATGCTCTCCCATCTCTTCATAAGCAGTTGCTATGTTCAAAAATGTTGTCATGAGCTTGCTGGAATCTCCCTGGTTTTCCTTTATCTCTGCTGATTTCAGGAGACACCCTAGCGCTTCGTGCTTTTTCTCTCTTCTATAGAGCAAAAGGGCCAGATTGTTAAGAAAGGCTGCGCGCTGTTCCTCAGAACCACTGTTCTCGGCGAATTCGAGCGCCTCTCGCATGTAAGCCTCGCTCTTTTCCAGTTCGTCGATCTCCATGAATACCATACTGACATTACACTGGAGATCGGCGATTCTTGTTTTGTCCCCGAGTTCTTCAAAACGCCTCAAGGAATCGATCATATTCTCAAGTGCAGCGTCGTAGTCGCCCAGATATGAGTATATGACACCAAGTCTTGACAGGTAATCCGCCTCTTCTCTCTTACTTAGTGAATCCCCCCATCGACTGAAAATCTCTCTGAGATAATTCGCGCTTTGCTCGTAGCCACCGAGCCTGAAATAGGCTTTCGAAAGATAAGAAAGAGCCTTTTCTTCGCTCTTACAGATTTTTCTGTCGGCGTTAAGCCTCAGGATCTCGAGTGCTGCTTCAATAACCTCAGAAGGATCTCTGTTTTTCTCTTCCTCAAGGAAACTGACGAGTTTCACCACTGAGTCTCTTGAGGATAGCCTTCCTAACTCGTTGCGAAACTCCTCGTAACTTTTCATGCCCGAAAACTCCTCCATAAGAGCATCGAAGAGAAGACACCACCATCAACGCTGTCTTCGCCGTGTGTGGCTATGTCTCGTAGATTTTACCAGGCGCTTGACATTTGCCACAGCACAAGATAATCGACATAAATTCCTGGATCGCTTTTAATCGTCAACTTCTTGCTAAGATCAGAAGGTCTGAACTTTCTTGTTCCAGAGATCACATAGTTATCTGCAAATACTTCTATTATCGATCTGTCGAAGAAAATGTGGAGATCCAGTGCCTCTCCCTGGATATTTACAGGAAGTGTCTCGTGGTAAGAAGAGTCGATCTGATTGTTCATGGAAACTTTTATGAAGAAACGCTTATCATCACTGAATCCTACAGAAACGAATTCATCCTCATCCTTTTCAGAACCGATCCTGAGTTCGAATCCCCCTGATTCTATGTCTGCAGTGAACCTTAACTTCAACTCAAAAGAATTTGAAGGAAGCTCAACTGTCTTTCCGTGGCGACTTACATCGTGTTGGCTCAGGGTAAGCTGGGGCTCAGAAGATACCCTTAAGCTCTCAACTTCATCCACTGGCTTCATCCTCAGACGCCCATCCCTATTCAGCGAAAGAGCTCTGGGCAGTGTGTGTATTCCTGCCCAGTTGCGATCAACTGTGGTATTGTGCTCAGGATAAGCTTTGGTCCATGCAATCAGAATTCGCCTTCCTGAATCATCTATGAAAGTCTGAGCAGCATAGAAGTCATCGCCAAAATCGGTCTTATCGATTATTTCGGGATGAAAGACATCATTGATTATCTTACCAATCATGTGAAACGCGTGATAAGTAGGGACCTCTCCAATGTAATGAATAAGTGAGATCAGCACAAGATACTTACCGTCAAGCTTCAGTAACTCCGGACATTCAACCATTCTTGCCCAGTATTCGTCACAAGTATAGAGAACACTTGCCAAATACCAGTTCGCAAGATCTTCAGATCGATACAGGAGAATCCGCCCTCTATTGTGCAGACTACCTCCGACTACAGCTGCCCACAATCCGTTTTCTTCTTTGTAGATTTTCGGATCCCTGAAATCATAAGGGAGCGAATCCTTTCCCGGTTCAACTACAGCTGAACCACTAACAGCCTTGTGGTCGATACCGTCGTAAGTAAGAACGACGTGCTGGCTTTGAGGGGTCTTTTCAGGGTGAAAACGCGGATCCCAGTTCTTTGTATACATTACAACGAGACGGTCATCATCGGGATAAGCACTACCGGAGAAAGACCCAGTCTCATCACCACCATGCTTTCCATTGTCTGGGAAGAGAAAGATCGGCAAGTGCTTCCATCGGATCAGATCCCTACTGACAGCATGGCCCCAGTGCATCGGACCCCATACGGGTTCAAAGGGGTTGTACTGATAGAAGAGATGATACAGGCCATTCCAGTGAGCAAGTCCATTTGGGTCGTTCAGCCAGCCGGACGACGGAGTAAAGTGAAAACGTGGGCGACGGTTATCTTTCTCGTAAAGCTCTCCCAGTCGCCGTTCTTCGACTATCTCGAGTCGGTCTTGATGTAGTGTAACAAACAGAATGTCGCTGTTATAAGGATCAACAGGCAAAATCATGAACCCTCTCAATTCCAGGTCACCAGACATATCCGAAACATCTATGAAAGCACTTTTTCCGGTGTGTTTGCTCGTGTCCCATCTAATTCTCTTGAAACTTCTGACAGGACCGGTCTCATGTTCCAGGGTGTTACAGCTATTGCTGTCCTTAAGGGCTACTTCAAAATCACTTCCCCTGCAGAAAAACTCGATGCTTCCACCATTGATCAGCAAATTGTCTGTCCTCAAGAAACCAACTCACTCTCAACCGAAAACTGTTCGCAAGAACACCCTTATGACCTCCGCGCCACCTATCAGGGAACCCACTGTGCTCCCCACATTTGCCAGCGCAACAACCAGGAGAACACGCGTAACGCGGTTCTTCCAGAAACCCTTGAATGTATACACGTCGTCGGAAAGCCTTTCAAAATCCTTTACAGCCGGTTTCCGAACAACAGCCTCAACGAGCCCGGCAAACCATCCAGCAGCAAGAAGTGGGCTCAATGAGCTCACCGGTGATACCAGAAACGCAGTAAGAACAGAAAGCGGATGTCCCAGCGCTATGATTGCACCCACAGCGGCTAAGGATCCGTTCCATAAAACCCAGCTCAAGATCTGGTCAAAGCCTGCAGCGGTATCTACAGAAAGGGTTATCACTATGAGTGCAACGATTGCTGCCGCGAGGGACCAACCGACCACTTTTCCGGTGTTTCCTTTTGGGGGAACTGCTTCCAGCTCTGCTAGACTGTGATCTGTGTTCAGCTCCTCCTTTACACCGGGAATGTGTCCTGCGCCAAGCACAGCTACGATCTTCTTCCCCGGAGCTTGTCGGATCTTCTCCGCAAGGTATTGGTCCCTTTCGTCTATGAGAAACGTCTTCAGCTTCGGAAAAGCTTTCGATAGCTCTTCGAGCGCTGCAGACAGCATATCCTGAGACTTGAGTTTTTCAAGTTCTTCTTCGCTTATCTCCTCGTTGCTAAGTGCACTAAGAAGTATTACGAAGAACAACTTGAACTTACTCCAGAATCCCACACCTCTCCATATTCTCGTAAAGGTCGTCTTCAGGTCACGGTCAGCCAGTATCAACTCTGCGCCTATTTCATCGGCTGACTGAATGCCCTGAATCATCTCTTGCCCGGGTTGGACGTCAAACTGCTTGGCCAGCCTTTTCTGGTAAGAGGAAAGCAACAAGCTTGCCAGCAGAAGTAGTGCTTTCTTGTCTTTCACAACCTTGATGATATCGGTCTCTCTCCACTTGTCGCTTTCTTTCAGGGACTTGTATCGAGCCTCACATAATTCAACACACACGGTGTCTGGTTTCTCAGAATTGATAATGTCTCTTACTTCGTTTGCACTTTCTTTCGAGACATGGGCGGTTCCTACAAGAATTATCTCTCTGTCTTCGATTTCGATGCGGTGCACATTTGTTTCCTTATCAGGGTTATCAACCATCTCAGTCCGTTCATGCTGCATCATAAACTACCTGCCCAGATAAAATTGTCTTCAGTACCTCGAGCTCTTTACTCATGATAACAAGATCCGCTTTGTAGCCCTCCACGATTCTTCCTCTATCAGGAATACCAATCTCATCAACCGCGTTAAAGGAAGACATCCTTGAAAGCTCGGTTAGCGAGCATCCAGTGTAAGACCTGAACTTTCTGACTCCTTCGCTGAAAAGCAGTGTACTTCCTGCCAGCGTACCGTCTTCAAGGGTCGCCTTACCGTCAGTTACTAAGACTCCGAGACCTCCGAGCAGGTACTTGCCGTCCTCCAGCCCTGCTGCGCTCATCGAGTCTGTCACAAGGATTACTTTCTCGGCACCTTTCACAGAATACAGGAACTTCACAAACTCAGAAACACTATGAACTCCATCCGAGATAAGCTCCAGACTGAAGGAAAGGGCCAAGCCCGCGCCCAAGCAGCCGAGTTCTCGATGATGAAATCCTCGCATTCCGTTAGGGAAATGGGTCATTCTTCTGCAACCTTTTTCAAATGCCTTCTTCATCAGATCGTATGTCGCATCTGTATGACCAGCTGAGACTACAATGCCTTTTTGTACCATCAAGTCAGCAACCTGTTCAAACCCTTCCTCCTCAGGCGCCAATGTGATGATCCTGCATATCGACAAAGGCAGAGAATCGATCTCATCTGGAGAAGCACATCTTATGTAGTCAGGGTTCTGAGCACCTTTTCTTCTCTTGCTTATATACGGACCTTCATAGTGAATTCCCCTGACCGCGGTGAAAGCGTTTTCCCTCATGTAGTCTTCTATGAACTCTCCGGCAGATTGAAGCGCCTCAGATGATGCCGAAACTGTTGTTGGAAGAAAACTAGTCACTCCCTGAGTGTAAAGAAAACTCTCCCATTCACGTAGTCTTGTTCGGTCCAGTTCCATTGTGTCTATTCCGACCGACCCGTGTGTATGAGGATCGAAGAAACCCGGAAAGACAACGAGATCGTAATCGTTCCTGGATGAATGTTTTACAGAAACTATTCTGTCTGATTCAACCTCTATTGTTCCAACCCTTTCTCCTGCAATCGGATCGACTATCAGGACATTGTTGATAACCACTGCAACCTCCGATTATTGAAAGCGCACTATTTCCAGGATAATCCGGTCAGGCCTCAACCGGGCCAGCGTGCGCAGAAT
>PWXG01000150.1 GCA_003561215.1 Thermotogales bacterium
CAACAACTATCTCAAATGTGTCTTCAACTGATTCATCCCTGTCATCTTTCACTCGTATCGTCACTGACTGGTTATCAAATACGTCGTATCCAGGAGCATATGTGTAAGTGCTTCCATAAATATCTCCTACTCCATCTTCAATGGTAAATACAAGTGTTCCTATACCACCACTGACATGATCAAGGAGCTCAATTTGCAAAGTTTCTCCCTGCAATACTTCTTGATCAGGTATGCTCAGAGTCAATGGCTTTTCCAACAGTTCTGGACATCCTACAAGAAACACAAGAACCGATGCAATCAACAAGACTCTCATTAGTTTTGCTTTCATCTTTACCCCTCCTAAGCATGCTTTAGAATGACTCTCATACTTGAAAAAAGCAAAACGATTTCAGTAACTCCCCATAACTGTAGCTTCAAGAATCAGGGAAAACGATCTGTTTTCTAAACTGGATCTCAAATCACTATGAGAGCGATCGAAAGAATACACGCCGATTAATTGATCTTAGCATATGTTACATTCATAACAACAAATCCTTCTGCATGAGGAACACATATCTTGAGGCTATCGGACAGCCTTAGGGCCATTCTCCTGGCAGCGGGGGAGCGCTTCGGGAAAACAGAGGTAAATCGGCCAGGTTCGTGGATGGAGAATGGACTGACTGGCAGTATGTTGGAGACAGACTGATGAAGGAGATCCAGATTGGCGAAGTACATATACACGGGGACGACCTGTATTTCCACTCTTCAAGACCAGGTGGACATGGCAGTTACGACATCTGGCTAACGACTCGGAGCTATAATGAAGGTTTGGAAATAGAATGGTCAGACCCTGCGAACATACATGTGGTAAACACAGAGGAAGCAGAAAGCCTTCCGTTCGTCACATCCGATGGCAATGAACTCTGGTTTACTCGAACACACATGGGAACTCCGGCCATATTCCGCTCGGTTAAGAGTGATGGACAGTGGCAAGAACCTGAGCTCATCATATCGTAGTTTGCAGGCGAGCCTACACTCGACGACGCCGGGAACCTCTATTTCATACATCACTATTTCGAGTTTGATGAGGAACCAGGGAAAAACGTCATGATAGAAGCAGATATTTATGTGGCATATAGAAACAAACAGAAGACCGTTCCCGTAGATTGAAGAACTCTGGGACTGGTTGAAAGGCTTTCTGTCACTGTAGACTGGACTTACAGTCCTCGAGATTGTTCCAGGAACGAGAAATCAGATGTCTAGACAGAGGGCGACATGCACTTACACAAGATAACAACAGAGGATCATAATCAGCTTCTTAAACTGATGAAGAGAGTACCAGGCGTATGTGTACGCTCCGTGAACTGTTCTTTATCCTTCACGCCGAAATGAGCAGCAAAAACTTCATATCTTACCACAGATCTTTCTCGTATAAGTGCCTAGTGTATCCAAATACTTTACCGAACCTCCATGTGTGTTCGTAGATTCCCATATCGAGCCTCATCTCCATGTGCCCCTCGACCTCAAGGTCGAGTTTGAGTTTGTCGTCTTCCAGGAAGGCGTGAAGATCGAAAGGAATCTCCATGTCCGGTCGAAAAACGCAAGCAATTGTTACTCCAGGATAAGCCTTTAATCCAATCTTGCTGGAGAGTCTCGGAGAAGTATCGTATTTATAGTCAAGAATCATGTCTTCGGAATGACTGAAAATACCCGATGCGTCTCCCCAAGCATGCACCCCCAATGCAAGTGCCTTGGAACCATATCGTACCTCTGCTCCAACATCGTAGTTGAAACCTAGTTCCAGCTTAAGTTCAGGACCAAACTCAAACTCGAGTTTAGCCAGATCAGCACTAACTTCGTAGAAAGCGTAAATAGGCATGCTAATAGTGATAGGAATCCCAGAAAGACTGAACGTAATCCCGGGCTCAACAAGTTTGTGTGAATCCTCTTTTTCAAACCCTACCATTGCGTCTATCTCCAGGATAGAACGAAGAGTCATGGGGAAGGATATTCTGCCGGAAGAGCTGAACTTATCTATGCTCTTGTGCAGTGATATTGACACATCTGCATAGAGCACGTATGAGTTGACTATCCGCGCGTGAGCTTCAAGAAGGTCAACGATCTTGACAGCCCATCCCAAATTCAGTAGTTCTACTCGGACGTTCTGGGATTCGAAGAGATCGTTTCTTGCCGCGTGTTTTTTCACTATTTCGGACAGATCACCCTCAACTTTGATTATGATTGTTCCAAGGGCATCCACCAGATTGGCCTTTGTGGTACCTAAAGTGATCTGAGATGGGTCTGAATCGTCAACAGATTCGATCTTTCTCACAACTCCATGCTCTGCATCAAGAATAAAATCTCCTGGAGCAAACTCTGGAAGATGGCCTGTCTTGAGAAACACAACCTCATCATCCAGATCCGTGGCTCCATTGATTACTCTGTGATGGAAAGATGAGTTAATTACATGTGATTTTGGATTGGAAGCGCTTATTGCCACAACTCCTTTAGGATAGTGAGAAGTCTGAGTAATCCCTGCTTGCTGTATCCTGAACACAACTCTTCGGTATTCTTCTTGAGGCAATATTTCCTCTTCACCTACTGTTTCTGGCATCTCATGAATAAACGATAGAAGATATGAGTTCGAGATTACCGAGTGGCTGGCGTTAACACCGGTATGATATGCTATGCCGCAGAATCCCACTTTTTCCGAAGCACTCAAGAAATCTGCTTCGCCTGCTGCAACACTTAGAAACACAGAGTCTTCTCGTTCGACAATTCTTCCGTCCGGACCATAAAGAAGATACTCGTACTTAATATACTCCTCGTGAACATCGCGAATATACATGTATCCGTATTTTGTCTTAATGATTATGGGAACATAGACATCGTCTCCTATGTCTTCCCATCCGTAAACAATATCCTGAAAAGCGATCAGAGTCCCCTTATGAAGGTGCGAATAGGAAGGGTCTGAAGGATCAAACATCAAGCTGCCGCTGTAGAACACACCCTCTTGTAGTTCTTCAAACGCAATTCGTACTACTCTAGGATGATGCTTGTTAACGCACGACGAAACAGAAAGTATCAGAAGAACCACACAGAACATCATGGATACAAATAGTCTGGTTTTCATGGTTGACCTCCTCGCGCCAATGCGCCCTTTGGGAAAAACTACGATCATTTGATTCTCACTTTTGAATAAGTCGAGTCTAGCATATTCTCCGTGTTTTCCTTCACACAGATAGATGTTTTTTCTCACTGGCCATAAGGGAAGATAGAACCTGCTTCATCATTCTTTCGCTGCACTTCATCGGCTTCGTGTCTTCATCCTGGACATTCCGTGGTCAAAGGTTCCTGGATTCACAAAGAATTGTGGGGACTGATCATTCAAAAAAGGGGGCGTTTTCGGTGGAGTGTAACAGAGAGGATAACGTTTCCAAAACCCAATTCTGACTTTGTTGCGATATTTGCAAAGATCATGTCTAAGAAAGAGATACTAGCTCCAACTGCTTAACTATGTATTCTTGACCTGATGTGTTCCGCTATTATTGAAGATGCCTTTATTGCTTCCTGTACAGCTGTCTTTGAAAAGCATCTGCTGGAATGTCTACAGGTAGAGCGTCAGGATACCTCGTGGAAATGTAAAACGTGTCTAGCAGTGTAGCGAGATGTTTCAGCTTCAGGAAACCTTTGTCATATCTGCCAGCGTCTGTGCAGAGCTCCGATGAAGAATGTCCCCAAACTGTTTCTACACCCTGTGAATACAGGTAAGCTTTCAAAGCCTTTTCGGAAGCTTGCTGAGACATAAAGCAAACCAGGTGGTATCTACCACCTTCAAAAAGGTACATAGCATCTTCAAGATCGATTTCTGCTTGCTTCAACCATCTACTGGCAGATTGTTCTCGTTCAGCTTTCATACAAAACTTTGCCTTCTTTCACAGCCCTTTTGATGAGTGGATTCTTGGATGACATTTCCTTGAATTCCTCGGGGGTGTAGACCAGTATGTCTGCTGCCACTTGAGGATTGATGGCAGTGTAGATTCTCTGAAGACGGTCAACAAACCTCTCTTCTGTCTTCATCACAACAATCAGATCAAGATCGCTCTGCAGTCCTGTCCTTCCAGTAATGAAAGACCCGAACGCCAGGACCTTTATCACGTCCATGCCAGAGAGTATCTTCAGTATCCTTTCCAGTTCATCCGCCAGTAGCTTCCTTCGCTCTGCAATTGTGCCAGCGATCAACTTACTCACCTCATAAAGCATTCATTCGAGTATATTCTAACACCGTAAAGATATAGGTTTGTCGGCATATGCTTGCTAAGCAGATCAATCCTGCAGAATCCTTGAAGTGAGAAACGGTTCAGATTACGTATTCTCCGAGAAGATCAAATCACAGTTTTTTCGCTAATAGAACCACGAACGGTCGAAGACTTTTCTTGCTCTTCTTTCTAATCCCTTTCAGATATGTAGACCGCTCGTAGCGCGCGAAGAAAGGACCGAGAAAAACCAAGTAGACGGGAGTTGGCAAGAATTCGAGAAAGAAGAATAGCAGCACTTCGCAGTTTGGAAAGGATGATGGACGTGGTTTCCTGTTTCTCGTTCTTGTTCTTAACAACTAGCAGCAAACAACTGTAGTTATCCAACCAACAACTGCTCTATGCGCATTCAGGTATAATCGTGGCATCCGAAATACTTAATTATGTTCGGGAGCAAATAGCAGGGGAGGGCTGTCATATGAAGCTTTACCTGATAATCACAGTGTTAGGTTTGATGATGATCGTTTCAGCTTGTAGCATTATCAAGAAACCTGTTCCGTCTTATCCGGACGTTGATCGAGAAGACAGAATACCCGATGACATCATAAAACGTGGTCCTGAAACAGATCCCTATCCACCAATCCTGCATTCCGTCGATTTCGAAGAGCCTGTACCTCTTCCTTATCCAGTGAATACGGCTGGCGCTGAAGACTCGGCATTCATTCTTCCAGATGGCAAGACTCTCTATTTTTTCTTCACTCCTGATGTACGTGTGCCTCCTGAACTGCAAGTGCTGGATGAAGTCAGTGGAGTCTGGGTGACCCATCTAACTGATACGGGATGGAGCAAACCGACAAGGGTCTGGCTTCAGGAACCGGGTAAGCTGGCACTTGATGGAGCGGTATGTATACAGGACGATGAAATGTGGTTTGCTTCTGCCAGGGAAGGTTACACAGGAGTCAACATGTTTACGGGGAGATATCTGAATGGGAAGTGGATTGACTGGCAGTATGTTGGAGACAGACTGATGAAGGAGATCCAGATTGGCGAAGTGCATATACACGGAGACGACCTATATTTCCACTCTTCAAGACCAGGTGGACATGGCAGCTACGATATCTGGCTAACGACCCGCAGCTACAATGAAGGTTTGGAACCAGAATGGTCTGACCCTGTGAACATACATGCGGTAAACACAGAAGAACCAGAAAGCCTTCCGTTCGTCACGTCAGATGGCAATGAACTCTGGTTTACTCGAACATACATGGGAACACCTGCAATCTTCCGCTCTATCAAGAGCAATGGCGGGTGGGGAGAACCGGAGCTAATCGTTTCTCAATTTGCAGGTGAACCCACGCTTGACGATGCCGGTGATCTCTACTTCATCCATCACTTCTTCGAATTTGACGAGGAACTGGCAGAGAATGTGATGATAGAAGCTG
>PWXG01000171.1 GCA_003561215.1 Thermotogales bacterium
GTTAGCAGCACTTCCCTTTCCTTCTCTATTGGAATGCCAAAGAAACCTCCTCCATCAACATCACCCAGGCTCTTTCCCATTATCGTTGTTCCACCGGTTGCTCCGGCTTCTTTGGAAGCCTTTTCGGCCTTTCTTGCGAAACCATGATCAACAATACTAACAAGGAGTCTGTTCTTTCTTCGCATCCTCTTCATATAATCGCTCCTTTCTTCTATACATTATTCCCAAAGCTAGAACCGCCAGAATCGGGGCAAGTGCTACAAGAGCAATCATACCAAACCCTTCAACAAGCGGACTTCTCCCGTCGACAACTGCTGTCACACCGAGCGTCATGGGAAGAACAAAAGCAACAGTAACCGGACCTGTAACTATTCCTCCGGAGTCGAATGCGATTGCAGTGAAAGCAGGGGATGAATAGCGTATCATAAGAAAAGCTATCAAGTATCCAGGAACCACAAAATACCAGAGCGGTATTCCTATCAAAATCCTCGCCATTGACGCTCCTACAGAAATCGCCACTCCACCTGATATTGTGTATAGCATTAAGTGACGTGGTATGTATCCTCCAGAGACTTTCTCCACCTCAATATTCAGAACCCTTACGGCAGGTTCAGCCAGTGTTACAACAAAACCCGCTACGAGCCCTAAGGGAATCAGAATCCAGTTGAATGGTTTGCCGCCGAGAGCTTCTCCTATTGCTCTTCCTACCGGGAAGAAACCGATGTTCACACCCTGCATAAACAGGACAAATCCAACAAATGTTAATGCAAGGCCTTTGAGAATGATAGCTATCCTCTTTCGTGGAAGTCTCAAGAGCCATAACTGCACAACCGCAAAGATGACTAACAGAGGAGCAAGGGCCACGCCCACCTCAAGAAAAACACGGCCAAGGCCGGAAAACACGCGAATATCGTTCATCCATACACCACTCCGAGGAGCAACAGCGACACAATCGGGCCAATTGAAGCTAGAGCGACAAAACCAAATCCATCTGCCGTCTTATCCCTTCCTCCAAATACAGATACAACTCCTACACCCAGAGCGATGATAAAGGGAACCGTCATTGGACCTGTTGTCGCACCGCTTGCATCAAGCGAGATAGCCATGAGTTCGGAAGGAGCGAGAAGGCTGAGAAGCAGAACAATCGAATATCCTGCCATCAGCACATATTTCATCGGAATGCCCAGAACAACGCGAAGCATCGCCAGAGAGGCAAAGACTCCCGTTCCTATTGCCACAGTTGCTATCATAAGACCCCTGGAGATCGACCCGGCAGTCACAGCATCCACCTGAAATGCAAGTACCTGCAGGGCTGGTTCGGAGATTGTTGCAGCAACACCCAGCAAGAAACCGAAAACGATCATGATCCAAAGCTTTCCGGTCTTCGAAAGGGCGGATCCGATGTTCTCGCCGATCTGCATCAGACCTATCTCGACTCCAGTGAAAAAGAGAATCAACCCAAGAGTTGCAAAGATGACTCCGATGATGAACTGCAGGAACATCTCAAACGGTAGACCCAGGGATAATTGCAGGACACCACTGAACGTAGCTATGGGTATCACTGAAGATACAACTTCTTTTACAATCCTTCTAGCATTTCTCATTATGGTCTCCAATAATGAATGTGGTCTGTCTGAGCAGCTTCACAATGCTTTTCCGTCCTTGACAGCAGTGATCTCTCACAGCTCTATTCTACATTCTTGGACTGCTAATGGAAAGTCACATCTCTACAGATGAGGGGAGTCTGAGACATTTTGGAGGGAACACCTTGCGAAAAGCATACAAGCATCAAACATCGCCGAAACCCTTGTGGTAAAATCGCATCTGGGAGGAAAAGATGAAGCGATATACACTCAAAGCACATAAGTTGCCTTATCATATAGAAGACGCTCTGGACGAAGAGCAGCGCGATTCTGTTACCAGCTCATCGGGCAGATCACTTATAGTTGCAGGGCCAGGCTCTGGAAAAACCCGAGTAATAACCTTCAAAATTGCTTACCTGGTGTCACAGGGAATAAAGCCGGAGAATATTCTTCTTGTTACCTTTACCCGCGCAGCGTCCCGAGAAATGATTGATAGAGCAAGACAGGCAAGCGGCTCTGACCTCAAGGGAATGCTGGCTGGCACATTCCATCATGTATGCAATCACTTCCTCAGAAAGTATGCAAAGCTTCTCAAGATCAGCGATGGTTTCACCATTCTTGACCGCGAGGACTCAAAGGACCTTATAAAACAGTGCAGGAGCAGGCTGGTTGATGAGCTCGGCAAACAAGCTCCAGTTCTTCCTTCTGCTGGAGTTCTGCTCGGTGTTTACTCATATTCGATAAACTGCATGGTAACTCTTGAAGACGCTGTGGTAAGACAAAACAGGAAGTTTCTGGGAGTTTTTGAACATATAGGAGAAATCTGGAAAAGGTACACTCAGACAAAGCTTGATCAGAATTCACTAGATTATGATGACCTTTTGCTAAAAGCTGTTGAGCTGTTTTCGACAAATCCCGGAGTCCTTCAGAGAGAATCGGAGAGATTCCGATGGATATTGTGTGATGAGTTCCAAGATACGAATTTGTTGCAGTATAAGCTCCTTGAGATGCTTTCAGAATGCCATGGTAACCTGGTAGTTGTTGGAGACGACGCACAGTCAATATACTCTTTTAGAGGTGCTCGTTTTGAGAATGTCTACGACTTTCTGAAGAAGGACAATACCAAGGTGTTCCGTATACAGACTAACTACAGGTCCACTCCGGAAGTTGTCAGACTAACCAACGCTATCTTTCCTGATAACTCGATCGAGAAGGATTTAGTTGCTGTTAGGCCTGCAGGGCCTATTCCAGTCGTGGCGGATACATGGGATGTTCTGGAAGAAGCTGCGTTCGTTTCTCAAAAGATCGAGGAACATATTAATGATGGAATAAGCCCTGAGAGAATAGCTGTACTATACCGTTCTCATGCACACTCTATGGATCTGCAGCTGGAACTGGATAAACGTCAGATTAGCTACATCGTGTTCTCAGGACCCAGGTTTGTTGAAAGTGCGCACGTAAAGGATTTGCTTGCATTTCTCAGAGTGACCCAGAACCCGTACGAACAGCTCTCCTGGTCGAGGATTCTTCGACTCTTTCCGGGCGTAGGCATATCAACAGCGCTTAAGATAACCGATGCGATTCGGGCCGGTTTGGGTGATGGTGTGTCTCCTGCGAAAATCATCAAAGGTTTTACGGGACGCAGAGTCAAGCTCGATGCTCTTGTCAGGGTGCTTGCTGCTATTGACGGCGAGAAGAATCCGAGGACATTGCTAGAAAGGGTCCATTCAATTTTCTACAGTGAACATCTCGATAATGCTTTCCAGGACGCTTACAACAGGAGACTTGACATTGAAAGACTAATGGAAATTGCTGACAGATACAATTCCATAAATTCCATGCTTGAAGACATCCTTATCAGCGAAAAAGTCGACATGGAAAGGGAACAGGCTGAAAGAAGCGAAAAAGTTGTTTTGACAACGGTACATCAGGCAAAGGGCCTTGAATGGGACGTGGTTTTCATATTATCGGTCAATCCGGGAGATTTCCCGAGTTCTCTGGCGGTTATGGAAGGTAACATTGATGAAGAACAACGTGTTTTCTACGTAGCAGTTACTCGTACCAAAGACTACCTTTACATAATGCGCCAACGTGGCGGAAGAAACAGGCCGGTACTTGGAAACAGATATGTGTTTCGCAGTGGCCATGACTTTGTGACAAGGATTGGTAAGGACATCGCTGAGCACTGGGATGTAAGTTGGGGTTAGATTCAATAATCGTCGAGATAAGGGAGGGTAACCAATGAATGTCCTGTACTTTCCACTGATTGCCGGGATTGTCTCAAGTGTTTTTGCATTCATCATGTACACAAGAACACTGAAATTCTCTCCGGGCAACGATATGATGCAGCGCCTTTCCGGACATATTCAAGAAGGCGCATCCGCATTTTTGTCCGCAGAAGCGAGGAAGATTTTTCTTGTTGCCATTCTGCTCGCTGCAGCTCTTGCCATTATCTTCAACTCATACAAGTACGCAGTTGCCTTGCTATTTGGAGCCCTGATGTCAGAGTTTGCAGGCGTAATGGGCATGGTGGCTGCAACAAAGGCTAATTCCAGAGTGGCAGAAGGAGCCAAGGGAGGGCTGTCGGAAGCCTTCAAGGTGGCCTTTTCAGGAGGCTCTGTAATGGGACTTGCGGTTGCGGGGTTCTCGCTTTTCGGACTGGTAGTACTTTTACTTGTCTATCGGGATTTATTCTTATTCGAAAATCTGACAGAGATTTCACGTGCTTTTGACCGCATATCCTACATTGACGGAGTGATACTGATCAGCTCCTATTCATTGGGAGCCAGCATTATTGCACTCTTTGACAGGGTCGGGGGAGGCATATATACAAAGGCTGCCGACATGAGTGCAGATCTTGTTGGAAAGACAGAAGAACATATTCCCGAGGACGACCCAAGAAACCCGGCAACTATTGCTGATAACGTTGGAGACAACGTCGGTGACGTGGCAGGCCTCGGAGCAGATATCCTTGAATCGTATGTCGCATCTATCGTTGCCTCTATCGTGCTTGCTATGTTCATGAAATTGGCTGATGTGGAAATGACTTCGGCACAGTACTACGGGCTGATTCTTCTTCCTGTGATGATCGCCGGAGCCGGCGTAGTGGCATCGCTGATAGGTGTGCTTACAGTCGCCAAGATGAAGGCGAAAGATGCCAGAAGGGCTCTGGGGTTTGGGAATGTATTCACAGGAATACTCGTTCTTGCCTCGGTAGCCCTGATTGTCTGGCTTATAGCTCCGGAGTACCAGTTTAAGGATACCTTCCTCCTCAGTCCCGAGTTCGTTTCAAAGTGGAGGCTGTTCATTGCAGTGGCCTGCGGGCTCATAGCCGGTTTAATCATCAGCAAGACGAGCGAGTACTACACTTCCGACGACTACGGTCCAACCAGAAGACTCGCAAAGAAGACACAAACGGGTGTAGCAATAAACATTACTTCAGGGCTTGCTCTTGGAATGGGAAGTACAATCTGGCCAGTCATAACACTTTGTATGGCCATAATGGGAGCGTACTGGGCCGGAGGAGTCTACGGCATTTCTATTGCTTCTTTGGGAATGCTCTCCTTTGTCGGTTACATCGTTACTGTAGACAGCTATGGTCCGATAGCCGACAATGCCGGAGGTATCTCGGAGATGGCTAAGCTTGATCCTAAGGTGCGTCAGATCACCGACAAACTGGACTCAGTTGGAAACACGACGGCTGCTATCGGGAAAGGTTTTGCTATCGGGTCCGCTGCCTTTGCAGCTTTATCGCTTATTGTGGCATATCTCTGGAGCGCTGCAGCAGATGTGGAGGAGCTTGCTCTGAATCCGGTGATTAACCTTGTTGATCCCTACACGATTGTCGGTGCACTGATTGGTGCAATGGTTCCGTTCTTCTTCACGTCGCTCCTGATTAAGGGTGTTGCAGATACGGCTGATCTCATGATTATTGAGATCAGGAGACAATTCAAGGAGAACCCCAAGATTCTCACTGGAGAGGAAGAGCCTGACTACAAGAGATGTATCGAGATAACCACGAAAGGTGCAGTCAGCAGAATGTTGCA
>PWXG01000196.1 GCA_003561215.1 Thermotogales bacterium
CAGCAGCTTACGGTGGTTTGAAGCCTCCACCTGCATGGCGGCTCCGAGGGGCCCCCCCTCATCTCCGATCAAGCACAGCATCGGACTTTACTGTCGTCCTTTGCCTTTCATTGGCGCACTCCACCCCATACCCGAGTCTCATAAACCGCTCTAAAACTGTACATCCAAACAACTCAAGGTGTGCAAGAGCTGTCAAGAGAAACTGAAGAGCAGCTAGGGATTCAACGTGAAGCTTACCTGAAAGAGAATAGAAGAGGCTCCAGAAAATAGTATCTGACACCCTTTTGCTGGAATCAGAGCGTTCTGAAGAACTGAGCAAGTCCGGCCTCATTGTCAGCAGGACGATCACTACCAGTATTAATGCTCCAAAAAACGTACCGGGTCACCTTCAGTAGTTCCCCTCCAAGGAGTCACGTATCATACGTCAGATCTTAATATTGTGGTACCATAATAATCGAACTGTGTGTATTATCTGGTTGTACTAGTTCACTTCAATCTCGGGAGCTTTGGATATGGAGATGTCAAGAGCAGAATGAGTGAACAATACAGACCTAAACAGGGGGGGCACTGAAGATGTTCAGATACATTGTCAAGGTCTTGATATCAGCAGTCATAATCACTGTGGTGTCTGAAGTAAGCAGGAAAACAGGCTACATTGGTGGTCTGATTGCCTCTCTCCCTTTGACATCAATTCTTGCTCTATTCTGGCTTTACAACGATACGAGAGACGTAGAGAAGGTCGCTGAGCTTTCTACAGGGATACTGCTCTTCGTTATTCCCTCACTTACCTTCTTCATCGTAATGACTTTGTTGTTGAGGCGGGGCTTAAGCTTCTACCTTACACTGGTGATCTCCAGCAGTGTTATGCTTGCCGGATACGCCATGTTCTCGTCGATTCTTCAGAGATTTGGCGTTAGACTGTAAAGATAGGCAAGGCTTTCGAAGTCACGATGTCACGATGTCGTACTGGCTCACGATTATCGCAAGTCTACATCCTCTTTTTTAGCCTTGTTCACGTAATTGTTCTCTTCCAATATCACTGCAAAATGCATCGTATTCATCAAAGACTACCTCTCTATCAAGCGCTTCATCTCAAGATATTGTTCGCGTTCTAGTTCTCCCCGAGCATACCTTTCATTGAGGATATCCAGTGCATGAGACTCTCTTTTTGCACTATTATCGGATCCGCCTGACGAGTTTGCGATTCTCAGAGCAAGCCTGATAACCAAAAACAGGACAAGAGCAGCAAATGCAACCCATGCAGCAATTCCAATCCAGAACCAGCCGCCCCAGTCTTCTGCCCAGCGGAACATAGGAGTCCAATACCACCAGTGCATATCACGCACCTCCTCTGAGATCGTTCAGTTTCGATTTGTACTCTTCTGTAGAAAGCTCACCTCGAGCGTAACGTTCTTTCAGTATTTCTTCAGCAGTGGATACACGTCTTGAATCAGAGCGTTCTGAAGATCTGATCAAGTCCGGTCTCATTATCAATAGGATGACTACTACCAGTATTAGTGCTCCAACAAACATTTCTACTCACCTTCTTCCGATCCCCCACCAGGGGGGTATATATATCATACTACAAATAACAACCTTATTCTACTATAATAGTCGGGTTTGTATGAGTCGTTGGCTGGACTAGTCTGCTTCGATCTTGGCAGGTTCGGGTATGATGATAGCCAGAGTTGAGAGCGAATGAATGACATAAACCAATGCAGGGAGGCACAGAAGATGCTCAGATATGTTGTTAAGGTCATGATCTCAGCAATCATAATAACCGTGGCGTCCAAAGTAAGCAGGAAGACAGGCTACATTGGTGGTTTGATTGCTTCACTTCCTTTGACATCGATTCTTGCTCTCTTCTGGCTTTACAACGATACGAGAGACGTGGAGAAGGTGGCTGAGCTGTCTACAGGAATATTGCTCTTTGTTTTTCTCTCACACATCGCCAGTTGTGTCTTGATTTCTAGAGAAGTACTTCGTGTCTCTGCTCATGCAGCTTCGTGTACTTTTTTGAACATTCCGCTTCACAGCTCGAATTCAGCTGTTCTGCTTCAAGCGTGGTTCCTGCCTTCCGCCTCTGTCCAGGTCCTGGGCATCCGCTTCGCACAAGGGTTTCACTTTGTGCTCATTCTTCAAAGGTGAACCCTTCTTCTCTCAACAACTTAAGGCAGATATCGACTATATCGGGATCGTAGAGACGTCCTGCATTCTTCTCAATCTCAGCAAGAGCCGCTTCAAGACCAAGTGATGGTCTATATGGTCGGTGAGAAGAAATCGCTTCAACAACATCGGCTACAGCCATGATGCGAGCTTCCAGAAGTATTTCGTTGCCCGACAATCCTTGCGGATAGCCGCTTCCATCAAGACGCTCATGGTGCTGGTAGATGATCTCTGCAAGTGGCCAGGCAAACTCTACTCCCTCAAAGAGATTACGAGCTGACGTGGGATGCTCACGAATAAGTCTCATCTCCAGGTTATTCAGCTTTCCTGGTTTGTTCAGGATTTCTGTTGGTATCTGGATTTTGCCGACATCGTGCACAAGAGCCGCGAGCCTTAGTGCAGCAGCACGATCTCGGTCAAAACCAAGGCGTTCTGCTACCGCAAGGGAAAGCTTCGCGACTCGCCGTTGATGGCCTGCAGTATAGGGATCTCGGAGTTCAACCAGAGAGGCGAGTGCTTCAACTGCGTTCTCAACCATGTGTGCCCGTTGTTCTGCGCTCTTCTGCAACGCCTCCTTTGTCTGTTTTCGCTCGATGATCCCGGCCAGCAGGTTGGCGATGCCTGTAAGAAAGCTTTCCTGCCGATCATTCCGAGGGATCCCCGGTTTGGTGTAGATGTTTAACACCCCGATCACCTTGTCTGAAGACTTAATAGGAATGCAGTAGTGACCATGAGGGATGATCCCGTTATGGGTCACCTCGTGGTTCTCAGCGAGGTCAGAAGCATGATGGGGCTCCCCTGAAAGAGCAGTCCGACCACAAATGCAGAATCCAAAAGGAATGCTGGAGCATGCTTCCTTGACAGGCTCGGCCAGTCCTCGCTCTGCTTTCATAGTAAGAACACCGGGTTCTTCGCACAGGAAAATAGCTCCCCTGCCCTGCCCGTCAAGCCAGGATATGGAAAGAATCTGATCTATTGCTTTCTTCATCAGCACTTCCAGAGGTTCATCTTCAAGGGATAGGCTGAGAAGGCTGTTTGTGATCATATACGTACTATGCATTTCGCCAAGCGCAGTCGATAGAGTCCCCACCTCATCTTTGGAGATGCTTGAAGGAGGGATTGCTTGAAGATTTCCTCGCGCGACTTCCTTGGCGAATTTGATTGGGCCCTGAAGGGGTTTCAGGATATGTCGAGGAACAACGTAGAACAGGACAAGGATGAAAACAAAACCGAAAGCGCCGATTGTTGACATAATGAGAAGGTTATTAAGCCGGGTCGTTGCAGCGTAGCCATCATCAAGCTCCTGCATGTGAGCATGTAGATCTCCGTATATCCTCTGTTGTAGCTGCTCGAGTTCTTCTAGCATGGCAGCTCGCTCTTGTTTGCGCCCCTCGAGGAACAAGGTGCTTAGGGCAATTGTGTGAACATAGAAGTCAACGAAATCATCACTGATCGTTTCACTGAGCGAGGAATCAACTTCTTTCAGGGCAGCAAGAAGATCGTGTACTTCAAGCGATACCTGAGCAGCTCTTACCAGATAACCGGCGTCTGAAGTAAGAATGCTATTGGCAGCTTTCTCGCCTATCATGTGGATATTACCGTGAATCCTCTCTACGGAACTCTTTCTTTCTACGATTTCGGCGTATCGGTAGTTGATGAAGTAATAATTGGCGACAAAGAAGACGAGTAGCACGAGACCGAAAAGGGCGTAAGGAAGGCCGATCTTCTTTCTCAGATTCACCTTTCATCAACCTCAGATGGTGCAAGAAAACCTTGCTCCGCTATTAGCGCTCTGCCTTCAGAGGAGAGCAGGTAGTCGACTAAAGCTGCTATGCGCGCATCCATCTCTATGTACGCCAGGTTTAGCTCCCGGAGAATAGAATAACTCGCGTCAGCAATGGTCTCCGCCGACGGAGTGATTCCGTCTAGCGACAGGATTTTGATCGGCATGCCCTTGTCTCTCATGACAGAGGCAACTGCATAGGAAACATAGCCGATAGCACCGGGGATGCCGCCAACTAATGTCACAACTTCAAGATCCGAACCAGCTTCAATTGCTTTGGGGGAAATCATCATACTCGCAGACACGTCTTTACCCTTGTTGCTGTACAGACCACTATAAGCCTCAAAGACAGCGAGGGTGCCCCTGCCCTCTTCTTTTGTCACCAGGACAACGGGGCAACTCCAGTCAGCGAGCAGACGCCAATTATCTATAGAGCCTGAATAAACATCTACCAGATCTGCTCTGCCAATCTCTGATAGAGGGTTACGCTCGTTGACCACAATGGCGATTGCATCAAATCCTATCAATGTATTACTGAGAATCATTTTCTCATCAGCATGAAGCGCCCTTGAAATGGCTGCGACATCAGAAACACCATCAATCACGTCTTGAATACCCATGGTAGTGCCTCCGCCCTCTATTATAACCAGCCCGAAAGAGCTGTTCTCAAGTATTCCTGCAACTCTATCAAGGAGAGGCTGCAAGGTGCTTGAACCAGATACTCTCAAAGGGGAATGAGCAGATTCCGCCAGGAGCGAAGGAGAACAGAGAACGAGGATCACTGTGATAGACAACACCACAATGCGAGGAAACACACTCACTCGCTTTATCATCCATGGCCTCCTTTCTTGGGGAGCTGTTGACAAACAGAAAACCGTCATGAATCATAAACAAGATCAAGCACATCAATCATTATGCCAAAAGGAAAAGAGATCATCATTGACTATCAAGTCTATCGTTTATATTTTACGACAAAAACACTCGCAATAAGAATACTATACCACAAATCGTGCTGTGTCAAGCTAATTCTGTCGCGCCTCCGACCAAACATCAGCTCTTCCTTTAGAACCAAGGTCAACGCGCATGAGCGGAAACGGGGCACTGGTTCATCGTGTGCAATTCGTACATGCACCATCTCTCTGGATGATACTCACAGGGCTACTCTTCTGATCAGTTCTCTCGTTCTGTGCAAATCACTCACTCAGGAAACTGTCTATCTCCGATCGAACGAGGTTCCCCGATCCCAACATAACGTGACTACCCCGAGAAATCGATACGAACTCTGCGTTTGGAATCTGCTCACTTGCCTTCTTTGCATACTCATGGTTTGCCAGAGGATCGTCCACTGCGTTGATCAAAAGGGTAGGAACACTAATCTCATGAAGGGCATGCCTGAAGCAGATCGACAAGATCAGTGGCTCGGTAGATTTGCTCGTGGTTCTGATCTAGCTCCCATCGAACGGAGAAAGCCACTTGCAGTGGGGTGGATGGATGGAAGCAGCTTATGACTTGCGGCGTGCGACGAAAAACCTACAGATAAGATCAGATGAATAGGACTGGTTGAAGAAGATCGGGTGGACAGACCCGGGTAAATGAGAACGGGCATCGCTGTAAGAGCAAGACACGATAGCTCCGTTGTTCGTTAA
>PWXG01000052.1 GCA_003561215.1 Thermotogales bacterium
CCGTATTCCAGAAGCCATTTGCCTGCTGCAAGCAAGTTGTCGTGTATGCCGGAAATCGTTTCCTTATCATCGGTATGAGCCAGATACTCCCCAGCAAGGGATATAAAGAGAGGGGTTGCATCAACTGTCCCATAATATGCATCGAAAGGCAGTTTCCCCTCCAGAGAGAGTTCGTCCAGCCTGGCTTCGTGAATTATCTTGCCGGGTTCGCTATCGCGGTAAGGGTCAACGTCTTCTGCCTGCAGATGAGCAAGCAGTTTCAGGATCGTGCGTGAAATATCTGGAAAGATGTGAAGTGTTTGAAGCCCAAAGATCAGGCTGTCTCTCCCAAACGGATTCGCGTACCAGGGAAGACCGGCAACGGGAAAGTCACCGAATTTCGTTGGCATCATCAAGCTTTCGAGATCCTCAAGGGCGGTCTCGACAATGCTAGTGGATTCCGCAGCTCTTCGAGTTCTATAATTGCCTGGAGCGCTGCTCAACAAGACAGATTTCAGGGAAGACTCTCTTTTTAGCTCGTTGGCAAGCGTCAAGGAACCCGTGGTTTTTTCCGTCCCTTTTGAGAGAACGCGTAACTGCACATCCGGCAGATCGTTCTGAACAGTAAGTTTCTGAAGTGGTTTCTCGTGGAAGATTTCTCTGCTGACAGGATTACTGATCGTCCTGGGAGAGTCTTCAGTCAACCATTCATTTCTGTTTCTCACTGCGAAAATGTCTTCAAAGACATACTCGATATCGTAGCTCAAGGGGAGACTGATCTCATTCTCGCTGTAGTTGCAAACGTTGAGTTCCGAGAGGATCGAGTTTCCTTCCGGCGTGAGCTTCTCGATTACAAGTACATCGTAGTGAGTGGCGGATGGATTCGATCTTACCAGCATCCATCTCTTGACTGAATGCTCTGAGAATTCTACGTTTACCAGCTTTGAAGGTCTTCGGAGGTTCAGAACCAGTTTCGAGATGAATCGAGTATCTTCCAGATAAACCCCGAGGCTGTCGTTACTCGCTCCGCCGATCTCACCTCTATCGTCTGTAAGACACATCAAGTTTCCGTTCTTCAGTATCTGCACGTTCTTGTCTCCTTTCAGAAGCTTTCTTCTTCCCGGCGATATATCAATCCCTTAACAGGTCTAACGGAAATCATCACCGGCAGAATCTCACAGAAGTATCTCAGGGTCGCGATGAATATCCGAAGCCCTAGATAAGCGACCAACTTGATGATAACGCGCTTGATCCTATCGTATTGTACTGCAAGTGACATTTTGTATCAAATCATCTTGTCTGCTTGAGCATTGACCGATAATGACCACCATTGCGAATGCTGGTCTTATCCATAAGAAGCGCAATCACTAGCATTATGTATTGGACATACTGTTTTTTGCTTGAGTCACCCCTGGGATTCGCTATAATTGATGTCGAGGAACAAAATGCTAACAGAAGGAGGAGAATTATGTCACAAGTTTTCTTCACAAACATGAGTACTTCACCTCGGTTCAACTTGTTGAGAAAGGTCGAAGTCCTGATCGAAAATGCAGGTCTTGATACCGTCATCGAAAAGAACAAGATGACCGCCGTAAAGGTGCATTTTGGCGAGCACGGGAACTTGGCATATGTCAGGCCAAACTACATAAGGACTGTCGTGGATGCAATCAAGAAACTCGAAGGAAGACCCTTCGTTACAGACGCCAACACGCTATATACAGGCAGTCGTTCGAATGCTGTTGACCATATCAGGACCGCATTTCTCAACGGCTTCGTCTATGATACTGTTGGGGCTCCTGTGATAATCGCTGACGGGTTGAGGGGGTCTGACGAGGTCAAGGTCCCCATAGACGGTAAATATGTTAAGGAAGCAAAAATCGGAGCAGCAATCGCTCTTGCAAACAACGTCTTATCAGTTTCGCATTTCAAGGGACATGAGCAAACAGGTTTTGGTGGTGCTTTGAAGAACCTGGGAATGGGAAGTGCCTCAAGAGCTGGAAAGATGGAGCAGCATTCTGATTCAAAACCTGTCGTGGTGAAGAAGAGGTGCGTTCGGTGCAGAATGTGCGAGAAATACTGTCCTGTGAATGCCATAAGAGTTGACGAGTACGCCGTCATAGACTATGACGTTTGTATCGGATGTGGCCAGTGTATTGCAATGTGTGCTTATGGAGCGATGAACGCCGGAGAAGGTACCAGCGCAGAAACGCTTAGCTACAAGATTGCAGAATATACCAAAGCCGTGCTGAAAGACAAGAAGTCCTTCCACCTATCGTTCATAATTGACATCTCCCCGAACTGTGACTGCTGGCATGTTAATGAACCGCCAATCGCTCCTGATATCGGTATTGCAGCTTCCCTGGATCCAGTTGCACTGGACAAGGCGTGCATCGACCTTGTTCTGGACAGGACCGATTATGACCCCTTTGAAAAGGCTCACCCGGGAATCTCCTGGAGGCCACAACTCGAACATGCCGAGAAGATCGGTTTGGGCTCAACAAGCTATGAGCTTGTTGAAGTTGCCATTGCATGAGTCAGGAATACTCATTGTTCCAGGATCGCATTGTGCTAGTATTATCTCGAAATGGGAGGTGAGGGCATGTTAGCTAGTCTGGTCAAGGAGAAACGCATTAGCAATGGCATGGCGGTTACTGCCGTAATAATCGGTATAATCGGGACTCTTTTCGCCATGATAGGTGCAGTTGTTGCAGTAGAAGCCACCTATTACTATGACTTCGATACAATGACCGGCGCAGGTGCCATAATGATACTTGGAGGGTTACTGGGATTCGTTTCCGGTATTCTGCAGCTTGTGGTTATGTTCCAGTGGTCATCTGTGCTGAAGACGAATATCGATAACACCCGTATCATCATGACAAGTCTGGGACGCAGAGTAACCGATCGGGACAAAGTTGACGTTATTGATCTCTTCAGTTCAAAACTCTCGGGCATGCAGTTGCCCGTATGGTCTTATTGGCTTTACGTAGTGTTCTATATTGTCGGTCTCTTTACGGGGGCATATGCAATCCTCTTCTTCATCCTGGCGTTCATCTTCCTTGCGGTGTACTTGCATGGCGTCTTCTCCGTTTCGGAGAACCTTCAAGATATGAAGGGGAAGATCTACCCGTTTTTGCTGGAGAAGATCGTATTTGAGGACATACGTAGAATAAACAAGCGCAATATTGGACTTTTCATCCTGCTGTCCATAATCACATTCGGCATCTATTGGTACTACCTGCTGATCAAACTCTCCTCTGAGATCAACGCTTATGTGGACATCGATGGTCGCTTGAGAGAAGCGGTTGCGAAAAAACTCGAAGAAAAGCAGGCCTGAAGCCTCGCGCTGTTTTTCGCAATCATCTCCTGAGAGCCCTTGACAAGAAGGTTCCCAGCAACTGGATTGCCTGGCTGATCAGTACCAGTATGATCACTGAGTAGAGCACGACATCCCACTGGAATCTGTAATAGCCGTAGTTGATAGCCAACTGACCCAGACCACCGGCTCCCACTGCACCTGCGATGGCTGTATAGGTCACCAGGTTTATGAGAAGTACGCTCGCATTCAAGATGTGTTCTGGTAAAGTCTCGGGGACCAATACCATGAACACGAACTGCCTATAGGTAACTCCCATGGCCTGAGCAGAGTCGAACACTCCTCGAGGTAGCGTGTTCAGAGCATTTTCCGTTAGTCTTCCAAAAAACGGTACTGCTGCAACAGTGAGGTTGAAGATAGCTGCGTTTGGCCCAATAATAGTCCCTGCAACGTGCCTGGTAACTGGGATGAGCAGGAGTATCAATATGATGAAGGGAATTGACCTGAATATATTCACGGAAACATCCATTGCCCTGTAGACAGATGCAAGTCTCCTGGAACCCGAGCATGTATAGAGCAGAACACCCAGGGGCATGCCAATGATTATGCTCAGAAGACCTGAAACGAAGATCATGTAAAGACTCTCCAGTGTAGCTCTTGTCAGTTCACTGATCATCAGACCAGCACCTCCATTTTGTAGACACTCAAGGAAAGCCTTCTCAGGAATTCAGCACTGTCTTTCCCGTCTACGCCGATCAACAGGGTGCCAAAAGGCCCGTGTCTGAACTCCTCGATTTCTCCATAGATGATATTTACCGTGACATCCAGCCCTGTTGAACACTTCCACAGAACAGGTTCTCCCGTGGCTTCACCCCAGAAAACCAATCTTACCAGCCTGCTCCCGTTACCCTTCATCAGAATCTTCTTTGCCTTTTCAAGCTGCTCTGCCGCGTGCTCATCGTGCGTGGCAGACAAGTAATACTGCGAGAAATAGTCGTGTGTAGGCCCACAAAAGATCATCCTGCCCTTTTCCAGGTAGGCAATCTTGTCGCAGACACGTTTGACAACGTCCATATCATGCGTTACGATCACGACCGTCACCCCATGAATGGAGTTGACCTCTCTTATGAGGCGGAGGATTCTTGATGTCAACAGAGGATCAAGTGCTGAAGTAGGTTCATCCAGAAGGATCATCCTGGGATTGGTTATGAGAGCGCGCGCTATGGAGACCCTCTGCTGTTCACCGCCTGAAAGCTGTGATGGATACGCATCCAATCGGTGTGTCAACCCCAGTTCATCTGCAATTGCGCGAGCTCTTTCAAGTGCTTCCTTTTTCGGGACGCCATCGATTGAGAGCGGAAAAGCTATGTTGCGTATTACTGTCTTACTTCTGAAAAGGTTATAACTCTGAAATATCACTCCTATGCGTTTTCTGAGTCTTCTGAGTTTCTCTGCGGTTACCGAAGTGATGTCAATTCCATCGAAAACCACTCTGCCCGAATCAGGCTCCTGAAGGAGATTCAGTGTCCGAAGCAGCGTGGTCTTCCCTGCTCCGGACACTCCTGCAATCCCCATAATGCTCCCCTGCTCGACGGCAAGCTTGATACTGTCAAGCACAGCAGTTATCTTTCCCTTCTCTCTGAAGGAAACGCGTAGATTGTTTACTTCCAATACGTTCAATGTCGAACCTCCCTCAGAAGGTCGGGACAACTGCACCGCCATATCTGGAAATAATGAACTCTCTCACCTCATCCGTACGAAGTACCTCGAGCAGGTCTTTCACCCACTGTTCTTCAACATCCTCAACTCTTACAACAATCAGATTCGCATAGGGAGATTCTGCTCCCTCTGCAAACTCTGCATCTTCCAGAGTGTTCAGCCCGATGGTGAGCGCATAGTTGGTGTTAATAACGGCGCCCGCCACCTTCGGATCATCCTTGAAAACGCGGGGTATGAAACCTGCATCGACTTCGTTGAACCTCAATCCAAGAGGATTCTCAGTTATATCTCTAACAACTGGATTCAGCAAATCCGGATCACGAAGAGTTATAAGACCGTTGTTGTGTAACAGCAAGAGTGCTCTGCCACCGTTTGTAGGATCATTAGGAATCACAATTGTGTCTCCCGCTGAAAGATCTTCGAATGCTTTCTTCAGGTAGAATCCCATCGGTTCGACGTGGATTGCGCCAACACTGCCCAGGTTTTCAATCCCTCGCTGCTCACAGAAAGACTCAAGATAGGGCGCATGCTGGAAATAGTTGGCGCGCAGATCGCCC
>PWXG01000206.1 GCA_003561215.1 Thermotogales bacterium
AACATGGGAAATCTCCATCATATGGTCGTCGACCACCACGGCGAAGTTGTATGTGGGAAATCCGCTCGATTTGATGATCACGAAATCTTCAAGTATATCGTTCCTGAATTCTATGTGTCCCTTGAGCAAATCTTCAAACGCAGTTACTCCGCTGATCGGCACTTTCATCTTTATTGTCCAGACATTGTCGTCATTGTTCTTCGCAGGTTCATCGTATGATGTCCTGAGCACCGTACTGAAGTCATTCTTGTCATACTCAGCGTAATAGGCGCGCCTGTTTCTCACCAGATCTCTGGCAAATTCCATGTAGATACCGTTGGCGCTTCTCTCGCCCTGCCTGTAGGGCCCATATTCTCCACCGATTTCGGGGCCTTCGTCCCAGTCAAGTCCGCACCACCTGAGAGACCTGAATATCTCTTCCTGGAAGACTTCCTGCGAGCGTTCAACATCTGTGTCTTCGATCCTAAGAATGTACTTTCCATTTTGGCTTCTTGCGAAAAGCCAGTTAAAAAGTGCAGTCCTTACACCGCCTACATGAAGATGCCCCGTAGGACTCGGGGCAAAACGACATCGTATCATATAACCTCCATTATTCTATGAATATTGTTTCCGATGGGTCTATCAGTCTCTAGAGGAAAGATTCCAGACCACCGAGGTCAGTGACACTATAGACAGATGCCATTCTCCTGTTATCGAGGTAGCGGTCGTCTATGAGAATCGACCTGACGCTATCGGTGACACCACCAGTCCCAGAGAATAGAATAACATCTTTTCCATAACCGTAAGCTGCGACGATCTCGAACAGGGTGCCGATTTCTCCGCCCAGTGATACAACAAGATCAACGGAGTTGACAAGTATCAGTGAGCGAGCCTTATAATCCAGACCGGTTTTCAGCACGACAATACTGTGGACGTTTCCCGCTTCGTCGAACGGAAGAATTCCGACCACCAGGCCGCCGTTCTCTGCCGCTCCACGTGAAACTAACTCCATTACGCCGTCTCGACCACCGGTGAAAAGCCTGTGCCCCTTTATGGCGACCAGCTTGCCAACAGCGTGGCAGATCTCGCTGATTTCCGATACGGGAGGGCTGTCTTTTGGTCCGGAGTATCCTATTACCGCAACATTCATGATACAGGTTCTTCCTCTCCAAGGTAGTTATCCACAACGTTTCTATCCGACAGGACGCTTTCTGGAGGCCCCGATGCGATTACTTCGCCCTTGAACAAGACATAGAGTTTGTCCACTACTTTCGAAATACTCGTTACGTCGTGATCGGTAACGATAACTCCGATATGCTTGTGCTTGAGCTTCCGGATCATTCTCTGAATGTCCTTCACCGTGATCGGATCGATTCCGACGAAGGGTTCGTCGAGGAGAATAAATGACGGCGAGAGTGTGAGGGTACGAGCAAATTCAAGTCGCCGTTTTTCTCCTCCTGAAAGAAGGTATGCCTTCTGCTTTTTCAGGTGATCCATTCCGAAATCTTCAAGAAGCTCTACCGTGATCTTTTCGCGCTCATCTTTTTCGACGCCGTTGAATTTCAGAACGAGTTGGAGATTCTCTGTCACGGTGAGCCCCCTGAAAATCGAAGTCTCCTGCGGAAGATAAGCAATACCACGCCTGGCACGCTCATGAACCGGAAGGTGGGTGATTCTTTCCCCGTTCAAGAATATGTGACCGCGGTCGGGTATTACTATTCCAAGGATCGACTTGAAAGCAGTTGTTTTACCAGCACCGTTGGGGCCGAGAATTCCTACTATCTCCCCCGGTTTGGCATCAATGTTCACGTCCTTGAGAACTACTCTCTTACCGTATCGCTTGAAGATGCTCTCACATCTCAAAGCGGAGGAACTGGTCACTTTTCGAATTCCTTCAGATATTCGATGACCTGGTCTGTGATGTTATAAGTGCCTTTTCCGTAGACAAGCGCATCACTTGTCAGGATCATGTCAAGGCCCATGAATTCGGCATAATCGGAGATTCTCCTGGTAACCCTCATGATGATGATCTGTGTCTTTTCGTTGTAAGTGCTTGTCAGTGCCAGTTCAAACTGGTCCCTTTTTGCTATGATTTCCTGCTGTTTTCGTTCGGCTTCTGCAGTTCGTCCAGCCTGGACGAGCTTCTGGTAATCGGCAACCATGTTATCCAGTTCGCGCTGGTAGAAACGAAGATCCGCTTCATACTCCTTGTTCAGGTTGATCCAGTCAGTGTTGGAAGCCAGAACCTTTTCCATGTCAACATAACCCATGGAAGGCGGGTTCTGTGTTCCAGATGAGTTTTCGGAGATTGTGACCACCGCAACTAGGAAGACTGCTGCAACAACAAGTAATACAGGTAAAAACTTACGCACACGAACACCTCCTAAAAATGCTTCTTGGAATCAAGTAGTATCGTTACAGGCCCATCATTCGTGAGAGTAACCTTCATGTGGGCACGGAAAACCCCCGTTTGCACGTTCACATAGTTAGACGCGAGTCGAACAAATTGGTTGAAGAGTTCTTCCGCATTCTCCGGGGAAGCAGCTAAGGTGAATGAGGGTCGCCTTCCTTTTCTTGCGTCACCAAGGAGGGTGAACTGAGACACCGCGAGTACCGAACCACCGATGTCCATTACGGACCTGTTCATCAGGTTGTCGCCGTCTTCGAATATCCTTAGATTCAACATCTTGTTAACCATCCACTCAACATCATCGGTCGTGTCGTCTGACTGGACACCCAGCAGTACGGTCAGGCCGTTCTCTATTTCACCTACAACATTTCCATCTACTCTCACGGCTGAATGTGAAACCTTCTGCACAACGGCTCTCACGACAGCGCTCCTGTTCTCCTTACAAACTGCACACCTTTCATAATCCTGATGCTTTCCATAACGGAAGTCAGGTGACCAACATCGTTAACGAGCAGCATTGCGTTTAGAACGCCCTGTCCCCATTTGTTTGATTCATAGGTGTATTTCGTGACCTTTGCGTTCTTGCTATCGATTCGCTCAATCATTTTGTTTACGAGCTGACCAACGGAATTGTCAAACTCCACCCGAATCCAAACGCTGAACTTCTCTCCGGTAGTTATGCTCCAGCGAGCATCAATCTCTTTGTCCGGCGGCACTCCCTTTACGTTTCGGCAAGAGGAGTTGTGAACGGATATTCCCCTGCTACTTATTATTCCTGTAATTGTATCTCCTGGAAGAGGAGCGCAACACCTGGCAAAGTGTACATCGATACCTGTCTGGCCACCGATAACCACCTCGTTGCCTCGCTGCTGCTTGAATTTGACGCGCACGGCCTCGGGTAGCTCTTCCTCCTCGGGTTCGGGGTACAGGACCTTCAGGAGTTCTCCAAGCGTAATAGAACCATCGCCAAGCTTCATGTAAAGCTCTGTCTCGTTTGCTATTCCAAGCCTCTTGAAAAGATTCGCCATTGGTTCGCTTTCAATCAACTCGTCCATGGGTTTCGAGACTCTCTTGCTTACCTTGCGAAAAATCTCTTTTCCCCTCTCAACAAGCTCTGCGCTGTATTTTGAGCGGAAGAACCGCTTGATCTTTGCTTTTGTGCTATTGGATTTTGCATACTTGAGCCAATCAAGACTGGGACCCTGACTGGCCTTGTTGACGATGATCTCAACTCTGTCACCGAGTCGCAACTCGTAGTCGATAGGAACAACTCTGTCGTTCACTTTTGCCTGGGAGAAGTGATGGCCAATCTCGGTGTGTATGGAGTAGGCAAAGTCTATCGGCGTTGCGCCCTTTGGAAGGTGTATCACTTCCCCCTTGGGAGTGAACACAAATACGTCATCGGTCGTAAGCATACTCGAAACCTGGTCGAGATCGTCGAAGCTCTGAATGAAGTCTTTATGCCAGCTTACGAGTTGCGCGAACCATGCCCTATCTCGAAGGTCGAGGTTTTCCTTGTATGCCCAGTGTGAGGCAACGCCGATTTCGGCTTCCTGGTGCATACGTTCACTCCTGATCTGAATTTCGAGGGGTTCTCCGCGATGTGTTATGAGTGTAGTATGCAACGACTTGTATCCATTTGACTTGGGCGCCGCGATGTAGTCCTTGAAACGATTCGGAATGGGAGGCCAAAGAGCGTGAACAGCGCCGAGAATCTTGTAGCAGTTCAACTCGCTCTTTGTGACGATTCGCAGGGCGACCAGGTCAAGTATCTCGTCGAAAGACTTCCCCTTGTCAACCATCTTGTTCCAGATGCTGTATAGATGTTTTACGCGGCCATCTATGCGGAAATCGATCTTATGTTTCTTGAGTTCAGCAGATACGATCTCCTTGTACTCGTCCATCACCTTGCTTCTGTCTGCAAGTCGCTTGTTCACTCTGTTTTTCAGTTCAGAATATGCATCGGGGTTGACATACTTGAAGGCAAGGTCCTCCAGCTCCCATTTGATGATGTTAATTCCGATTCGGTTCGCTATCGGAGCATATATGTCGAGAGTCTCGCGGGATTTCTCTAGCCTCTTCTGCTCATCTTTCAGGAATTCGAGGGTTCGCATGTTGTGAAGTCTGTCTGCGAGTTTCACGATAATTATCCGAGGGTCATTTGCAAGAGCCATCAGGAGCTTTCTGAGAGTCTCGACCTTGATCTTCGATTTCATGTCGGAGAGGCTGAGCTTCTCGTTAAGCTTGAGATTGCTTATTTTCGTTACTCCGTCGACGATCGTGCTTACAGTCTCGCCAAAACGTTCAGCTACTTCATTTATCGGCACACCCGAATCCTCAACGATGTCATGGAGCAGACCCGAAGCGATTGTATCGACGTCAGCACGCAGTCCTGCCAGGATCTTGGCTACTCCTGCGGGGTGTGTGACGAAAGGATCTCCGGAGTCCCGATACTGATTATCATGGTGAGCGCATGCGAACTCATAAGCGTTCATTATTGTTTCGCGATCCGAGCGCCTCAACCTGTAACCCAGTATAGCTTCGATCTCTTCTACCAGGTCTTTCGTAGCAACAAGGTTATTCGCCAAACTCTCACCTCATCAGTCTTGGGTCAATTCTATCATGAACAGGCATTGCGGATAATACGACTCAGCTTACGAACTGACAGAGTCCTGAAGAAGTTATCGCGACGGATTTAGAACAATGCAGCTTTCTATCAGTATGACTCTTTCGCGTTAGTGTAAGTTGAGGATACCATGCCTTGTCAAGCAAAACCATAATAGTCCGCATGAACTTGTATCCACTAGTATCAACAGTATGCAAAGAATAAGCAGGAAATCGAAGTCATACTTCTTTTCAGCTTGTCTATACAGTGATTGTCATCCACGAAGATTATTCTTCAGTATAATACCACACGATAGCATAAACAAGGTATGAAGCACTGACAAAAATAAAAACATGCATGTTGTGTGCAATGACTTGACCTGTTATAGCGTAATATGCTAGACTATGTTCAATACTAAACTGTATATACAAGTGTGGAGGGGATATGGGTGACTGAGAGAATAACCGCCGTAGATATATTGTATATACTCGGAGAGTTGAATGATGAGGGGGAGAATTCTTCGAGGCAAAGGTTTGT
>PWXG01000186.1 GCA_003561215.1 Thermotogales bacterium
AGACGACGGAATAGGTTCTGATCTCATACTGCGCTTCTACAACAAGATCAGACGTCACATTAGCGAACTCTTTATCCCATCCGACAAAGTCATAACCTTCTCTAACCGGATCCTCTGGAGCCGTTGCGTCGCTACCATGCTCAACTGTCTGTTCATCAAACACTTCTTCGTCCCAGTCGATGAAGACAACTGAGTAGGTTCTGATCTCATATTGCGCCCTTATCTGCATATCGAGGGTGACATTGGTAAAGTCTCTGTCCCATCCAACGAAGACGTAACCCTCTCTTGCCGGCACTTCTGGAGGTGTCGCATCATCTCCATGTTCCACAAGCTGTTCATCAATTACCTCTTCTTCCCAGTCAACAAAGGTAACCGTGTACGCTCTGATCCAATAGAGTGGCCTGACGATAAGGTCTTCGGTCACTTCTTCGAAGTCCGTGTCCCACCCCACAAGATCATAGCCTTCTCTTATAGGATGATCAGGAGCATCAGCAGCTTCACCGTGGTCAACAACTTCGCTCTTCAGTTCAGTGCCGTCATAATCGATAAAGACTACCGTATATGTCTTGATAGCATACATGGCCTCTACAGTTAAATCTGCCGTGACACTGTCAAATGCCATGTCCCAACCAACAAAGTCATAACCTTCTCGAACAGGAGCATCTGGAGCTGTAGCATCTCTGCCGTGTTCCACCGTCTCAACTTTGAGTTCGGTGCCGTCATAGTCTTCAAAAACTACACCATATGTCTTGATCTCATACTGCGCTTCTACAACAAGATCAGATGTCACATTCGAAAAGTCTGTGTCCCATCCAACGAAGTCATATCCTTCTCTTAAGGGAGTTTCTGGAGCTGTTGCATCACTACCATGCTCAACCGTCTGCTCATCTATCACTTCTTCGTCCCAGTCGATGAAGACGACAGAGTAGGTCTTGATATCATATTCAGCTGTTACTACAAGATCAGATATCACACTCGAAAAGTCTGTGTCCCAACCGACAAAGTCATAGCCTTCTCTTACGGGATCTTCTGGAGCTATAACTTCACTTCCGTGCTCAACAGTCACGAGTTTCAGTCCTCTTCCATCAAAATCCTCAAAGAATACCGTGTATGTCTTGAGCTCATATTGAGCCTCGACAATAAGACCAGATGTTACATTCGAGAAATCTGTGTCCCAACCAACAAAGTCATACCCTTCTCTCACGGGAACTTCCGGAGTTGCTGCATCACCACCATGTTCAACGACCTGTTCATCGATCATCTCTTCATCCCAGTCAAAAAAGGCAACCGGGTATGTCTTGATCTCATATTCCGCTCTGATGACAAGATCTTCGGTCACCCTTTCATAGTCTGTGTCCCAACCGACAAAGTCATAGCCTTCTCTATGAGCATCGTCCGGTGCGCTTGCTCCTCCACCATGATTGATAGTCTCACTTCTAAGTTCTGTACCATCATGATCAACAAATACTACTGTGTAAGTCTTGATCGCGAATATTGCTTCCACAGTCATATCTGATATGACATTTGAAAAGTCTTTGTCCCAGCCAACAAAGTCGTAACCTTCTCTTAGAGGATCCCCTGGTCTTGTTGCGGCTTCACCGCGTTTAACAGATTGCTCTTCAATTACACTGCCATCGTAGTCCAAGAACGTCACAGTATACTCTCTAGCAGCTAGAGTCACAACCAGAACCACGACGACCGCAACTGCAAGAACTGCCAGGATCAACAATAGACGAGTATTCTTTTTCATCAGTACACCCCCTGTACGTTTATTATATTCCAGTAACTCATTGGAATAGCCATGCACATATGACCGCAATCTGGTTTTGCCAAAAGCATTGAACAGAGCTGTTTACACTAAATCATACCACAGTTGTATTTCGTAGCAAGCCAGACAAAGAAGGGTGGCTCTACACTCGCAAAATCAAAGATCCTGCTTCTTTCAGTTCTATTTCACCAGACTCAGATTGAATCCTCACCTAAAGACCTTCAACACATCTTTTCCGCGTGATATACTATCTCCCGATACTGCCAGGCAGGTGATCAGGTAGATGGTGGATAATGGCCATGCAAGAAAGTACCTTGTAATAATCAACCCTGCTTCCCGAGGTGGTGTTGCCCGAAAGGCAGCAAAATGGCTGCTCAACCAACTGAAGTCGAAGCACGTTGATCACGAGTTTGTTTTAACCGAATATCCCGGTCATGCTGAAGAGATTGTAGTAGATCGTGGAGGGGAATTCGATGTCATAGTGTCCGCTGCAGGTGACGGAACGATAAACGAGATCATCAACGGACTTATGAAGGTCCCTTCAAAAGACCTCAAACTATCCGTCTTTCCTCTGGGTACCGGTGATGATTTTGCCCGTAATCTCGGATACAGAACAAACAACCGGAAACAATCGTTGGACGCTATGCTGGGAAAGAGCTATCGCTCAATTGATCTCATACGGTATAATGACCGTTGCGCTGCAATATCATTTGGTATCGGAGTCGACTCAGACATTGCCAGGGAAGCCTACAAGTGGAAAGTGTTTCGAGTCCATGCCTATTTGTACTCCGGTTTCAGAAAATTCTTTCTGGAAGGGCGTAAGCGTTATCATGTTCACTTCGAATACGAAGATAAGACTTTCGATGCCCGGGTGTTCATCGCCATCTTGTGTAATGCGCCGACCATTGCTCGATATGTCAAGATCGGCCCGCATGCAAAAATGAACGATGGAATTCTAAACCTAACTATTGGCAGAGAGATGCCTGGCATATTCGGTTTCTTCCTCTTCGTTCTCGCAACGATGGGGGGTATACATGGGCTATCGCGCTATGTATCCTTCCATGAACTGCAGAGAATGAGAGTCGAATGCATATCATCAACCTATGTCCAGATCGACGGTGAGGTCAAGAAGTTTGACCAGGGAGCGGTTATTGACCTCTCAGTTGTACCGAAAGCTCTCAAAGTCCTGGTCCCCAAGCAGTCATTAAGAAGCAGAAAGCTGCCTTTTTCTAGCGTTCCTTGATCCCCATGTGCTGTTACAGTTCTCATACTCCCATCAACCCACGTTAGTCCTGGCGGAGATGTTGCTAAGTGTTTTTTCCTTTAGTCTATACTTGAATGATTCTCGTTATCTGCCAGGGTGGGTCCATGTTATTTTGTCCAGGATGGTATTATGGCAATGAGCCCAATAGGGGGATTTGCGTGAAGAAGCTGGCCATTTTATTGATCGTTATGCTGTTTACAACTGTGGGAATCTCTTTGACTAGCCTCGCTGAAGTGTTCGAAGCAACACGTTTCTGGACCGAGCAAGGAGCTTTCATCCATGAGCACAAAGAAGCCCCCGAAAGATTTTCGATCACTGTTATCCCAACAACAACAATCTCGTATGTCTGGTACCTGCTGTCTCTGAGCGAAGACGAAGCCACAGTCAAGGACCTTAGCGAGTTGTTTGTGACGGTTCACGGAATAGACGCCAAAGGCGTAACAATATCATTTGTGAACAACTCTCTGAGAACAAGATACCTCAATCTTGAAAAGGATCTGCTGATAAGGATGAAGGGCGATGAACACACCAGATTCAGCTATTACTTCGATCACATAATAAGGGTTAGTCCTGGTGAATCCTTCCAGATAATCCCAGGAGATGAAACAAGACTCTTCGTGAAATTTGACGATGTGCGTGGCCCAGCCCTTCCAGAATATCATCTATGGCTCAACTATGCCGGTTCTACGGTAGCTTTTGAGCATATACTGGAGCCTCGGAATTTCAGAACGAACCCTTCTCTAGAACTCTTTCACAGGGAGTTTCATAAAGTAAGAAGATTGCTCAGCAGTCTTCTGCACGAAGACTTTCTCAAACACGCCAACTCTAACTAAACATCAACCTTTCCTTGTTCTATCACATTAGCGCAGCTCCGCTTTGGCTCGACCGGGATTCTGGCTCTACCTCTATGAAATGAACTTGGTATACTCTTTCTCGTGCAGTTCGACCTCGTCTGTGCACATCTCCTTCATTATTCTGAGAGCAGTTCCTTTCGAAGTTTAAGACTGCTGCAAATCTTAGCTCGTGGCTATTGTCCACTGATAACCATTGTGGTATTATCCGGTGTACGATAAATGAACTTGGACTAATATCTCATATGATATGACGGGAGCGAATCATGAAGAGAGTACTTGATCAGGCGTTTATCACAGACATTATTGACAAGATGATTGATAGAAGTCAAATCCACAGCGCAGTTCTCAGGGTAGAGAACGGAGATGGTTCACTAGTATTGAAGGCTGCCGCTGGAGACATGAAAAGCGATGACCGCTATTTCATCGCAAGTGTCACAAAGCTCTACGTTACAGCAGTGGTCATGATGCTGAAAAATCAAGAACGATTGAGTCTTGATGACAAGATAGTCAACTATTTCCCAGAAGATATGCTTTCGAGATTGCACGTACTTGACGGTGTCGAATACACTGAGGAGATCACAATCAAGCACCTTATTTCAAACACCTCAGGCATTCCTGACTACTTCTTTGGAAAGACTGAGTCGGGCAAAAAGGCTGCAACCGAGTTGCTTGAAGGAAAGGACGAAGCATGGCCGCTTGAACGAATTCTGGAGACAGTGCGGAATATCAAGCCACGTTTTCGTCCCGGACAGAAAGGCAAAGCGCTCTATTCCGACACGAATTACGAGCTGATGGGTGCGATTATTGAGAAGATCACTGAAAAGCCTATTGATGTAGTCTTCAAGGAGTTCATCTTTGACAGGCTTGGACTGCAAAACACCTACTGCTTCAAGGATGAGAACGATAAAACACCAGCACAACTGTACTACAAGACAAGACCTGTCCATCTTCCCAAGTACATGGCTTCTGTCACTGTAGAAGGGGGTATTGTCTCAACTGCGGAAGAAGTCATGCGGTTTCTTAAGGCTTTCTTTGCTGGAGAGTTCTTCCCTGTAGAGGAGATCAACAACCTTAAGCATTGGAATCTTGTCTTCGGTCCTGGATTGTTCCAATACGGAATCGGACTTGAGAAGTTCTATCTGCCATTTTTCATGAAGCCTTTCTACCCCATCGGGGAGACTCTGGGTTTTTGGGGTCAAACATCTGCTTTTGCCTGGTATAACGTTCCGTATGATGTTTATTTCACTGGTACGGCGAACCAGTTGGGTGGTCGCGGTCACAGCCTGATAAGCAGAGCAATTTTGAAGATGATCAAGGCAAAGGCCAGAGAACGCTGATTCCCATAATCATATTGGAAGGCTTTTCACAGAATGGTTCATGCAATCCCGTGACTGGTAAGCGCTTCTTTCCAGTTTTATAGTGAACTTCCCGGTCGTTAATCCATTTGGCACATAGAGGTTTGCTAAGTCGCCATGACTGCTTTGACCCGTACGTAATGCTGAACCAAGCACTCATATCTGACTTATCACTCCTTTACATGTACGGAGATCATACAGGGCCACATAAGACTTCAATATCACTATTCAGTCTTGCTCGGGCAAAGAGTTGCGGTCCG
>PWXG01000122.1 GCA_003561215.1 Thermotogales bacterium
CTAAGGGAAAGCAAGGTGCAGGGATCTTGTTTAAGAACAACTGGACAGAGATACCGGGCATCAGTGTTAAAATAGCCGAGACAACCGGTTGCGGGGATTCCTTTATGGCAGGCTTGATTTCGGAGATTATGAGAGAAAATGCCGATTTTTCAAGAATCGAGCGAGTGGTTACTTTTGCAAACGCCTGTGCAGCGCTTGTTGCAACCAGAACTGGCGCAGCCAACGCAATGCCCTATAGACAAGAAGTTCTCGAATTTCTTGAGAGACGAGGATGTGGTTTCTGAAGCATCACCTAAGGCAACCCTGGACGGTTAAGGGTTGCAAGGAGGTTGATCACCGAAATGGTTGAATGGATCTTTAACCTGTTGACAGGCTACGACGTGGCAGAAGGCTATGTCAGCATACTAGCAAACCTCATTGCCCTGGGTATTGTCGTTTCTATAGCTATAGCTGCAAAATTTGCTCTGCTAAGAGCGTTCCTTGTACCATTTTCGAAGGCTGCCGAACGTGCTTTTCCGACTGCCGCACAGTACGCCTTCAAGTATAAGTACTTGAAGAGATTCTCTCATCTCGCACCTGCGCTGATACTCGCTGCATTTGCACCGTCTTTCATCGATTTCCCCGATATTGCAAGCAGGCTTGCCACCTCCTATGTCGTAGCCGCTATCTTTCTGATCATTGACTGTACAGTTGATGCCTTCTCTGATTACTACCATCACCTGAACACAGCCAAAGGGAAACCGATAAAGGGGTTCATTCAGGTAGCTCGATTTTTTATTGCGCTTATAGGGGCTATTCTGATTGTCTCAATAATCATTGACAAATCACCCTGGTTTGTCCTGAGCGGAATCGGTGCGCTAACTGCGGTACTACTCATTGTCTTCAGGGATCCTTTGCTAGGGTTAACGGCTAGTGTTGTGATTTCTTCAAACGATATGGTGAGCGTTGGGGACTGGATCGAAATGCCGAAATACGGAGCTGACGGCTCAGTGGTGGATATTTCCCTTACCACTGTTCGCGTCAAGAACTGGGACATGACGATCACCTCGATACCGTCCTATGCATTGATTTCGGACTCTTTCAAGAACTGGAGAGGTATGGAACGTTCCGGTGGCCGACGGATAAAAAGATCTATACACATTGACATGACTTCAGTGAAGTTCTGTGACGAACAAATGCTTTCGGACTTCCGACGTATCCAGCATATCTCTGAATACATCGACAGGAAAATTGACGAAATCACCAAGCACAACAAGGAAAACAGAGTTGACACCAGTTCACTGGTCAACGGAAGACATCTGACCAATCTTGGCACATTTCGAGCCTACCTGTCGTCATACATCAAGGATCACCCAAGACTCAACAAGAAAATGATAATGATGATCAGGCAGCTCCCCCCTGATGAATTGGGTATACCGATTGAGGTTTATGCGTTCACGAAAGACATCTCATGGATCCCTCACGAAGATACCCAGGCGGACATTTTCGACCATATCCTCGCAATAATTCCAGAGTTCCAGCTTCGGGTACTGCAGGTCCCTTCGGGTTCCGATATCAGATCTCTGCACGACTTCGCAGGAAACTGATTATATTGGCAAGACAGCTGAAAGTGGCTTTTGCATGTGCTATGCTCTCAATGGAAGGTGATTCGAATGAAGTATCTTTTAATGCTTCTTCTAATCTCATTGTTAGTTTTTCACGCATGTGGATCAAGAGGCAACCTTACTCTCGATATCTCAGAGATAAGAACCGACCTTACTGATGTGCTGGTGAAGTACGACATTCCGGATGCAGGAAGTCGGCGTCCTGCCGTACTCGTTACCATCGGCAGAGCACCTCAGAGTCCGAATGACGGGATCTTGCTTGAGGGCCCCGAGGTCATTTTTTCTTTACCTGAGCCCGGCAGATACGATGTTTATCTAACACTCGTAGAAAACAAGAGATTCGTCTCAACTCCTGCAATGAAAGCGATACGAGTATTCGCTGATAGACCCGAAATGCCTGATCTTGAACTGGAGCTCGTTGCCGGGACCCTCTACGTCTCTCTGTCCGTTTCTGACGATGACATAAGAATCTACAGGCTGATAATCAACGAAAAAGAGTTCTCCAGCAAATCAGGTAACTTCAAGGTGGAAGTATCCAGGGGCTCTGACCTTCGCCTGGAGGCGTTTTGCATAAGAGAAGACGGTTCTCCGTCCGATTCTGTCAGAAAGACTCTTGATCTATCTGCCGATAATCCTCCCTCGGTATCCTTTGATGTGCCGTCGCCCTATACAGGAGGAGTTATTGACGTTTATCTGGAAGACGACTGGGATGCTGTAGAAGAATTGCATCTGGAAGTGGCCACGTTCAATTACCGTTTCTACTTCAATGAAGGTATGCTTTATCCTGACGTGGAGCTTCCGGAAGGCAGACATACAGTACTTGCAACAGCAACTGACTCAGGGGGGAACCACACTTCAAAAGCTGTGGAACTCCTGGTTACAAAGACTCCGTCAGACAAGATTCCCGAACTCCTCATAGAAGAGGGGACATTCAGGCGGGCCGTATGGAATTATGAAGCCGGGTCTCTACATATTCAGCGGTTCACCAACGGATTCTGGACCGATTACATAACTCCGCCCGAAAGCACAGGATCTGCAGTTATCCCCCGCGAAGGCATGTCCGAAAAGGGCGACTTTTTCAGGCTTGCTGCAAGCAGCAATGAAAGTCTTCATCTGCCCTCCATACCTGTTTTTGCAAAGGAGAGTCAATTCCGGCGCTTCACTGCTGAGAACATTGTGTCATTCATGGGAACTGACGCTTTGCTCAGTACAGGTAATCATTTCCGACTTGTTGGGAATCTCACTGTCTGGCAGGGCACCGTTGTAAGGATTGAGCCAGGAGTTGAGCTGGTCTTTCCAAGGGGAAACAACCTTATCGTGAGCGGTGTTCTTGACATGGACGGCAGACAGAATCGGATTTCCGTAGAATCTTCCACAGTGACAGGCGCAATTACTGTTGTTAGCGGAGGATCGATAATAGCGCGCGGAGTCGATTTCTCAAGAACCCGTCTCGTCATAAAGGGGGCAGACGTGGTTGTCCTTGAGGACTGTGTTCTTGCGGACGGCCTCCGAGTTGAAGGAGCCAGAAGCGTTCAGATCTACTCGAGCAAGATAACCGGAGGATTCCATCTGGATACCGTTGGGGAAACTTACATCGATAACTCCGCTATTGATGCAGAAACCGTCTCATTTCTGAACTCTCCATCTGTCAGCGTTAGCCGGACAAGAATAGAATCGGCTGAACTGTCTGTAGGACAGAGCAAGATCAGTTTCACTGACTCAGAAATCACTGCGACGAATGTAGCAATGGAGCATTTCAGTGCGACTCTTGTTTTAAGGGGAAATCTCTATGCCAGCTCGTTCAGGATTCACTCTGGAACGTCAGTACAGCTAGAATATCCCCAGTTTCTTCGCGACGAGGCGACTGTGAATCTCTCCCACTTTTCGAGGCTCACCTATTCGAAAAACCTTTCCGAGCAGCTGAAGATTAGTGCTGACAAGACTTCTTCTGCTGTAGAATTCCACTAGATATGCATTTTCTAGACTTCGACAGCAGAGTCCTTCAAGGAATAAGGCTCGAACAATCACAAGAACGGGCAAGGGTTAATCATGCAACAGTCTTGCTGGCATGGTTCTGTGTTCCGCCGTCAGGTTCTTCGCAAGGGACAGAACTCGGTTCTGGAAGTGCTGTAGTATCAATATATCTGGCCAGGCGTTTTTCAGTCAGAGTTACAGCAATAGAGATTGATAGTGATCTCTGCAAGATTGCTCAGAGAAACGTAAAGGAAAACTGCGCGGATGACAAAGTCTCGATTCTGGAGTTAGATATTGCTGAGGTAGCAGATAAGCTGCCGGCAGGTTCCTGTGATTTTGTTGTTAGCAACCCGCCGCACTACTTGCATGAAGGCAAGAGGTCGAAGTACCCTTTGAGGAATCTGTGGCGCAGAGCTGATGCAAGTACGGTAAGATCATTCTTGTCAGCATCTGAGTGGCTGCTGAAGAACCGTGGGGCTTTCTTCTTTGCCCTTCATCCCCGAGATCTGGTCAGATGGATGAAAGCTTTTGCGAACACGAAGCTTGGCGTTCACCGTATGCGTTTCGTTCATGGGGGCGGCAACACACAGGCGCAGCTGGTCCTTTTGTCAGGTAGAAAGGGTTCTGAGAGTGAAGTTGTCGTTGAACCTCCAATTGTTCTGAAGAGAGGGAAAGGTATATGTTGATTACGTTCGAAGGAATCGATGCTTCCGGGAAATCTACACAGGCCAAACTGTTTGCAGATTTTCTGAGTCTATCTCATGAGAAGAACATCTTTGTGCGCGAACCCGGCGGGACGAAAACCGGTGAAGACATCAGACAGATTCTCCTTCATAAGGATTACGGAATGTTTGCCGAGACAGAATTCCTGTTGTTCTCTGCGGCGAGAGCACAACTGACAAGGGAAGTCATTATTCCGGCACTTCAGAAAGGTTATATCGTTGTTACAGACAGGTTTTCAGATTCGTCTCTTGCATACCAGGGTTATGGAAGAGGCCTTGATATCGATACGGTCAAACAAATCAGTTGTTTCGCAGTCAACAACCTCTGTCCAGATATGACTTTTTTTATTGACATACCTGTGGAGGACGCAATAGACCGCATGAGGAAAGAAATGAAAAGTGATAGAATAGAAGTAGAAGGTAGCGACTTCTTCGATAGAGTCAGGCGGGGTTACTTGAAGCTAGAGGAAGACCACGCAAGCAGGATTCATGTTATCGACGGCACTCGAGATGTTGAACAGATCCAGGATGAGATACGAGAGATTTTTCTCAACCATCCGGTGAAGTGATCTCCGCTACCGGAGGTGAATTATGATGTATTTTGACAAGTTCTCGGAAGGTGCTGCGCAGGTTTTCGTGACAGCTCAGGACGAGGCAAGAAATCTCGGCCATCCTTACGTTGGAACAGAGCATCTGCTTTTGGCTGTCTTGAAAACTGACAGCGGCACCGCCGCCGATGTATTAAAGCAGCATTCTGTAGATTACGAAAGAGTGTCGCATGAAGTCACTGCCATGGTGGGAACGAATGTGCACCAGTCTGTTGTCGGTGCCCCGCAGATGACACCGCGAGCAAGACGCGTCATTGAACTGGCAAATGATGAATCAAAGATGCTTGGCCAGGACAAGATAGACGTTGAACACATAATGCTCGGTATTGTTCGTGAGGGCGAGGGAATAGCTGCTCACATTCTGAAGCATTTTGGAATAAATCTTGGACAGATGAGACGAGAAGTCATAGAAAACCTTACCGGTGACTGGGAAGAACCATCCGAAAAAGCAACCACCTCTTCCAACAAGCCGCAGCAATCGCCAATTGGTGCGGCTCTAAAGCAGCTTGAAGGATTTGGAACGGATCTCACTTCATTGGCCAGGGATGGAAGACTCGATCCTATAGTGGGTAGAGAAGTAGAGAGACAGCGCTTGATGGAAGTCCTTTCAAGAAGAAAAAAGAACAATCCTGTTCTTATAGGCGACCCGGGAGTTGGAAAGACAGCAATTGTAGAAGGACTCTCTCAGTTGATCGTCGACGGAGAGACTCCGGAGACTCTCAAAGACAGGGTAATATTCGCACTTGATGTGGCGTCACTAATAGCAGGAACGAAGTACAGAGGAGAGTTCGAAAAACGCCTCAAAAAGCTGATTCATATCGTCAAGTCCAATCCAAATATCATCTTGTTTATCGATGAGCTCCATACGATAGTCGGCGCAGGTTCAGCAGAAGGTGCAGTAGACGCTGCAAACATCCTGAAACCTTCACTGGCGAGCGGCGAGATCAGATGCATAGGATCAACTACTCCTGATGAATACAGAAAGTACGTTGAAAAAGACGCTGCACTAGAGCGCCGCTTTCAGAAGATATTCGTTTCCGAACCCACTGCGGATGACGCTCTGGAAATCCTGAGGGGAATCCGTCACAAGTATGAGACGCATCACAGAGTGAGGTACACAGAAGAGGCTTTGGAAGCAGCTGTCATCCTTTCTCATAGGTACATAAGTGATCGTTTTCTGCCCGACAAGGCAATCGATATAATTGATGAAGCGGGTTCCAGGGCTCGCCTTCGAAAGCTGACTATTCCCAATTCCTTGAAAGAAATGCAGCGTAACCTTGAATCCACAAGGTCCAAACGGGAGGAATCTGCTGCTGCACAGGAATATGAGAAAGCTGCACTGCTGAAAGAGAAAGAGCGCGCCTTACAGAACGCTTACAGAGAGGAGTACAGAGCATGGCGTTCGGAAGCGGATTCTGAGGTTATCACTGTAGACGAGGAAGCAGCTGCAGACATCGTATCGAAGTGGACCGGTATTCCTCTCAGAAAACTCGAGGAAACTGACACTGAGAAGCTGCTGAATCTTGAGGCATCTCTTCATGAACGGATAGTTGCTCAGGATGAAGCTATTACTGCAGTGGCAAGAGCGATAAGACGCGCAAGGAGTGGCTTAAAGGACCCACGGCGACCAATCGGTGTTTTCCTGTTCCTGGGACCGACCGGAGTGGGAAAGACAGAGCTTGCTAAAGGGATTTCCGAATATCTCTTTGGTGAAGAAAAGGCGCTCGTGCGTTTTGACATGTCTGAGTATATGGAAAGATTCTCTGTGTCCAGGTTGATCGGGGCTCCTCCGGGATACGTGGGTTACGATGAGGGAGGAACCTTGACGGAGACGATAAGAAAAAGGCCTTTCTCTGTGATACTCTTTGACGAAATCGAGAAAGCCCACCCGGATACTTTCAATATTCTGCTACAGATAATGGACGACGGGAAGCTCACCGACTCGCAGGGACGCCATGTTGATTTCCGAAACACCATAGTCATCATGACGAGCAACCTTGGAGGCGAGTATATCAACAAGACAAAGACCTCGCTGGGCTTCGTGGAATCTTCAACTGAAGAGGATAAACAGTACGAATCCATGAAGACTTCCGTCCTGGAAATCGTCAAGAAGACTTTCAGACCTGAGTTTCTCAACAGACTTGACGAGACGGTGGTGTTCCATCAACTGACCAGGGATCACATTACACAGATAGTTGACATTCTTATGAGAGATGTAAGAAGGCGCTTGAAGGAGAAATCCCTTGAAATCCGCCTTTCCTCTGAGGCGGTTGATTTCCTTCTTGACAAGGGATTCGACCCGGTATACGGAGCGAGACCTCTCAAGAGAGCTATTCAATCCTATATTGAGGATCCTCTGTCTGAGGCGCTTCTCAAGGGCAAATTCTCTGAAGGTGACTCGATTCTTGTCGGTGTAGAAAAAGAAGCGCTCGTGTTCAACAAAGAGTGCGATAGGGCGGCCAGAGTCAAAGCTACAACATGACGCGAAAGAAGAGGGGCTACGTCTGCGACGTCTGCGGCTACGACGCACCTGCGTGGTTCGGACGGTGCCCCTCCTGCGAAACCTGGGATTCTGCGAAATCCTTTTCCTCGCTCGAAATTCCTGAAAAGGCTCCGGAAGGACTTTTTCTTCCACTTGAAAACATCGACACTTTCGATCATGAGAGGATTTCTACAGGTTTTTTTGAACTCGATCGTGCCCTCGGTGGGGGAATTGTTGCAGGAAGCTCGGTGCTCTTCAGCGGAGAACCGGGAGTCGGCAAGTCCACGTGTGTACTGCAAATTGCTTCCAGCATTGCATCTTCCGGCAGAGACGTGCTCTATATTACGGGCGAAGAATCTGCGCGACAGATAAAACTCCGAGCAAACCGCCTCGGACTGAAGAACGGTCATCATATTCATGTCTCTCCATCTTCCGAAATCGATTACCTTAGAACTGCCGATCTGAGTGGTTACACACTGATTGTGCTAGACTCTTTACAGACGGTAAGACTCGCTGAGATCCCTTCTTTGCCGGGTAGCGTAACACAGGTTAGAGAATGTGCAAATCTTGTTATCTCCAGATCAAAGAAGGAAGAGATTCCGTCTCTTCTTATCGGTCACATTACGAAGGAAGGTTTGATTGCCGGACCCAAGCTAATCGAACATCTCGCGGATACAGTGTTATCTTTTGAAGATACTGCGAGGGGTCTTCGTTTTATAAGAGCGCTGAAAAACAGGTTTGGTCCTGCTGACGAAGTGGCGGTCTTTGAGATGCGTTCAGATGGACTTAGCGAGGTTCAAGACCTCTCCGGAATAACTGTGCAGGAGTTCATGCCGGCGCCCGGCAATGTTATCACGGCTGTCGTTGAAGGCTCAAGAGCTTTTCTCGTAGAAATCCAGTCGCTTGTTTCTAAGCCGCTCTATTCTTCTCCGAGGAGAGTTACCAGCGGAGTATCGATCGACAGGATGCTCCTAGTTGCAGGTGTTCTGACTAAGCGAGCGGGGATACCTCTTGATACTCTAGATATATACGTGAATGTAGCCGGAGGTCTAAGTCTGGATGATACTGGAATAGACCTCGCTGTTGCCGTATCACTGGTGTCATCGTTTCTAGACAAACCTGTACCGGACAAAGCATGTGTATTCGGAGAAATCGGACTTGATGGCAGCATAAGAAAGGTTTCACACATGTCAAGAAGAACGGAGCGAGCTGAGATATCCGGATTCCCAAACACAATCTCGCCTGAAGGAAGAGTCTTGACAAGAGACATCTCGGAGCTTCTGAAGATCTTCGGAGGTGTAATAAGTGAAAGAAAATGAGCTGATCGAACGAGTTAGGCGGATCGCCCCGGGAAGACCTCTCAGACATGCGCTCAACGATATCCAGCAGGCCAGAACAGGCGCTCTTCTATTCTTCGTAGAAGGCTTGGGTGAATGCAAAGGCCTGATACAGCCCGGGCTAATACTCGAAGCTCCTTTCACTCCCTACAGGCTATACGAACTCGCCAAGATGGATGGTGCGATAGTCGTTTCGGAAGACTTGACAACGATAATTGCTGCAAATGTTCAGCTTACTCCGGATACATCCATTCACACTAATCAGACAGGAATGCGCCATCGCGTTGCTGAAAGAATGGCAAAACAGACTGGAAAGATGCTGATTGCAATCTCGAAAAGACGAAACACTATTACGCTGTTTATCAAGGACCATATGCACGTGCTGGCGCCCGCTGAGATACTCACTGCAGAAGTGAACCAGAGAGTCCGTACTGCTGAGAGATACAGTCAGGCTTTTCTTAACGGTATTGAAGTCGTAGATTCGCTGGAAAGAGCAAATCTGCTTTCTCTTTATGAAGTTGTTCGGACGCTGGAGAAGGGGCTTTTTACCATGCTTGTTTCCAGAGAGGCGGAATTGCCTATTGCAGAACTCGGCGACCAGGGAAGGCTTGCGGAAATGCAACTCAGTGAGATTCTGTACGAAATTCGGGAAGAACTGGAGAACCTGATCCTCGATTTTGCAAGGGAACAGCTCAGGCATGCCGAGGTAGACCAGTTCCTTTATAAGTTCAACTCGCTTTCTGAACGGGAGATACTGAATCTCTCGGCAATCGCGAGACTCCTGGGCTATGAACAGCTTACTATCCCTCAAATGATGGAGATGAATGTGAAGTCGACGGGAATAAGGTTTGTAAGACAGATCCCGAGGATACCCAGGCATGTTGCACTCAACATCGGTAACTACTTTGGCTCTCTGGCCAATCTTTTGTTAAGCGACGAAGAAGAGCTGAAGCAGGTTGACGGAATAGGCGAAAGGCGCGCGACATCGATAAAACACGCCATCGATACTTATCTCAAGCGTATGTAGCAACTGCAGTTTGTTCATGGATCTGCCTTGTCGATGATCTGTCTCATCTCTTCTTGAGTAAGGCCAACAGGGCAGTCATCTTCAAAGACGAGTTTTCCGTTGTTCCAAACTTTACGGAAAATCACCTCCGTCGGAAGCCTCAAAATCAACTGAAGTGCCACGGGCAATTTGTCGTCAAACGTGTCAATCTCAACGAAAGGCTTACCCAATACCATGTCAGCTGAATACCCTTCTTTGATCATCCCGGTCTTCTTTCCAAAGCATCTGTTTGCAAGCTTGTAATTACCCTCGAGAAGAGTCTTCTTGATCTCGTAGTCGATCATCTTGTTGCCGAAGTGTCTGAAATGCCTATCCGTAAGCATGATGGTCTTGAGTTCTGCAAAAATGTCGACATCAACAAATCCTGACCCCACATTGACCTGCATTCCCCTGCCAAGAAGATCGGCTATCGTTGGTGAGAATATCCCTCCATAGAGCTCGGATCGCACGGATTTTGAGACAAACACTCCTCTGCTGCTCAGGAGGTCCATGTCTGTTTCGCTCAAAGATCCTGCATATGCAATGCCTGAATTGCTGGAAAGCAAACTGTTTCTCATGAGACGTTCAGTAAGCGTCTCTCCCCATCTCGCAAGGCATCCCTCGCTCTCTTCGTGCATATCAAAGATCAGGAAACTCACGCGGAGATCACTTGATGCGAGTTGACGTAGCATGTTGAGTTGGTCTTCGCTGTACAATGCAGCATCGGCGATATATAGTTGCGGGCAAAACAGATCGTCGCTCATTACCTCTTGCCATATGTCAAGGACTGTCTCCAGATTTCCGCACGTAACAACAGGTCCAATAGAAAGGTTCACTCCCACTTTGTTGGCCAGATATCTGTATAACTCGGGATCGAGATTTTCACTGTGAAATACAGGACCGAATATTGTCGTTACCCCATATCTAAGGGATCGCAGAACGCCCGCGATCGTTGAAAGAAGTGACAGCTTTGCATGCGCTCCATCAGACAAAAGTCTGACAACACTCTCGTAATAGGCAGTACCCAGGGGCGACTCTTCAGCGGCTATCAGAGTATGAGATGTAACTGTCGAATGCAAGCTCAAGTGCGCATTTACTAGCGACGGCATCAAAAACTCCCCGCAGCAATCAATCACTTCACTATCTCCGCTGGATTCAAAATCACAGCTCTTTCCAACAAACGTGAATACACCTTCTCGAAAAGCTACCGTTCCGTCATCAATCAAGATCCTTTCGGGGTCATTGGTGAAGATTCTTGTGTTTCTTATCACCATTTCCTGATCTCCTTCCCACAGTAGCTTTCATCTTGTGCTTCAGAACAAACCAGGCAAAGCTCGCAAGTCTGGGAATAACCTTAAGCTTCTTTCTGGGCTGCTGCAGAATACGAAAAAGCCATTCCAGATTCAGTTTTTGAACCCAGCGCGGTGCCCTCTTCAAAATGCCCGAGATTACGTCGAATGAGCCGCCGACACCCATTACCAGGCCAACATCAAGGTCCTCTAGGTGTTCTGCGATCCATATTTCCTGTCTGGGAACACCCATTCCGACAAAAAGCACTTTTGCACCCGAACTGTTCACTATCGAGATGACCCGTCTGCTATCGCTATCGGGAAAGAATCCGCTATGATAACCGCTCACCCTTAGTCTCGGGATCTCTTCCTGAAGAACCTTTACCGTTCTGGAAACTGATTCTTCGGTCGACCCCAGAAAGAATACACCGACATCCTTTTCATTCAGATTCCTGCACAGACTCATCATGAGTTCTATTCCGGGCACTCTTGTGAGTTCTACCCCATATAGAAACTTCGCGGCTTTCACAACACCTGCACCGTCGGGCACAACATAGTTGACTTTTCGGAGAGCTCTGCAATACCTGGGTACTTTGAGAAACTCGTATACGATAAGAGCATTCATCGTCACTACAAATCTCTTCTTTCCCTTGTTTATACCTTCAATCAAGTCATGTGTTATAGACTCCAAAGGGAGATTCTGAACATGGAAATCAAGAAACTTCAACCAGTCACCCCCCAAAAAAAGGAAGGCGAGCCTTCCCTCTGGTGCCGAGGGCGGGAGTCGAACCCGCACGGGGCTCTCCACCCCAACGGATTTTGAGTCCGCCGTGTCTGCCAGTTCCACCACCTCGGCTAGCTATATCAATCTACCATCGGAAACGCACTTATGTCAAGACTTCACATTACTTCAAGCACCTTGGATCAATCTGGCGAGACTGTAAATGCTTGCAGAAATCAAACCCGCTATCAACGGCGTCTGAAACCAGCCCAATACGATTCTGCCAAGCACTTTCTTGTTGGCGACTTTTGATCCTCTGGCAATACCTGAGCCGATAACAGCACCGACGATCGCCTGAGAAGTGGACACAGGTACGCCAACAAGCGAATAGAACCACACTGTGAAAGACATGCCCAGAACCGCTACAACAGAAGCAAAGTGATCAAGCGCCAGAATTTGCTTACCAACGGTGAGCATAACTCGTTTGCTATAGGTTACTACGCCAAGACCGATGCTGAGCCCTCCAAAAAGCGCTGCTTGCTCAATTGGGATTATCCCTGAAAAGACCCCAAACACGCTCCCTGCATGGTTAGCTCCGAGAGCATATGCACCATAAGCTCCAATAACAACTGCTGCGATTTTGAGTGAAACATCCTGAACATAAAGCGAACGGATTCTTCTGAAGAAAAACCCCAAAAAACGATAACCCAGATAACCAAACAGAAGTCCCCCTATGGGAGTTCCAAGCCAAGCTGCGAAAACCCTTACTAGAATATGCCACTGCACAATGCCGGTCAGAATACCGATACCCATAATGGAACCTACCATAGCCTGAGAAGCTGAAGCTGGCAAGCCAAGACGAGTCATTAGTGTCATAGCGACAGCTGCACTCAACGAGCTTATTGCAGCAGTAAAAAGAGTCTGGTCACTGATGCTGCCTATAGTCTCAAGTCCCCTGCTTCCGCCCACAACAGCACCAATGAGTATGAAGAGCGCAGATACAATCGCAGCTATTCTGAATCTGACCAGACCAGTTGATACGGCTGGCCCGAATATGTTTGAAGCATCGTTCGCACCGAGCGACCAACCAAAAAAGATCGCCGGAAGTAGCATGAGAACCACTGTAGGACACCCTTTCAGTTTCTAGCAGCTGTGATTGTTAATTATAGCACATCACAGAGGGTGTCATCTTGACGGCTATGAATGGAGAATGCCTGCCAAAAGCTTTCTGAAAGGACTACGAATGATTACAGGCATAATCCTTAGCTTTCTCTATTCACAAGTTTGTGGGAGATTTCGTTGTGCCTCCTTATCAGATCGGGAATGCTTCTGTCAACAAACTCGCCATCCTTTACCCTGATGTGTCCGTTAATCATGACGAAGTCTGCTTGCTTAGCATCACACATTACAAGGGAACCGACAGGTTCTGAGACTCCGCCTGCAAATTCGAGTCTCTCAAGATTGAACGCGACAATGTCTGCAGCTTTTCCGACCTCAAGACTGCCGATATAGTCGTCCATCCTCAGGACTGACGCTCCACCAATTGTTGCAGTCTTGAGTGCCTCGTGGGGAGTAAGCGCCTCTGCTCCACCGGCGACACGCTGGAGCAACAACATGTTCCGAACTTCGAGCAACATATTTCCGGTATCATTTGACGCACTACCGTCAACTGCCAGCCCAATTCTCAGCTTTGTGTTCAGCATCTTTCGCACCGGAGATACTCCGGAACCCAACCGCATGTTCGAAGAAGGACAGTGAGCAATGCCGCAATCGCTCGCCTTGAGTTTTCCGATATCGGCATCGTCGACCCACACAACGTGTGCGAACCATACGCGAGGATTCAACCATCCGACGTTATCCATGTAGTCCACCGGGCGCAGACCTCTCGTCTTTCTACAGAACTCTTCTTCATCTTTCGTTTCGGCAAGGTGAGTGTGGAGTAGCACATCGTATTCTTCCGCGAGCTTCACGGTATCGATCAGCGAGCTCTCGGTAACAGAAAAAGGGGAGCAGGGTGCCAGTGCAATGCGGAGCATTGAGAACTTAGCTGGATCATGGTACTTCTCTATCACTCTGATCGAATCTTCAACGATCTGGTCGTGGGTCTGAACGACACTGTCGGGCGGCAGCCCCCCGTCTTTCTCCGAAAGGGACATGGAACCTCGAGTGGGATGAAATCTTACTCCGCATTCTTTAGCCGCCTCTATCTCCGTATCGATGAAATTGTTCCTGTCTCTTGGGTGCAGATAAAGCATGTCTGTAGTCGTGGTCACTCCAGACTTCATCATCTCGTAAACTGCAATTCTGGTGCTAACGGCGATAGCTTCATCATCAAGCTTCTCCCACAAACGGTAGAGGTACGTCAACCAGTCAAACAACTTCGCAGAAGCTACCTCCCTAACGTTCCTGAAAAGCGACTGGTAAAGGTGGTGGTGAGTGTTTACGAGACCAGGAAGTACTACATGTTTTGAGAGATCTATCACCTCATCTGCATGGCACGTTTCCGGAGGATCGCCTGAGCCAACTTCTCTGATCACGTTATCTTCAACCAGGATGTACGCGCCTGCAATTGTCAGATTGTCATCGTTCATCGTTGCCAAAGTATGTATGTTTTTCAGCAGCTTCTTCACAGAAACACCTCCACTGCGATTCTATCATCGGGGGTCTTGATGATTCGCATTGCCGGGGCTTTGAAGCGTGATGAAATGATGCTATAGTTGAAGCAACAACCGGAAAGGGGGATCAAATGCATATTAACAACCTTCTGAAAGCTGCTCGGCTTCATGAGACAGATATTGTGTCGTTTCTCCGCGACATCGTGAAAATCCCAAGTTTTTCCGGACAGGAGAAGCATGTCATATCACGGATTGCCAACGAAATGGAGAGAGTCGGTTTTGATAATGTGACAATCGATCCGCTCGGCAACGTAATCGGAAAAATCGGGACCGGCAGAAAAGTCATTGCAATGGATGCCCACATTGACACCGTGGAAGTCGGAAATGAAAGCCTCTGGGATGTTGATCCATTCGGAGCCGTGGTTAAGGAGGGCATAGTATATGGCAGGGGAGCATCGGACCAGAAAGCAGGAATGGCATCACTTGTATACGGAGCTAAGATAATGAAGGAAGAACTCGGTGCTGGTGATTTCACACTTTATGTGACAGGAACAGTCATGGAAGAGGATTGTGACGGACTCTGCTGGAAGTATATAATCGACAACAAGGAGATATCTCCGGACTATGTCGTAATCAGCGAACCTACCGATCTGAACGTATACAGGGGTCACCGGGGTCGGATCGAACTGCAGATAAGAACGGAAGGACGCTCCTGTCATGCGAGTGCCCCTGAACGAGGAGTCAACGCAATCTACAAAATGGTTCCCCTTATACAGGGAATCTCTCTTTTGAACGACAGGCTTGAGTCGGACGATTTTCTCGGTAAGGGTAGCGTAGCTGTCACTCAGATTTTCTTCACGTCTCCTTCTCAGAACGCTGTGCCAGACCAGTGCACCATCCAGATCGATCGGCGCTTAACGGCCGGTGAGACCAGGGGGATTGTGAGGGAAGAACTCGAAGAGATTTTCACCACGTCGCGCACCGAGGCAGAAATACTCCCTCTTGTTTATGAGAGACAATCTTACACGGGGGTCACCTTCCCGATGGAGAAGTACTTTCCGACATGGGTAATGGAACCTGATCATCCTCTTGTGAAGAGGACAATACAGGCTTACAAAGAAGTTCTCGGTTCAGAACCGGTGTTGGGCAAGTGGGGTTTTTCGACAAACGGCGCTGTGACTGCCGGTCTTTACAATATTCCAACAGTGGGATTTGGACCGGGCAACGAGATTTACGCACACTCGCCGGATGACCAGGTGAGTATTGAACACCTTGTAGAAGCAGCGGCTGTATATGCTCTTCTACCTACGAAAATCACAGAATGAGAGGTGCTGAACGTGAGTAGTATGTTCAGAGGCAGGCATTTCATCTCCACACAGGACTTCACCAGAGAAGAGCTTGACCTTATCGTTGATCTCTCCCTTGATCTCAAAAGACGTTTTGCAGTAGGTGAACTGACTCCGTGGTTGCCGTATCAGACTGTTTTCATGATTTTCTTTGACGAATCGACAAGAACGCGAAACTCTATTGAGGCCGGCATTACTCAACTCGGAGGTCATGCGCACTATCTCAATCCGAAGACAATGCAGACTGCGCACGGTGAAGTGGCGCGTGACACAGCAATGATATTTTCGCGTTTTGGACATGCTATTGCGGTTCGGCACTGTTCTTTCGGTATCGGAAATGCCTTCCTGAATGAACTCGCAAAGCATTCGTCAGTTCCTGTTCTTAACCTTCAGGACGATTACTACCATCCGATGCAGGTCATGGCAGATCTCATGACGATCAGGGAAAGGTTTGGAGTTAACACACGTGGTCTCAAGGTGACTATTTCGTGGGCTTATGCGGAAAGTCATCTAAAGCCTCTTTCGGTTCCACAATCGCAGATCCTGGCTCTCCCCCGATACGGCATCGATGTCACTTTGGCATACCCCAAGGGTTTTGAATTGATGCCCGAGATTGTGGAGAAAGCAAAGGCAAACGCTGAGAAGTCCGGATCGAGGTTCTCCATTTCTCACGACATGGACGAGGCCTTCAAAGATGCGGATGTGGTGATTCCCAAGTCTTGGGGAGGCTTCTATGTATCGGACAGCCCTGACGAGATTATGACAGAGGTCCGTAAACACAAAAACTGGATCTGCACACCAGAAAGAATGGAGCTTGCTGCAAGACATGCAATATACATGCATGCACTTCCTGCTGACAGGGGACGAGAAGTCGTCGACGAAGTGATTGACGGTCCTCAGTCTGTGGTCATTGACGAAGCAGAAAACCGTCTCCATACAGCAAAAGCTGTGATGGCTCTCACAATGGGAGGCAAATGATCTACGACCTTGCCCTCACCGGTGGAATTGTCTGCGATGGTTGCTCTTCTGTCGCAGCTACCGTCCTCGTGAAAGACGGCAAGATCTGGTCTATTGCCGATCCTGCCTACAGCTTTGATGCAAAGCGGAATATCGACTGCAACGATTGTTACGTGTTGCCTGGGTTCATCGATCCTCACGTTCATCTTAAGCTCAGATTGGGTAATCACGAATCTGTGGACGATTTCATTACGGGTAGCGAACTGGCTCTTTCTGGTGGAGTCACAACGATTGCAGATTTTGTTGATCCAGCTCACGACTGCATGGAGCTGGAGGAGTTTTTTAGGAAGAGGTTACTGCTGGCGGAGAAATCGAAGGTCGACTTCTCATTTCACGCCACATTGGCTGGAAACCCTGCATCAACCGCAGAGGATTTCTCGAACAAGGCTCTTTCACTGGGGTGTCCGACAATCAAGGTATTCACTACCTACAGCGATTCTGCAAGAAAGACTGAAGATGGTTTCTTACTGGATCTTCTGGATTGCACAAGAAAACTGGGCACCGTTGTGCTCGTACATGCTGAAAACGACGAAATCGTCCGTTACAGGGCTTCCCAGTCTAAAGAAGCAAAGCACAATGACCTTAACAACCTGAGACCGGTGATATCTGAGAGAGAGGCTGTTTCGAGGGTAGTGCTTCTGGCGGCAGAGACCGACGGACAGGCTTACGTTGTGCATGTCTCGGCCGGAAGCAGCATTGTTGCAGCCACGAGTACGGCAGGGGATTCGAAGATAAACATTGTTCTTGAAACATGTCCACAATATCTTATGCTGACTGATGCTTCCCTGAATTCTGAAAAAGGAGCTCTCTTTGCTTGTGTGCCGCCTCTCAGGGGAGAAAAGGAAAGAGCTCTACTTCTTGAGATGCTAAAGGCAGAAAAGGTATCGACAGTCGGTACAGATCACTGTCCGTTTTTGTCGGGCGCTAAGCTTGCTTCATCGTTCCTGAAAGATCTGCCCCTTGGAATAGGGACACTGGGATTGACAGCGAGTATAATCTGGTCATTATTGAGAGAAGAGGGAATTTCTCTTTTCGTACGAGTGATGTCGTCGAATGCAGCGAGGCGCCTTGGCCTTTATCCAGACAAGGGCAGCCTCTTGCCTGGAACTGATGCTGACCTGGTAGTTTTCGACCCGGAGGGACAGATGAACAATCTTCTGAGCGGATACACCGGATGTGACTATACCCCGTACGAAGGGCTATCTCTTGCAGGAAGAGTGAAACACACAGTCCTGAGGGGAAGGGTAGCTTATGAGGGAAACGAAATCCTGCTCCCTGAGGGCTACGGAAGATTTATTGGCCGGGATCCGCTTGATTGGAGCGTCGTATCGTGATACTCAAAGACATGGCTGTCTTCACCAACGACGGCCAGTTTCTGAGAACAGGAGCAGTGGTTGTAAGAGACGGCAACATCGTGAGCGTTTCTGAGTCACCTCCTGATCCTTCAGAAGAGGAGGATGTGCTCAGTTTCCCAGGCTGTGTGGCAATACCAGGGCTCGTAAATGCACATTCTCATATCTACTCTACTTTGTCCAGGGGAATGCCTCTTTCGGGATTCTCCCCCCACTCATTTACGGAAATCCTGGAGCAACTATGGTGGAAACTTGACAGGAAGCTGGAACTTGAAGACATCGAGATAAGTGCTTTCGTTGCAGGAATCGAGTCACTGAAATCTGGTATTACGACCCTGATCGACCACCATTCTTCGCCCGGAAGAATACGTGGTTCGTTGAACACGTCAGCCTCTGCAGTCAACAGTCTAGGAATGCGTTGCGCGACTTGTTATGAGATATCCGACCGGGATGGAAGACGAGCAAGAGATGAGGCTGTTGACGAGAACGCGGCCATGTTGTCAAAACGCGATGAGTACTGCAGGGGGATGCTCGGTCTTCATGCGAGTTTTACGCTTTCCGACGAGACCCTAAAAATGCTGCGCGACCTCGACACAGAAGAATCGCCGGTTCATGTTCACGTTGCTGAGGGCCCAGAGGATCAGGAGAAGTGCATTTCCTTGCACGGTTCTCGCATCATACAACGGTTCGACAGATGGGGTTTGCTACGAAGGAACTCAGTTCTTGCACATTGTATCCACATTGATCAGGATGAAGCAATGCTAATCAGGCGAAACGGGGCCGTAATCGCCGTGA
>PWXG01000159.1 GCA_003561215.1 Thermotogales bacterium
ACACAGCCAAAGGTGAGCAATGCCGTAACCATCGCCAGTGCCGAAGCATAACCGGGATCAAGACGCTGGAAGGCTGTCGTGTAGATCAACATCTGGAAGGTAAGGGTTCTTCTCATCGGACCGCCACCAGTTATTATGAAGGGTTCGGTGAAGATGCCAAAGGTCAATACGATCGACAGTATGAGGACCATCACGATTGAAGGGTTCAGCAAGGGAAGCGTGATTTTCCTGAACTTCACCCAACCTGTGGCTCCATCCAGTTCTGCCGACTCGTACAGAGACTTCGGTATCACTTGCATGCCTGAATAGAGAATGAGCCCGTAGTAACCGATGAACTTCCAGGTCACCATCATCGCAATTGCAAACAGCGCGAGTTGAGGTTCACTGAACCAGGGAATTGTAGTCCCGAAGAGATTGTAAGTGAGTCTGTTCAATGGACCGTGGATTGCAAAAAGATTCGAGAATATAATCGAATAAGCGACACCTGACGAGACGTTCGCAACGAGAAACGCCAGGATGAAGAAAGACTTGAAGTACCTGACTTTCATCAGGGCCAATGCAAAAAGCAGTGCAAAGCCAAGAACCATCGGGATGAAATAGAGCATGAAATTGAAGGTGTTGAAAACAACCTGCCAGAACACATCATCAGTAGCCATTCTGATGAAATTGTCAAACCAGATAAACCGCCTTGGTGTCAGGAAATTCCAGCGGGATAGGGCAAGGATGAACAACCAAACGAACGGGTAACCCCAGAAAATGGCTGTGTATAACAGGTAAATGGAAGAGATGCTCCAGCCCTTTATGGTTTCTCTTCGCTGCAGAGTTCTCATTCCCACGCTCAAAGCACCTCCGTCAGGGACAAAATAAGCGGGGGTTTCTCACCCCCGCCGTTAGATTACCAGAGAATTCGCCTAATTCGCGTGACAGCCGTCGAGAGCGCATCCTCAGGAGTCGCACGACCGTACATGAGCGGTTCCACAAGATGCTGTGTCATAAGGTCCTGAACATCCACGTACTGTTCTGTCAATGCAGGCGGAATCGCGTAAGGAATGTATTTTGCGTACTCGGCGAAGACAGGGTCTTCATCCATGAATGCTGTGAAGATCGGATTCGTTCCCAGGTCTTCTCTTGCCGGGGGCATATTCGTAAGCTCCACCCAGCGCCTGTCGTTCTCGATATCAGAGTAGACCCATTGTATAAACTCCCAAGCCGCTTCCTTGTGCTTCGTGTCAGCAAACATCACGAGTCCTTTTGTGTCGGCAAAGGTGTTTATCGGGGCGTCCTCAGGAAAGCTGTCTGGCACGGGCGGTGGAGCAACCAGGATGTTCTCGTATATGTCCGGGAATTGTGTCTTGGCCCAGTTGATCTCCCAGGGTCCCATAATTGTCCCTGCTATAACGCCAGTGTAGAAAGGATTTGCTCCAAGGTCAGCTGCAGTCCATTTGCTCCTGAACATGGTGTCGATGAACTGCGCTACTTCCAGGCCATATTCATTGTCAAAAGTGGCTCTTCCTCTTTCTACATCAAGGTAAGGCTGCCCCTGGCTTGCAGCGTAGTAGTAGGTGATGAAGTCAAACCATCTGTCCCACCAGTTTCTACCCATGACCACCTGCATTCCAAACCTCTCAAGCCCTTCGGAGTACGCAGTGCTGAACTCGTAGACTTCTGAGTAGGTTCTGGGTGCTTTGTCGAAACCTGCTGCCTCAAGAAGGTCCTTCCTCCACCACATCATCATGGGATTGGAGTAGATCGGGAATACGTAATAGCTATCGCCGAACTTCCATCCCTCGACAACGGATCTCATCCGCCTTGTATCTACAAGGTCCCAGAATCCTGGTAGAGTCTCCAGCGGTACTAGCTGATCTGCTTGAATCAGCTGAGCTGCAAAACCGCTCATGATATTCGTGCAGATATCCGGTGCCTGATTCGAGGCTATTGCAATGAGGATTGCCTCTTCTGAACTTGCCGCTGCCGGAATAGTTGACCATTTGATCCGAATGTCCGGGTTTTCGCTATTCCATCTTGCAACAGTTTCTTTCCAGAACTCTTCTTGCAGGGGATTTGGAGCTGTCCAGAAAACCAGCTCAATTTGCGCTAGAAGCAGTGCTGAGAGAATGACAAAGACAGAGACGAGAAACAGTCTTTTCATGGTTCCACCTCCTAATGGGGATTATAATGAACTTTCTCTCTTTACAAACTCTGTGAAGAGCATAACTTTTACAGGATGTGTGTCTTCCTGTATTAACAAGTTGTACATCCTCCTGGCAGCCATAGTTCCCATTTCATGCTTGAAAATCTTCAGAGTAGTGAGCGGAGGACTGCAAAAACTTGCGCTTACGATGTCATCAAAACCAACAATGGAAACCTCTTCGGGAACTCTCACTCTTCTTTTCTTCAGTTCTTCCATAGCCCTGATGGCAACAGTATCATTGGCTCCAAAGATTGCTTCAGGCAGACCGTAGCTCTTGAGCATCAGGTCAATAATCGCCTCCATGTTGTCGTTCTTTTCGTCGTATTCATAGGTCTTGGGAAGGTATCGACTTCTTTCCATGGCGGCAACGTAACCATCACATCTGTCTCTGAAACCGAAATGCCCGAGCGGTCCGTGAATGTGAACGATTTTCCTCAGACCTTTACCCAGAAGATAATCAACGGCGTAATGAGCCCCGTCATAACCGTCGCTGATTACACAGTCTGCTTTAATGCCGGGAATATACTGGTCAACCAGGACGAGCGGCTTCCCTGTCTTCTTGATTGCTCGGGTAAGATCGCGAGTGATCTCTCCTCCCATCAGAAAAAAACCATCAAATCTGTCTAACGCATTGATATCGCTCATGTGGATCATTTCAATACTGCAGTTGTTTGAAGATGCATACTCTACCATTCCTGTGAGTGCCACACTGTAGAATTCGTCAGGTTCAATACTTATGAACCGAAGAATTCGTTCACTGGCAATCACCGCGAGTCGAAACCCCAATTTCCTGCTGGCAAGATAACTGGCAGCTTTCATTGGCCTGTAGTTGAGCTCTTCAACAGCCTTAATCACCGCCCTTCGAGTCACTTCGGAGACATAACCGCTATTATTAATAACACGTGATACTGTTGCAGTTGAAACCCCCGAAAGTCTGGCTACATCTACAAGCTTGCCGCCCAACAGATTTATCCCTCCTTATGTAAACGCTTCCATACACTATATGATACTTGTGATGGTGCTGATATGTCACACCCCAATAATCATATACAGAGCAGAATATGGATGATTACAGCTGGTTAAGGCGTGTTATTTCGTCTGATCCAACCAAAGGTATATATTGCTAATGGAAAACTAGTAACTCGAGAAACGAGGCGAATGAGTGAACATGCGGTTGGTTTCAGCGTGTAATCATCATCATTTCCTATTACTCATGGCAGAAGACCTCTAAACGATATACCGAGAAATGGAGGCGAACGTATATAATTGAAAAGTGTAAGCGCTTACATCTGGAAGGAGGGGTAATATGAAGAAGTTACTGGTTCTTCTGTTTGTTTTGGCTGCTGTTGTTAGCTTTGGGGGCACAGCCGTCATACCCGTGAATATCGCAAAGACAACCGATGTAGAGGTTCCTGTCGTAATGAAGATGGTAGACCTGCTCGATCTTGTGGGAATCGATTTTGATGCGAACTGGGATTCGCTGAGAATAACCGATGAGCGGGGAAACGAAGTCGCGTATCAGTATGTTGATGCAGATCTCAGCGGAAGACTGTCAGCAGGAGACCTGCTGGTCTTTCTTGCACCGTCTTCTGTGGAGATCGCGGTATCAGAGGATTTTGACATCGGACCTGCTCATTATGTGCCTGTTCTGTCAGTTGTTGAAACTGATGGGGGATGGTTGATAAGCAACGAGCTTTTCACCATCGAGGTCAACAACTACGGACTACTCAAGGTGACCGAGTTCGCTGATGTCGAAGGGACTATTGCAGATGAGATCGGCATAGTGAGAGTTGCAGGCTGGGTCGGATCAACTTACTTGATCGATGGAGAGCTTGGAAGACATGAAGAGAAGACGAGTTTCGGCTTCCGCATCAAAGATGTTGAAGTTCTTGAGCCCGGCCCCGTGGCAGTGACTGTTGTGTCAAGGCTTGTAAGCGACATGTTCCTTGGCCTGGAGGTAGAGGTCCTGTCAACGGTTTTCCGAACCGGAGATATCATTGTTGAGACTAACTTCAACTTCAAGACATACGCTGATATGATGAAACTCCATCCAATGATAACCAGGCCAATAACGGATGTTGCTGAAGATGCTGTTCACATGCTGCCCGTTTTCCGAAGACTTGTATGGGCCGATCAACTCAATATCACACCGCTGGAATATTGGCTTGAACGGAACGCGATTATGTATGTCGACAGGAAGCCTTTCATTGTGTTCCCGGCAATTGATCCCATGCGGCCGTTCTGGTGGGGAGCTACTTACATCTTCGCTTCGCAGGAAAACTGGAGATCGAATTACTCTCCTTCTTTGGGAATCGGAATCGCAGAGATTATGCCGGAGAAGCCCGTAGTCTACGTGGACTATGACAAATGGGTCAGTGGAAACATGTGGATCTACGAAAGCAGGGAATTCAGAGACGGCATTTTCAAGTGGATACCGGGAGAGTTTGAGCTCTTTGAAGCAACAAAGGGTAATGTATCGGAAACAATGACCGACTGGCCTAATAGATATGCAGCCGGTGATTCGTTGTGCTTTGTGAAAGTCTATCGCCTGTTCGAGTGCCAGAGCATTGACGAAGCAGCAAGGATGCTCGAACTCCGAACACTGGAGATCCAGTCGATCAGTGTCGAGAAATGAAGAATTGAACACTTTAAGAGGCGCATAGCGCCTCTTTTTTATTTGAGGTGATGAATTATGAAGAGACTGCTTTTGCTGACATGCTTTCTAATCGTGTCGGTACTCCTGACAGCAGGGGAAATAGTAAACGTGGACCACCTTGAATTCCTCAGAGGAGAGTTCTCTGTAAAGGATCAGATGGTCTTCGGTTACTGGATATACACAGACAGACAACCTGATGGTTCTTTCAAGAGAGTGGGGGCCGAAGGAGAGGGAGTTACGTGTGTTGATGACGTTGCCAGAGTAGCTGTTTTCTACCTCAGGGAGATTGAGAGGAAAGGAATCGATCCGTTTCTTGACAGCAGGGCACGCGAGTCTCTCGAATTCGTTCTGAAAATGCAGGATCACGACGGGGACTTCTTCAACTTTGTCTTTGAGGACGGAACAATTAACAAGCACGGCCCGACTTCTCGAAAAGGAGGAAACTGGTGGGCCGCGAGGGCGTATTGGGCCCTTTCAGCAGGGGCCAGAGTCTATGGCGAATATGACATAGAGTATTCGGAAATTCTTGCATCAGCTGCCCGCAGAGCATTCAGAGTGCTTAACAGTTACGTCGAAGACGGACTACTTCATGGTTATGCAGACATGACCTCAGTTATGCTGTTGGGAGCTGCAGAATATGCTGCGCTTCACAGAGATGAAGCCGTCCTGGCTTTCATAGGAGCATCGGCAAATGCGCTGTCAAATAGGCTGGTAAGGTCTCCAGGGTTGGTCTATGGCTTATTCGACGAGGGAATCGAAGATTTCAACTGGAACGGATGGGGGTCGAGAGAAATCGAGGCCCTTGTTGCTGCATATGAAGTAACCGCCAACGAAGCATTCCTTGATGCTGCTGTGGAAGCGGCGAAGACTTCAGTGCCAATGTTGCTTTCTCTGGGACCTGTCTACAGGATAAGCAGGAATGTTGTGCTTTATGAGCAAATCGCATATGCCGCAGAAGTGCATGTGAACGGGTTACACAGGCTGTTCAATGCCACAGACGAGGATATCTACGGCATTATGGCTGCCATTCTCAACAGCTGGTTTCTGGGCATGAACCATCTTAGACTTCCTATGGTAGGTCCTAATGGAGAAGGACTCGATGGACTCGAAAGGACTCACAGAAACCTCAATGCAGGTGCAGAGTCTACCATTTCGATGCTGCTCAGCTTTCAGGCAGTTGAGCGACTTCCGGCAGCTATTCGAGCCTATTCCTCTGTAGGGAACTCAGTAAGAACGCCGGGATATATTCTTGAAGCGGAAACACTCGATTTTGGACTTTCTCCTGCTCAGATAATCAGAGACGGAGCCGCTTCCGGCGGAGCCCTGGTGAGTTTTTCGGATACGCTTCTGCTAAGGACGGATATACTGCTTCCCGGTGTTGATTATGAAGTACACGTCTCCCTGTTCAGGTGTCCTGCAGACATCGACCTGGAATTCACAGTGCGCTACGGTGCCGAAAGGGTTACTGAAAGATTAGCTGCTGGTCCGAACCGAATAATCAAGATCGGCGAAATCAGGGGTACTGGAGAAGCAGCCAGGCTCAGCGTATCTGCGCGAATTCCTGCGGGCAGGTCAGTGGAAATCGATCAACTCATCCTGGTTCCCGCGGTAGTAGGTATCTATTCGGATAATCATGAAAGCACCATGCTATTCAACAGAAGCCTGAAGGAAAGAGATGGGCTCTTAGGCATGGAATATGCCAGGGCTGAAGGAGATCCTCTGTTTGTCCCTTTTGATGAGGAGCGGGTTGAGAGATACGCAGTTGAGTTAATCGACAAGAACGGTGTTTTACATGCTGTGATCGATCCCCTGCTGAACAACAAGGGTATGGCATTGCCTGATGAAAGAAGAGAAGCAAACTTTGACAACTTCGGAGGAGTGGTTGGGGCTTCCTACCCACAGCGCGAAATAGAAAGACTCCTGAAAGACGGCCTGTTATTCGTGGATGATGTCTCTTTCATGATGGCTTTCGGAGAAAAAGACAACTTCAGGTTGATGGGACAACGAGTCAATCTGTCTGTCGAAGCAAGCCAAATATGCTTCCTCGGTTCGTCTGAGCAGGGTGACTACGAGGAGTATATTGAACTGGTATACGACGACGGTTCAGTTCACAGGATTCTTCTGGGCTTTTCCGATTGGTGTGGCATATCCAGATTCGGTGAGAAAATTGCTGCTTCTTTACCCTTCAGGTACGACAATGCAGGAAACGTAGAAAGAATCCAGTGCAGGTTGTACGTCAGATGCTACAATATTCCTGAGGGAAGGCTTGCTGGTATTGGATTTCCTGAACGAGTCAACATACATGTTTTTGCTATTACTTTCGTGAAATGAGGAGTGAGCAGGCTTGACAAGACTTCTTGTGGTTGTTCTTCTGGTTCTGCCCGCGATTTGTCTGGGTGTTTATCTGACGGATGTCACTACTGCTGAGATAACCATAAACTGGATCACCGAACAGCCTGCAGATGCTTCGATCTTTGTACGGGACACCGAAGGCAACATCGTCTTCTCGAGCCTGAACGATTCCCTGTCAAGCCTGCATTCTTTCAGGATAACCGGCTTAGCTGCCGGAACGAATTACACATACGGAGTTCACAGCTTTTCCGAAGGCTTTTCTTTCTCACGGATGGGAACTCTCAGGACCGCTCCGGAAAGAGGAACTTCTTTTGTCTTCGCGGTTTACGGTGACAACCGGAATAATCCACGTGTTCATATGGAGATTGTTCGCGGGATCGCAAGGCACGACCCCTCCATAGTAATAAACACGGGCGACATGGTCTACGACGACGCCCATATCGATGAATGGCTGGAGTTTTTTGCTACAATATCTCTCCTTGAGGAAACAGTGTATTATCCTGTGATCGGAAACCACGAAAAGGATGCCGTCAACTACATGAGATTTTTCAATCCTCCTGGAAAAGGTCATTACTACCACTTCTGGTACTCAGATATTCTCTTCATTGTGCTGAATAGTAACGAGAGATTCGATAACTACTCTGAGCAGTACAGATGGTTAATAGACACCTTGAAACGAGAGACCGATAGAGATCCGGCATTCACGGTCGTCGCGTTTCATCATACTGCTTACAGCTTCGGTTACCACGGCGATCATAAGTACATAAAGGAATACCTTGTTCCCGTATTTGAGGAATTTCAGGTCGACATAGTTTTTAACGGTCACGATCATGCCTACCAGAGGATAGAAAGGGGCAGGATTACGTATATTGTGACGGCTGGGGGTGGAGCGCCACTCTATTCGCTCAGGGAAGGAGATGACAGCCTGATAACTGCTGTCAGGGCGCATCATTTTCTTGTTGCTCATTACAGTGATGGAGTGCTGTTCTTCGAGTGCATCGATAATGAAGGACAGATAATCGATTCGTTCACTATGAGTTCACGTCACTCAGAAGTCGCACATAGTTTGCCGGCAGCAACCTACGCATACTGACTGCCATGCTCTGTTACTCTTATCGGAGAGCCTGCTTTTTGCTTTCGGGGCCTCCCCACGCAATTCACACTTCGAGAATCAAATTTTCTCGCAAAATTGACAAAAGAACGCTTCTACAGAGCTTTCAGTACCAAGTGCTCGAAAGCTTCCAGAGCAGTTCCAGGTCTGGACCCGCTTGAACACGACGTGTCAGTCATCGGAGGGACTAGCAGTGTCGATCTAGGACACATGCCGGGAAAATGTTTGTAGTGGCACTCCCCCTGGTCAAATGAGCGCGGCTTGTCTTTCTGCTGAAACCCTGAACACGTGCTATAATGTGAAGAATAAGGAATCCGGACGGCTTTTCCGCACTAACGGAGGGTTTTGATGTACGACTTCTTGAAGGTAGAAGAAAAATGGCAGCGCTTGTATTCAGAAAGACGCCTCTTTGAAGTAGACCTGCAGAACGCCCAGAAGCCCTTTTACAACCTCATGATGTTCCCCTATCCGTCGGCTTCAGGGCTTCACATCGGTAACATGTACTCTTTCATAGGCTCAGACGTCTATGGGCGTTTCATGAGATTGAAGGGCCATGATGTCTTCGAGCCGATAGGGTTCGATGCCTTTGGTATCCACAGTGAGAACTACGCGCTTAGGGTCGATAGACACCCCGCAGAGCTTACTCCGGAGAGTATTGAGTATTTCAGAGAGATGCAACTCAAGAGAATCGGAGCGATTTATGACTGGCGAAGCGAGGTAATAACATCCTCTCCGGAATACTACAAATGGACACAATGGATTTTTGTCAAACTCTTCAAGGCTGGGCTAGCCAACAAGAAACTCTCACGAGTGAATTGGTGCCCGAACTGCAAGACCGTGCTGGCAGATGAGCAGGTAATTGATGGTAGATGCGAAAGATGCGATTCTCAGGCAACCAGAAAGGAAACGAGTCAGTGGTTCTTCGAGATTACGAGATATGCAGAGAGGCTTCTCAAGAACCTCGAAAAGCTTGACTGGACCGAGACTACAAAGAGTATTCAAAGAAGCTGGATTGGAAAATCTTCTGGTGCAGTGATCAGGTTCCCTTTGGAAAACGGTGGCCCGGAGCTCGAGGCCTTCACCACCAGACCGGATACCGTGTATGGGGTGACTTATCTGGTTGTTGCTCCTGAATTCGAGCATGCTCCAGCTCTTGTAATAGCTGAGAAGAAAGACGAGTTCAAGCACTTCATGCAAGACGTTGAGAAAATGGATATAGCAACCAGAACCTCGATCAAAAGAGAAAAGAGAGGTATGTTTACGGGCAGTTACGCGAAGCATCCACTAACCGGAGAAAAGCTGCAGATCTGGGTGGCGGACTATGTGCTTGCGGAATACGGCACCGGTGCAGTAATGGCTGTTCCTGCTCACGACGAACGAGATTTTGATTTTGCGCTCAAGTATGAACTCCCGATCAAACAGGTTATTGCATGTGAGAGCGCTGAGCTCCCATTTACCGGTTACGGCAAGATGATCAATAGCGGGAAGCATACGGAAAGAAGAAGCGAGGATTTCATAGCTGACGTGGACAAGATACATGGAAGCATGAGTTCTTCGGTTACCTATCACCTTCATGACTGGTGTGTATCTCGTCAGCGGTACTGGGGACCCCCGATTCCAATTGTCTACTGTGACAAATGCGGAACGGTGCCTGTCCCCGAGGAGCAACTTCCTGTGCTACTTCCCGAAACTGACGATTACGTTCCTGACGGCAGCGGAAAATCTCCACTCGCGAGAAATGAAGAATTTGTGCATACAGAATGTCCAGAATGCAGTGGCCCTGCAAAGAGAGAGACTGACGTGAACGACAATTTTCTGGATTCTGCATGGTACTTTTTGAGATACGTCTCCCCGGATAATGAAGCCAGCCCCTTCGATGACGATCTTGCGAAGAAATGGCTGCCTGTTGACATGTACATTGGTGGAAATGAACACGCAAATCTTCACTTGATGTACGCTCGTTTCATTACAATGGCTCTCCATGATACGGGTTATCTCCACTTTGAGGAACCGTTCAAATCTTTCAGAGGTCACGGTTTGATCGTGAATGAGGGCCAAAAAATGAGCAAATCTAAGGATAACATGATCAATCCGATCCGGTACTTCGAAACACATGGTGTTGATTGTCTGAGGACCTATCTGATGTTCATGGGCAGTTTTCTGGAAGGAGGAGATTTCAGAGACTCGGGGATGGACGCTGTAAAGCGCTTCCTGAATCGTGTCTGGGAAATTGCGAATCACCCTGAAGGTGAGAGCTCAGATTCTCTGAAATCCAAGATGGCCTGGGCCATAGACAAGGTTGAGTACTCTGTTCGAAACATAAAGTACAATACGGGTGTAGCAGCTCTAATGGAGTTCGTCAATGAGGCCCTGAAAGAGGAGAACATCGAGAAGAAGCTCGTCCTTGATCTTGCTAGATTGCTTTCTCCTTTCGCCCCCTTCATAGCCGAAGAGATCCATGCGCTGAAGGGTGGAACGGTGACAATACTTGATTCCGGTTTCCCTTCAGGTTACGAAGAATATGCGAAAGCAGTGAGTGTTGAAATACCAGTGCAGATAAATGGTAAAATCAGAGGTAAAGTATCTGCTGAAAGAGGAATTGATCAGGAAAGACTCATGGAACTCGTCAGTGCTGACGAGAAGCTATCTGGCTATCTGAAAGATGTTCGAATACGGAAAGTCGTTTTTGTGAAAGACAAGATTCTGAACATAGTCGTTTCTTGAATCTGTGGGAGGAGCGGACTGAATTGATACATGACCAACAGGATTTGAATATCAAGCTCATATTTGCCGTTTCTTCAGCATGGTGGTGGCTTGGCCCCTTTAGTAGGGCTAAGCTTTAAGGTACTATACAGGTTTAGTTTGAATAAAGGGGCTCTCTCTTGAAGAGAGCCCCTTTTCTTTGGAGGTGTATGATGCGAGAGAGAATCAGGATTGAACTGAAACCAGAGGAACTACCGAAAAGCTGGTACAACGTCAAAGCCGACCTTCCCTTCAGCCTTGATCCGCCGCTCGATCCGGAAACGAACAAGCCGATCAGTGGTGAAAAGCTTGCCAGGATATTTCCACTTGGAGTTCTTGAGCAGGAAATGAGCACAGATAGGTTAATACCTATCCCTGAAGAGGTCCTTGACGAGTATGCGGTATTTCGCCCTACCCCACTTATTCGTGCTACAAGACTGGAGGAGATTCTTGAGACACCTGCAAGGATTTACTATAAGTATGAGGGTGTGTCGCCCACAGGTAGTCACAAGACAAATACCGCGCTTGCACAGGCCTTTATCAACTACAGGGAAGGAATCAAGACCCTGGTCACGGAGACAGGAGCAGGCCAATGGGGAAGTGCCCTTGCATATGCGGCCAGCAAATTTGGCATGACGGTGAAGGCTTTCATGGTTCGAACGAGTTACGATTCAAAGCCCATGAGGAAGTACATGATGTCTCTCTTTGGCGGAGATGTTGTGGCCAGCCCTAGTAAAGAGACTGCTAGCGGGAGAAAGTTCTTACAGAACAGTGAAAATCACTCAGGGTCACTTGGAATTGCCATAAGTGAAGCCATAGATACAGTCCTGCAAGGCGACCAGGCAAAGTATTCTCTTGGAAGCGTTCTTGATCATGTTCTGCTACATCAGACGGTGATTGGGCTCGAAATAAGAAAGCAACTCGAGATGGTCGGCGAAAAGGCTTCTATAGTGATCGGCTGCCACGGGGGAGGCTCGAATTTTGGTGGGACAGTATTTCCGTTTGTTGCAGAGAAGCTGGCGGGAAACGGGGTCAGGCTCATAGCTGCCGAACCGACAGCGTGTCCAACTCTGACGCGCGGCGAATACAGGTACGATAATGGTGACTCGGCCGGGTTCACACCTCTTTTGAAGATGTATACCCTGGGAAGAGAGTTTATCCCACCCAGCATCCATGCGGGAGGTCTGAGATATCATGGAGCCGCACCGCTGACTTCACGACTGCTCAAGGAAGGGATTATCGAAGCACAGGCGTATGAACAGGAGGAGATTCTAAAGGCAGGTCGCCTTTTCTCAACTATTGAAGGGATAATACCTGCACCGGAGTCCAATCATGCAATAGCAGCGGCGATAAGGGAAGCAGAGAGCGCGAAACAGGATAAGAGGCAAGAGACGATCGTCTTCAACTTGAGTGGACACGGATTATTGGACCTGGCAGCATATGGATAGTTAACACCTCATTAACACGCTCGTGATGAATGCATTTACTCAGAAGAGTTTTTGTAGAGATATTCGACGCTCAAGAAGCTCTGTGAAATGTGTTAGTATAGTCTCGAAGTGTGGATAGAAACAAGACGATTCTGTGCGAGGGAGGTTATATGATGTGTTGTAAGTCACATGGGTGTTGTTGCAGAAGGTGCTGCTGTTCTTGCTGCAGATGCAGTTGTCACTGCTGCTGTCACTCGCATAATTGCTGTTGCCATTCCAATCATTCTTGTTCTCACCACGACGATCACCATTGCGAATGCGATGATTCCGAACAAGCTCACGAGTGCACATGCGAGACAGACTCTCTTGAGAGTCTGGCGGCGCTGAAGGACAAACTGGAAAAGGAACTTGAAAAGGTCAAGAAACTGATTAAAGAGCACCCGTCGGAGGAATAGCGAGATACAGGGCTGTCTTTTCTACCTGGGGTAGAGAAGGATTTCCCTCTTGGGTTCAGGACATGGTGCGTCTGATAAGAAACGAGACCGAAAACTGGTGCAGTAGCTCAACTGGCTGCACTAGTTTTTTTGAGATCAGGAATCGGGGAAGGTATGAGGCGCTCAAGGCTTTTTGCAGGATCTTGATGAGTCTCTTGTTGGACTGCAATCAAGCCGATGAAAACTATTGTTTATCGTCCAGGAAACGGTAGCACATACAAGATGTGCCGACAGATATGCGATTCATCGAGAGTTCCGCCCATCGGAGGTTGAACGTGAACAATATACGGAAGGATGTAATGACAATCGCCAATAAGGCTTTGGAGAGTGTGCTTCCCGAAACAGCCGTGAAGAGGGCTCTTGAGCGTCTGAACACAGATGGAAGGATTGTCATGGTTTCTGTTGGAAAGGCTGCCTGGAGGATGGCAAAAGCAGCTCATGAAATCCTCGGAGAGAAGATCGGAAAGGGCATAGTGATCACCAAGTACGGCCATTGTTTTGGAGAGATCGGCAGCGTAGAGCTCTTCGAAGCAGGCCATCCACTTCCAGACGATAATAGTGTGAGAGCCACCGAAAGAGCGCTGGAAATGTTACGAGGACTTACGTCGGATGATGTAGTGCTATTTCTGCTTTCTGGTGGAGGATCAGCGCTGTTCGAAAAACCTGCAGAGGGTATCAGTCTTGATGACATAGCCAATATGACAGACCAGCTTCTCCGCTGCGGCGCTGACATCGTTGAGATAAACACGATCAGAAAACGTCTCTCTTCTGTCAAGGGAGGGAAATTCGCACTTGCCACAATGCCTGCCAGGATTGTTTCTCTGGTCCTTTCAGATGTGCTTGGAGATAGGCTTGACAGCATTGCATCAGGACCTGCATCTCCTGATATGACCACTGCTGACGAAGCGATATACATTATGGAGAAGTATCAGATCCAGACGAGTGCTTCCATCATGAAGAACCTGAAGGTCGAAACACCGAAATCATTGGCAAACGTTACCAGCGAGATAATCGGAAGTGTTGGAACTGTGTGTAACAAGGCTTCAGAGATAGCACTCTCAATGGGATACAACGCGACAATACTGACCACGGTGCTCGATTGCGAGGCAAGAGAAGCAGGACGGTTCATCGCTGCTGTAGCAAGAGAGATCGCTTCGTGCTCTCGTCCCTCGAAGAGACCTTGTGCAGTGATATTCGGCGGAGAAACAGTCGTTCATGTCACCGGACCCGGAAAAGGGGGACGAAATCAGGAACTGGTATTAGCAGCAGCAAGAGGGCTTCATGGTCTGAAGAACACGGTTCTTTTGTCGATAGGAACAGATGGAACGGACGGTCCTACAGATGCCGCGGGCGGACTGGTTGACGGCGCGAGTTACGGTCGCCTGTTAAGTGCGGGACTTGACCTGGACGATGTTCTGAAGAACAACGATTCCTACAACGCTCTTGAGGAAATATGTGACCTGGTGAAAACGGGACCAACGGGAACAAATGTAAACGATCTCACTGTCCTTCTTATGAGCTGACACTCTTTTTAAAAGCAAGGTCAGCAGCATTAGTGCCATGCTCACTGGCGGCGAGTGCATCTATCGATAATCAACTCGGTTGCCCTTGCAGCGATTCTGGTCTGGAGAAACGGCACATTTGGTCTGCGAAGAGCTTGCTTTTCGCATAAAGGTAAGTGCAAGAAACCAGCTCTCATATTTCCAATCTGCGCGGAGTAATTGAGTACCTCGTAGAACACGAGATTACACACAAAAGTGCCTGCAGAGTATGAAATCGTAACTGGGATGCCGTCGTCTATTAGTGCACGGCAGAGCTTTTCAAGAGGAAGATTTGACTGCAAAGCAAGCGGTCTGTTTTCTTCAATTACCTTATGAGATGGCTGAAGACCATCGTTGTCCGGAATCCTCGCATCCATGAAATTCAAAGCGATTTTCTCAAGCGATATCGAAGATCTTCCGGATGCTTCTCCAAGCATTATTACCAGTTCAGGTTTTAGTGACTCTATCTTGGAAAGAATAACTTCGCCGGCACGCGAGAACACCGTGGGAAGAACCAGGAAATGTAGGTCTCTTCTTGTCGATGATAAAGCGCGTATAGTTTCCTGGGACGAGTTGATAGAATCCCCTCCGAAAGGCTCAAAACAGCTAAGCAAGACAGTCACATGCTCACCACCATCAGAGGAATCTCTCTGCCAGGAGAGCCCCGTGAGAAGTTGCATACATGATTGACCTGGTATGACCGCTGCAGTCACCCATAAACTTCACCCTTTCAAATGCATTGTTGCTGAGCTTGTTTGAGCAGAACTTGACTTCCACTGCATAAATGAGGTTGTCATCATAACCGATGCCGGGTATTACTTCGTTCAGCCGAGAGATGAATTCTGTTAGTGAAAGAGTGATTCTTCTCGGCAGTACCAGGTTGATATCTCCAAGGATGAAGTTCGATTCCGGAAGGGTCGGATGAACTCTGCCGAGCCTTTTTGTCCTCTTACTATCAAGAAAATCCCTGTATGTCTGAAGTATGACTTTTCTTCCACCTGCGAGTATGTTGCTAAGCCTGCTTATGTATGAACCGTACCCGATAGGATCATTGAAGGGTTCGGTAAAACTTGTCGTGCATAGGACGGCGAAATTCGTGTTGTTTGAAGAGAAGGCGGAATTAGAGTGACCGTTGACGGTTACGAAGTCACCGTAGTCTTCCAGGACTACCACTCCTGAAGGGTTGTTGCATAAAGTTCTTGCGAGGTAGCCCGTTCCAGTTCTGAGCCTTACCTTAAACTCGTACATCTCTTCGTTTATGTGCTGAACAACATGATCAGGCAACTCATAACGAATTCCGATATCGACCGTGTTGTTTGATAGCACGATTTCCGGATACTTCTGTGTAGTACGTCTTATCAGACCGTGACCGCTCCTACCTACTGCGAGCAGCGCAGTATCACAAGCGGCTTCGAAGTCTTCTCCGGAAAGAATAACAGAATCTGCTCGCAACTCAATGTCCTTGACCTCACAACCAAAATGGAACTGAACATTCTGATAACCAGAAAAGCCACTGTAGACCTCTTGAAGTACTCCGGAGAGTTTGTCTGTTCCTATGTGCCAGTACTTAGCGTTGACAGGCTCAAATCCTTTGTTGTCAAAGGAAACGCCAGTGCGTACAGTTCGCCGGTCTTCAGGAAGGAGTTTGCTTAAGTAGAAATCGACCACGGATTCCTGGACGCGGAGCGGGATCTCGATATCGCCGCCCATGTTCGAAGAAACAAACAGCTTTCCGTCGGAGCGTATACCGCTTATGCTAGAGCGGTGAACATCGCTTGACCTTTCAAACACATGTATCTCGTTATCGCTGTCCTTGAGTCTCTCTATGAATCCTATGGCCGCTGCCCCAAAGCCGATTATCCCAATTCTCATTTTTCAAAAGCCTCCTGAATTTTACCTTTGTTCTCACTAATAAACTACCATCTCCGTTCAACGGTTTCAAATGATTTGAGCTGGTAGATTATTCTGCTATAATAGTCTTGATCCAAGTTCCAGTTGAACATACTTCTTCACAGGGGGTGTAAGAATGTCAAAACCGGTATTACTTATTCTTGGGGTAGTCTTGTTGCTCATGGCACTTCTGGCTTCTTTCCCTGGCCTTGAAACAGTTACAGAGCCTGGATGGCATGTGGTTATGAAATGGATCGGAGGCATAATCGCTGTCGGAGTTGCGCTCTTTGACAAGAAGAAAGCCTGAGTGACGCTTTGCTGACCCTGGAATAGGTCTTTCGGAGAAGAGCCTCTGCGGAGGCTCTTCTCTAGAGTTGTAGATACGTGTGCTAAGCCTTGAGGTGAGTCTTTTTTGCTTGAAGGAAAAAGTGTAGTGCTTAGGGAATACAGAAAGGAAGATATACTAACAGTCTGGGAGTACTGGAATGATCCTGACGTAAAGAGATGCCTCATGAGAGACACACCTTTTCCTGTACGCAAGGAAGACGAGCGGAAGTGGTATGAGCGTCTGGCAGAGAAGGGTTACAGGTACAATTTCGCCGTTGAGCGAAAACCCGACAGAAGGAACATTGGAGGATGTGCAATTCTCGAAGTTGACTGGAGCAATCGCTACGGGACCATTGCCATTTTCCTTGGTAAAGATTACTGGTCAAGAGGCTACGGATCTGAAGCTGTAAGAGTACTTACGGGTTTCATGTTCAAGGAAATGGTACTGAACAGAGTTGAACTCGTTGTTCTTGCTTTCAACCGCCGCGCGATAAAGGCCTACGAGAAGACGGGGTTCGTGCTTGAAGGAGTTTCGCGCGACAGGGTCTTCCGGGACGGAAAATACTGTCACCAGTATCATATGAGCATCTTAAGAGACGAATTCTCCCTTTAGTCAAAGCTGCCAAGTGCCACGTTTTGTCAAAGAATAGTCCGGAGGCAAGGAATGCTGAAATATGCTGCGAGGAGAATGCTTCTTACAATCCCGGTTCTCTTTGGAACATCCATTATCGCGTTTCTCGTCATATTCGTTGCCCCTGGTGATTTTCTCGATCTCTTCAGGTTGACCGATATCACTCGGGAACAACTCGATGAAATGGCCAGGCAATTCGGTCTCGACCAACCGTTCATCATCCAGTACGGCAGATGGTTGAGACAGATTTTCTCAGGCAGTTTCGGTCTTTCATGGTCATTTGGTCAACCCGTAGAGGAGATCCTCTGGCAAAGAGTTGGTTTCACGCTTCTTCTAGGGCTTACTACCGTTGCAATCTCCTGGCTTGTTGCAGTTCCTTTGGGTATACACCTCGCGCTTAACAGGGATAGACTGAGGAGTCAGATTATTAGTGCGATTGTGTTTGTGGGAATGTGTCTGCCAGAGTTCTTTCTTGCGTTTCTCTGGAGGTATTTGGCTTCATATTCGCTGAAGATTCCTGGTTCGGGAGTCCGCTCCCCCGATTACATACACCTGTCGTTCACCGGTAAGATCCTGGACCGGGCCCTCCATCTTGCCGCTCCACTGATAATCCTTACAATCACAAAAATCGGTCCGATAATGAGACTAATGCGCGGCCAGCTCCTTGAAGAGCTGAAGTCCGAGTATGTTTCATTTGCGAGGGCAAAGGGATTGCCGGAAAAAGTCGTGATACGCAGACACGCTATAAGAAATGCCTTCAACCCGCTGGTGACTAATCTAGGTTTCGTATTTGCCAGTCTTCTGAGCGGGTCAATCTTTGTAGAGACGATACTGGAGCTCCCCGGTCTCGGAAGTCTCGTGCATCTTGCTGCAGTCAGACAGGACGTATTCTTGACAATGGGAGCAGTCTTCATGAGTGCCATAATGCTTATCATTGGAAATCTTGTTGCAGACCTGACCCTTGCGCGGCTTGATCCAAGGATCAGATTCGAGCTCACCAGATAAGAGACTCTTGCTATCACTCGGGGAAACCAGGGAGACCTTATTCCGCAACGGTTATTTCACAGGTCAGATATGCAGCGGCAATCCTATAACACCTTCTGCAGCATCTCTTATCGATTCAGATATCGTAGGATGTGGATGCACTGCCCTGAGAAGCGCATGAACATCGAGACCTTCGTTAATGGCAAGAACACCCTCCATAAGGATTTCTGTGACACCCGGTCCTACGAGAGATAGTCCCTTAACAGTGCCTGACCCCTTTTCGACTATTAGCTTGGCGAAGCCATCTCTTTCTCCAAGAGTGTTAGCTCTGCCGTTTGCACTCAATGGGAATACAAACTTCTCAAG
>PWXG01000182.1 GCA_003561215.1 Thermotogales bacterium
AATTGCAACGCATCTTTCTACGGAAAGAAAAGGTGCCCCCTGTGTTACAAACTCAACGACCAGGGAGTCAAGTTCTGTACCAATTGCGGTCACAATTTCGATCTCGACATATAATTGCGACAAAGAAAAGGGCACCCTTATGGGTGCCCCGTTTATGGTTTGAGAATCACTCGCCAACGGTAACTTTCGTTGCCTGAGGACCCTTTGGGCCTTCTTCGACTTCGAACTCGACTCTCTGACCTTCGCTCAGTGTCTTGAAACCATCCATCTCAATAGCAGAGAAGTGAACGAAGATGTCGCCTCCATCATCCTTGGTGATGAAACCATAACCTTTGTTTCCGTTGAACCACTTGACTGTTCCTTTCATGCAAAAATCCTCCTAAGATCTTCCTGCACCAATTGCAGGTAAAACATTGTCCATAAGGACAGTTTGATTATACATAAGCAACCCCTCTATGTCAACTCTCGAAAACTCTCTGAGCTGGCAACTACCTGCCGTGTTCTGCGGTTCTTCTCAAGTATCGGCAATACTCGTCCAGGGAGACAAAGCCCCTTGCTTCAAGGCAGCGTTCCAGATGAAGGGGCAATTCCTCGAGTGCCTCAGGGTCAATCATGCCGACAAGGCCAAAACCCACAAGACTCGCTCCTGCTAGAATAAACTCCAGAATATCCTCAGCTGTTGAAGCGCCTCCGGTCGCGATTATCGGCCTATCGGTAACATGCCTTGCGTCGCGGATCTTCTTCAGGACAATGGGTTTGAGAGCGGGACTGGAGTAAGCTCCTTCAGTTCTCCTCAGGAAAGGTCTCCCGGTATTGATATCAAAGCGTGCACCGTGATAAGCGTTGAACAGGGTAAAACCGTCTGCCCCCGAACTCTCGCAACTTCTGATAAAGGTATCCTGCGGAAGAGACTCGGGAGAGAGCTTCACTGTTACCGGGCGGGAAGCAAAGTGCTTCTTGACTTCAGCCACAATAGAACCGGCGCATCGCGGATCTTCGGAAGGGTTCATCAGTCCACTCTCGACGTTGGGACATGAAAGATTGAGCTCAAGGATATCGAACCCGTGGACAGTCTCAAGAAGTGAGGCCATTTGGGCGAAATCCTCCAGGCAGAAGCCTGCAATGGATACAATCAGGCGGGTTCCGAATGCATCTGCTGAAGGAAGTGTTTCTCTGACGAATTCCTCTATACCCGGGTTTTGAAGCCCGATCGAAGCGATAATGCCGTATCCGCAATCCACCAGTCTTGGAGGAGGGTTCCCCTCGCGCTTCTTTCTTGTCACAGTCTTGCAAGTAAAGGCACCGATTCTTCTCATATCTACAGTCTCTGCAAGTATCGGTCCAAATCCGGTGGGACCGGAAGATACTACCACGGGATTGGCAAACTCGAGCCCGAACTCCCTGACTCTCAGGTCAGCCATTCCCAGTCCACGTCCCTTCCCGAAAAGACTGGACCGTCCTTGCAGACGAGCAATATCGTCCCGTCCTTCATCTTTGCGGGGCAACCAAGACACATGCCTGTTCCGCAAGCCATCCTCGATTCCAGGGACACATATACAGGATCCTTGCGATCAGTTTCGGAAAGAGTGCGAAGCATTCTGGAAGGCCCGCACGCTATGAGCGGTCCATCAACAGGAGACTCCATGAAGAGGTCGGTGACCATGTTGTCTCCATGAGTCTCTTTCAGGTCGTCGAAAAGGCACAAAAAGGCGAGTTCTTCATAGGTCTCCGTTCCGAGGAAGAAGGAAGAATAACCATACTGCCTTGCATAGAAGTGCAACGGTGCGAAACCACAGCCCCCCGCAACGAGTACTGCGTTGACCAGTGACGGGAACGGCGAACCCAAGGGGCCGCGTATCTTCAACACATCGCCGGGTTTCATCTCGACCAGTTGCGATGTCTGTAGTCCACGCGCCTTTATGAGAAAGGTCGTCGTTCCACCAGCGAGATCCTCGTAGAACACCGAGTACGGCCTCGGGACCACGGGGAAGTCCCCGCACTTTATCATGTAGAATTGTCCAGGAGCGGCTTTTCCGGAGTGCCCCACGCTGACCAGGGCCATGCTCTTGCTTTCCGATCTGGTCACCGATTCCACGATAACCTCTATCATATTGCGACTGTCACCGCCTACTTCGAGAAACGCCTACGTATTTCGTTCAGCTGATCGAGGAGAGTCCTTACTTGCGGCATCTGGTTCAGAAAGCTTTCTATCCTTTCACAAGGGTAATCCTCGCAGTCAGCACAAATCTCGATCCCTTTCGTCTCGTTGCACGATCTTATGGGACATTCGCCGCAGTATTTTGTATTCACATTTGATTTGCATCCAAGGCAGGTCAACTCCCCCGGCTTCATCTCAATGCCAAGTTCCTTGCTCCACTGTTCCGCAGTTCTTGCCTTGAGTGCTTCGTCCCTGTTTATAGTAGCGATGTAGGCATCACACTCGCCACAATCGATTCCACAGTAACCTCTTAGACTGCTCATCAGATCACCTCGTTGAATTGTTGTCTGGTCATGTCTTCCGAAACAAGTGTCGGGGATTCGTCAAGAAGCCTTCCGGATAAGCTCGATTGAGGAGGTCAGTCGTAGAAGACTGTCATTATAACGATCTTTCTGCCCGACAGTTTCGCGATCACTGTCAGTCCTCCATCCGTAATACTTAATCGACCACCTGATTGGGCAAAGGCCTTTGAAGCAGGGTCCTGAACGATTTTCTCCACCTTTTCCTGGCTGATATCGCGTTCTTCCATCCGTTGAACCGCGTGGATCGAATACTCAAAGACAATTCCCCCCGTCGGAGGTTCTGTCGGTTGCTCTGTCTGCCTTTGCTTAACCAGAAATGCTACCACGAAAGTTGCGATAATCAGCAAAATCAAGTACCACACTTGCACTTGACCTCCGGGTAGAATATAAACATGATGGACCTCTACAATCTTGTAAAATGGCGATCAAAAGAAGGATCAAGGATCATCAACAGATTCGGCAGAAAGGGCCTCGTCCTGATACTTGCCGTTCTTATCCTGGTAGTCGTTTTGGCTCTTCCCCTCATAGTATACATCAACAACTACTTCATGCCGGGTTTCGAGCAGCTCGCCGAGCTTGGAGATCAGCTGAAGGAAGTAAGTGACATTGACATAATTCAGGTCGTGCTTTCTCTTCTTAGTGCGATCGTATTTGTGATTCTATTGGGAAGTGATCTTCCCGTAACGATTTCGAATCTATTCTTCTCTGACCGAGTTGTCTTTCTTCGCACGGTCCCGATCAAGACTTCGACGATATTCAAAGCACAATTCCTGGAGGTGTTTATTGCTGGGGGTTTCCCAATTCTGCTTTTTGTTCCGATCTTTCTTGCTGCCTTGAGAGGGTTGGGTATGTCGGGCGGGAACCTCGTGTTCGCCGCTTTGCAGCTCATGGCATTTGTTATGATGACACTCTGCTGGGCTGTTATACTGTCTTTCCTTTTGGTCTATGTACTGAAAGGTCGCTTCCTGAAGTTCCTTTCAGTCGTTATGACTATGGTTACGGTATTTGCCTTTGTCATGGTCTTGCGGCTGTTGGATTTCTCTGCCATAGATCTTGCTGAACCCACAAAGACTGTAGAAAGGTTCATGGGTCTTCAGTCCACCCTGATGCATCCTCTAATGCCCTGGTCATTGTTTGTGAGAAGTGTAGTCGAAGGTGGACGAGCGATAATACTGTTCGGACTGCAGCTGTTGTTCATGTTCTCACTTCTTGAAGTGCTTGGGCGGAGAGCATACTCCTCCGTTCTAGACAAGACTTGTTCCGCAGGCAGCGCTTCAAATGCCCTCAAGCTTTTCAGTCGAAGATCCTTCGGTCCTTTCCTTGCACAGGTCTTCAAGGATTACCTGGTGCTTTTTCGGGAACCCAAGCTCACATTCGCGGTACTCTACCCACTTCTTTTCACTCCCGTGGTCATCTCAGTGAATCCCGCACTCCTGACGGGGATAGGGACACTCCAACTTCTGGGACTGGTGATCTTTCTTGTCTCCAATTACACGACAGTAGCTGCAATGGCACTATTCTCCTTTGAAAGGCAGATCGGATACCATTTGCGTGCGTTGCCTGTTGCTATGCCCGGCATGGTCGTGTCAAAGGTGCTCGTTGTGACCACTCTGTTCTATGTCCTGGTATTCGCCACAATGAGCTACCTTTCGTGGAGAACAACGGTAGAAGACGCTTTTCTGAATTACTTCTCTTTGTTCATGTTTCCTACACTCATTTCTCTCTCTTTCCTCGGAGGGATCTTGCAGAAGCATTTCGGTACGGGTGAAACGAGGAATGTATTCAAATCGGTAACGCTTGCCGGGGCACTGGTGTCATTCCTGATCAGTACCTTGCTGCCGGTCTTTACCACACTGACGCTTTCACTCTACCTGGTAGACGCGCTTTCTCCATTTCTCCAGGTTCTCAGCATCCCCGTTAACCGGATTTCTCTTTCAGTATTCGGATTGTTCATCCCCATTCTTCTCTGGTCGGCATGCGTAATGTGGGGATACCGAACACTGTGCTATAATGAGGCTTGAGAGCGATTTGGAGGGGTGTAAGTGAGATTCGACGAAGTCAAGCTTCTTAGCAAGTACGTAATGACTGCTGAAGAGGTTCCACTGATCTGGGGACACTTCGGGGTAGGAAAGACGGATCTGGCGAAGGAGATTGCCGAAGATACGGGTAGAAAGCTCATCATTCTCGTCATCTCCCAGATGGAACCTGGTGACCTCATTGGTCTTCCTGCAAGAGACGGCGAAAAGACGGTCTTCCTCAGGCCTGACTGGTGGCCGGAAGACGGCAACGTCATCTTGATGATAGACGAAGTGAACCGGGCGCACAGGTCCATCAGGAATGCAATCATGCAGCTTCTGATCGAGAGGCGTATTCACAATCATGTACTGCCCGAGGGCAGCTGGGTGTTGGCTGCGGCCAATCCACCAGACGAAGAATATGACCAGGTCGAGTTGATTACCGATCCCGCATTTATGTCCAGGTTCTTTCACCTGGAGATTACGCCCAACATAAAGGAGTGGACAAACTGGTCAAAGACTGTGGGAGTTCCTGACGAAGTAACGGATTTTGTCAACGAGTACCCGGAGTTTCTGAGCAGAGACACTGTCGTCTCCATGCGCCTCGATATAAGGCCCAGCCCTCGGAGTTGGTACAAACTGGGACGCGTCATGAAGGAAATGACCAGGCAAGAAATCGAAGAGTATGGATATGTTCTGAGCGCAGGAATGGTCGGGCCTGAAGCGGCGCGTTCCTTCATGAGCAGGATAAAGGGCGAGAC
>PWXG01000126.1 GCA_003561215.1 Thermotogales bacterium
AGGGGGGCTACAGGAAACGTGACCGCCTCAGAACGGTGCGCGCGCCTGTATTCTATCCCGACACTCCCCCGGGCTACTCACCAAGGATCGGTTGAGATGGAGCGGGTTGGAAGACCAGGTATGAGAAACAACCAAGTGCGGTTGAGGGAGGTCGGTCTAGGAAACCCGGTTGAATAAGAGCGGGTGAAGAAAGGCGGGCATAGCAAGATGGAACGAAATAAGAAAGTGCCGACTTGCGACTGAACCAGGATCCTGAGATTCTGTCATTAGTGATGTAGTGCATCAGCATTGGAATTCGGGGAAACATTCTTCATCAGACTGCGTATTAAGCAAACCACCAGGGTTTGATAGGGACGATTTCCGTTGCAGATCATGCGACGTATCTGAGATAATGAGCTTGTTTTACACAGTATTGTACAAAGCATCTTTCGGAGGCGGTCTTAGAATGTCTTTTTTAACGGGAAGAGGAAGTGTGAAACTGCCTCTTCTTGCAAGCCTGGTGCTTCTAGCAGTGTTCACAGCCATTCACACGATAAATATACAGGGCATTTGGGGAGCTGCCCTCTACTTCATACCGGGATTAGTTGGTACTGGTATCATCTGTAACTCAGGCTTTAGCGCAGAACAGTGCTTTCTTACGCTAAGGCTTCCTTCGAGAGAAGGGCTTTTAGCCCTTGCACTGATAACTCCTCTCCTTTTTCCAGTGGTTCTTTCCGGAGAATACTCGGGGTGGAATACCGTCTCGGTGCTCATCTATGCTCCTGCAAGCGGTTTTGCTCAGGAATTGTTTTTTCGAGGAGTGCTTTTGCCAAGCCTTATGAGAGGATTCGCGAAGAGACCTATAGCTGCAATTCTCATTCATTCGATCTTGTTCTCGTCATGGCATCTGCCACTGGTCTTCCTTACTGACCCTGCAGGGATCGCACCTGTTCTAATAGTGACTTTCATTGGTGGTGTAGCCTGGGGATGGCAAGTATACAGGGACGGTACCATCCTTTGGAGCACTCTTCATCATTCAGCCTATCTGATGGTTATGGCTCTCTTCAGCTGGGGATGAGAACTCAAAATGGGGACCTTACCATTTGCTGCTCACGCTAGATAAGTGCTGTTCTTCGAGAAGAGCGTATTCTTTACCATACCCTATACCCTTTAACTGCATTTTAAACCTCGTATCGGGAGGCTCCGTCTGGTGCATTCATATTCCCTGGTATCTATCTCCCAAGAAAATGGTGTCAAATGCGCTGTATGGGATCAGCGTCGAACGTTTTCGGTCGATTGGATTGCGGGTAGTATAATCAAAAACATACGCAGATAACAGCAAGTGAGTTTTCGCAATCGCCTTTTGCAGAATGGGAGAGTACACGGTGAAGCATGAATATCGATTCCCAAACATACCAGAACTCAAGGACGTGTCGGTCTTCGTCGAAAACAAGGGTCGTCAGCTGAAGACAGAGATCAAAGGGAAATTTCCCCTGCGATTGTGGCTTCTGACGAAGTACTATTTCAAGGTCTTCAGCTTGATCAGACCTATAGTTCAAAGCCCAGAGGGTAATTTCTACTCACTTTATCTACCACCAATTCCCAGTCCTGCGCACGCTCGCTTGTTTTCATCGACGATATCTTCAGTGTATTACAAAAGAGAGCTCCCTCTTGCTGTTACTATAGGTGTTACTGACGACTGCCAGTATGCATGCGTTCATTGCAGTGCAGCGGGGCGATCAAAGGTCAAACCAATAATGTCTTTGGAGGAGATTCGCCTCGTGGTTCGAGAATGCCTTGATATCGGAATCTCAAATATCACCTTTACTGGCGGTGAACCGCTTCTTCGTGATGATCTCGAAGAATGCGTTGCCTGTGTTCCGCCAGAATTGGCAACTTCCCAGGTCTTCACCAATGCCCTGGCTTTAACAGCGAAACGTGCGAGATCTTTGAAAGCCGCTGGATTGCACGGTGTTCAGATAAGCCTTGATTCACCTTCACCTGAAGTGCATGATCGGTTGCGTGGTATGAAAGGAGCTTTCGGCGCGGTTAAAGAAGGTGTGAAGAACGCACTTGATGCAGGCCTCTTTGTAGGTATTTCTACCTATGCAACCAGAAGAACTGCTTTGGACAAAAACCTTAGCAAGCTGGTTTCGATTTGTTCGGAGTGGGGTGTTCATGAAGTCAGTGCCTTCGATGCGATCAACACAGGGCGTCTTCAAGAACAGGATGTTGAACTGCTGGATACTTTTTCTCGAAAGGTGCTCTTGAAGGAAGCCAGAGCTCTGAATCGAAAGCATAGAGGCAGGTTGCGTGTTGTGACACAGAGTTGGACTAATAGCGGTCGGGGCTTTGCACGATTGATAGGTTGCCTTGCAGCTCACATGCAGTTTCATATCACTTCGCAGGGGGATTTCACTCCATGTGACTTTACTCCTCTTTCGATAGGCAACGTTCGTGAACAATCTGTTCAGGAAAACTGGCGACAGTTGCTCCTGCATGCCGAGTACTGTAAGCGCTCAACGAAATGCAGGATGCAAGACCCAGAGTTCCGAAAGCGCTATATAGAAGCCATACCAGAAGATGGCGAACTCCCTTACTCAGTTCATAACTTTGACCACAGGCAATCTGATCACTCTTGATGAGCTAATTGTCTGCTGACACTTACGAAACAGCTATGCACTGCATACATAACAACGGATTCTGCTCAGAATGAAACTCCAAACCCATGCTTCCCTGGCACCGGGAATCCCATTATCTCGTGGCTGCAACTCTTTTGCATTGCTCATAAGCAGGGCCTATTATCACAACCAGCGACTTCAGCACAGGAGCTCGCAAGGAAGCAGCAAGACCCGATGCAATTCCTGTTGGCCTCATGAACGGAGAACAGCTCGTTCTTCTTCTTGCTGAACATGAGATTGGTGTGACACGAAGAAGTCACGATCTGTTTGAACTTGAGGAGGAAGAGTGATGCAGTCATTCTTCTCGCTTACCCATAAAGAGGATGATTAGCGGCATAGGAATAACTTCTGGTTTCCCCATACATAGAAAGTCGCCTATTGGCTCCAACGTAGAGGAGTCTGCTATGTTGTTCTCTCTGCTACTCACATTAATTTGAGACCCCTATTCATTCTTGAGAAGCTTTCTTATAATGCCTTTGTCTCGGTTGCTAACAATCTTGCTGTCCAGTGCAAGACGCCATATTTTCTCGAGAATGCTTTGTGGGACTTGGCTGACTACATGAGTATTCAAGCTGTAAAGCTTCCAGAAGTCTATGTTCTCGACTCTGTGGCAGTTAACAACCGTCTGCTTTTCATTGAATCCGAGTTCATCTGCATCGAAAAACAACAGCAGTTCTGTGCTGAGGGGCGGCCTGTTCTTCTGACACCATTTCATAGCTTCCTCATACTGGGAACTACAAACAACGAAGTGAATCGGATCAGATTCATCCTTTATGTCGTTGAGGATTATCCAGAAGCGAGAAATTCCGCCTGCCACTTCCGGTAATGAAACTGAGAGAACGGTTCCCCTTTTCAAAGCAGCCTTAAGGAGTTGAGGAGAATCCACGAAGGCAACCTTCCAGAACTACTGGGTTATGACTAAACGTTCTTTGAATATCTCTGTTGAGTACGCTAAGACATCTTCATCCTCTCCAAAAGGATCACCAGCAAACCCGAACTCGTTCTTCAAGATGTCCAATGATTCCGGCTCAGGGTTATCAAAGAAGTCCAGAAGGTTCATCCGAAATCTCTTGTTGTCCCTTCTTAGAGTCTGCCCCTTTTTCTTCCATTCTGGATAAAGATGCGTTATTTCTCTAAGCTTCAGCTGGTGATAACGCCCGAAGACTTGCCAGACTTCCTCCATAACATCAACTTCCGAATCTGAAAACGCAGGATTATCTCTGGAAAACCCGGCATTCTCTGCAACAACGACTTCATCATCGTCTCGCCTCAATCGTTCTTCTACATAACTCTCTTCATCAGGATCGTTTAGCTGCGTTTTCTCTATTACATCGCGTGCTTCCGAATGAACGGGTCCATGATACATGCCAAAGTAGTCACCGCTAAGAATTGTTCTCCCGAATCTTCGGAGGTGCATCCTGTCTGCAAAGTAGACGAGTTTCAGGGCTTTCATCTTGTCGATTTTTCCCTTGCTCTTTTCACAGAAGAATAACAAGGCTTCTGTTGCTTTCTGAAACACACCAAGCATGGCCCTTCCCTCCGTCCGTTCCAAATGTCTGAGTGTCATTTTGCGCTGTCATCACTAAGAATATTGTAACACCACGTGAAGCCACACATCATCCTTAGAAAAGGGTGTCAGATACTATTTTCTGGAGACTCTTCTCTCCTCTTTCAAGCAAGTTTCACGTTGAATCCCTAGCTGCTCTTCAGTTTCTCTTGACAGCTCTTGCACACCTTGAGTTGTTTGGATGTACAGTTTTAGAGCGGTTTATGAGACTCGGGTATGGCAGTATAGAGCAAACACGAGAATTCCGACTTGCGAGACCCCCGACGTCCGAATTCAATAACAGGTTTGAGATTCATTCAACTGTTGAACCTTGGAGCGAGAACAGCAGACTACGAAGACTCCATAGTGCGAATTTGCCGTCATGTTTTCTTGTGTTAGCTTCGGATCTCTTCTTGTGTCCTGCGCTTCATGGTCTGGGTTTGACCATTCCGCTTCTCGCCCGTTCTTGGCGATTCGCGTCTCTGGCGGTCTACGCCAGACTCGCTTCTGCCCTGTTTCTGGGCACTCGCATCGCAGCATGTTCTGCTGCTACAGATCACCCACCCCGGCGCTGCGCGCCACCCCTCCGGAGGAGGGGAATTAGATCAAGAGCAGGTTTGAGAAGCAGGTAATGTTTCCAAGAGCAGTTGAAGTTGAAACCAAGTGCGGTGGAATATGAAAGGCTCAATCTGAGCCTGTTGCCAAACCGTCCTGAATAGCAGACCAGAAGCAGTGAGAGAGATCAGCTTCGGCAACTGTGCCTTTCATTAATCCATTCGAAACTAGACCCTCATAGTTGTTAGTTCAGACATTCCCTCGCAGGTCTTGCCAGACAATGGTGAACTCGACTGTCGCATGGCGCACTGTCCCACCTCAGCTAAGCTTTGCTGATCTCCTTGATAAGCATAAGAGCTACGCGAATAGTGAATAGTATACTATACGTATATGCTATAATATGTATAGTATAATGTGCATTCTTGATTGGAGGACTCCTATGACTGACCAGGAAATGTTTTACGTTCTTTCCAGGTGGAACTATTGGGATAGAAGCGTGCCTGATGACCTGGTCGATAGGGTAGAAACGAAGCA
>PWXG01000149.1 GCA_003561215.1 Thermotogales bacterium
CCCCGTGCGGAACACTCAAACCATCTTCATCGATACCTAGAATGATATCCTTCTCAAAGCTCTGGTTCTTAGACCATTGCCAGTATGCGTCTCCAAGAGAGCTGAACGTGCCCTCATTTATGAGCATCTGGTTGATATTTGATTTCCGACTTCCCATAAGAAACAGCGGAATGACAAAACCTATGTCAGGATTAACCGGGTTCATTCGTTTCCCCACGTATACCCAGAAGTCCTGTGTTTGATAAGCAAGAACCGATGCCCCTGAAGGCAGCGTGTTTCCGAACAAATTCACAGTGATTGGCATCGGCTGACGACCATTAAAAAGAGTGTTGCTTCGTTGAAGGTTGGTCATGTGCAATTCTGCAGCTACAGCAGTGCCTTCCAGAACTCCCCACACACTCGTCCTGTCGTCCCAGTCTTGTCGGATCTTGGGATAAGCGAATTGAATAGCATGAAAGAACTCATGTCTGGCGATTATTGGATTTGGCGCAGATGGAAGACCAGGATATCGAGTATAGGCAATCTGCTGACTTGGTACATATGCTCCGTTCACATCGCCTTTTCGTAGCTCGTATTCATACTTGAGAGTCGGTATAAACTGCGGAGGCCAGAAAGATATGCCTGTAACTACAATTCTCAAACGCGGCCAGGCAAATCCCAATGTGTTTACATAGGCGTTATAAGCTGCCTTCAGAGTATCTCTGGTAGCCTCTCTGTGGCTCGAAGGACTTTCTCCTGTAGAAAAGCCCAAGCTCCGTACCCGGTAATCATTGAAGGGGAAGAAAGAAGGTTGAAACTCTTGTTGATAGGATACTTCAACCTCTTCATAACCCACGCCTGTTGCCAACACGAATATCTCTGGTTCGGTTCCAATAAAAGGCAGTATGGTGCCGAAAAGACCACTTTCAGGATCGAATACTCCGCGAACTGGGTTCCATCTGATAGAAGGGTCATCGTCTTCAGGATAGACAGTTATTACAGACCCTGGGGGTGAAAGAATTAGAAATGCCAGATCATCTGTTGGCACACCATCAGGAACTGGTAGTCCCAGGATGAGATAACTCCCTTCGGGGGTGAAAAAATCCTGCGAAGAACTAACTCCATAGAAGCCTCCGACGAACTGCACACCCTCAAGAAAATCTGGCAACGGTACATCATCTGTTGGATCATCCTCTTTCTGAATGAACACCCGAATCTCATCTTCCAGTGCACCATCGGGTGCACCGACACTAACTCCGTCGATCCCCTCCAGGACTTCTCCAGGTCTCAGTAAATTCGCAGGATCTTTGTCCTTGGCTGGAAAGAGCGTACAACCTGCAACAATAAGAAGAAGAACAAGAGAAACAACAAACCAGACAGTTACTTGCCTTTTCGAGAAAACACGCTTCATAGGTATTCCTCCTATTCAGCATTGTTGTGGAGAGAATAGGTGCCCTTGAGAGAGCGCAAAAGGCATGACGAGGCGATCTACGAATCACAACTCCGCTTTGAGTTGTATTTCGAAACAAAGGTTGTTCAGAAAAGTCTACCATGACGACTGGCCAAAACCGAATGAATGTGCAATGTGTCAATGAACATTATGCACTGCGCAGCTGGACGAAATTTCTTCTGGCATATTGAAGAACAGCTGTTCTGCTTTCTGCCAGCCCATGCAGAACCTCCCGGAGATTCTCCGTTCCTGATATTCGGTTAGTAGGATTTCTTACATGCGGAAGTACAGGAAAATGTTGCTCCTGCGCCCGCGCAAGAAGGGTCTGATTTCAAAAAGAGTGCTTCTTGGCAGAGATCTTTAAGAACCAGTAGCCTGTTTGTGCAGCACACATACAAACCTCAAGCTCCTAGTTGGTTTGCTCCGCTGAATGGCAAGTTTGCTGTGTCTTAAGCTACATCCATCTCGTGTAGCCGCGGAAGTTACTGTTCGTATCAGTGCAAGTTTTGGATTCACTCGTGAGCCTTGTCCTTCTATCAATGCTATGATTGACTAGCTATCTTGTGAGGAGGCACTATCATGGATTATGAGTTTGAAGTAAGCGAACAACCTTTGCGCCATACCTTGTATATCCGCACCTTCACTTCAGCTCAGAAACTCCCTGAAGAACTCGGGAGAGCTTACCACACTATAATCGAATACTTGAGCACTATAGGTGAGTCTCCGTCAGATGCAGCGTTCGCGTGCTATCACAACATGGCTATGCAAAACCTCGATGTTGAGATGGGCTTCATTGCTGCCAAACCCCTGCCCGAAAAGGGTGATATCAAACCTGGGAAAATCCCTGCAGGTAAACAGCTCTCATATGTTCACAAAGGTTCTTACAAAGAGCTTGAATCTGTCTACAAGGCAATGATGCAGTGGATACAGCAGAGCGAGCACACGCCCACTGGGCTTGCTTACGAACTTTACTACAATTCGCCTAACGAGGTTCCCGAAAGCGAACTCCTCACAAGGGTCTCTTTCCACTGAAATAGATAACCTGCATACACAGAGCGTCAAACCGTCGAGGCAGGCACATAATACCCTTGGCGTTCGTTTGTTTTTTTCGCAAAATTAATGAAGCGAAAGTGTTGTTCCTCCAAAATGAACAGAAATACTTGCTGCTATTGCCGGAAAGACTGCAGATTTCTATTTCCTGCTTTTCGCGAGAGATCAGCCAAAACACTATTGGAATTATCCGACGTATTCGACCTGCAGGAGTGTCGCCCCACCCTGGTGATATGACATCCTGAAACGAACTGCAGATCAACATGGAACACCTCTATAAGATCATTGACCAGAAGCGCATAATTTCCGGAATAATCGCAGGAAGTGTCAAAGGACAAAGCAGCTCTCCGCGATGCATTTCTACAGCCCAACTCTATACCACCCAACGCGCTCATCATCGGTCTCGATCAGCAACCACAGAAAACCATTGTCACATATGTAATCATTCAGCACTACATATTCATCACCAAAACCGACTTCCGCGATCTGACGAGACGCAGGATGTGGTGAAACATGCAGCGGAGCCTTTCTAGCCATAACATGTCCATCGCGGCTCGACGACTCTGGGAGAGCTTCGGGATCAAGAATCTCTCTATCTCTTGTTGGCTCATCAATTCCGATAACTTCTACTCTGAAAACGGTATCTCTTTCCGAAAACTGCAGATGAGTCTTTCTGAGGTAAAGCTTAGGGGGAACGGAACGCCAATCACTTAGTTCGGGCACGATTTTCCACTGCCAGGTTATCACAGTATGACGCAATACAAACTCATAAGTGCCCGGGCTGTTGAAGCGTCCCTTAGAAGGCCAGGGGCCTCCAAGACAATCCAGAATTAGCATTCTCTTTCTTCTGCCATCTTCTATCTCGTATACTGTGGTTACCAGTGTTATGAGTTGGCCCATTTCATTGGGCGCGATTGACCGAAGAGGTCTGCCGATAGAATACCCAAGTGCATCCGGAGGGATAACAACATACCATCCTGGTGCTGTGAACTCTCCAACGCTGTAAACCCCCGGTTCCCTAATCACCTGTGCGTTCAAAGTCAATCCCAATGAAAAAACTAACAGCAGGAACATAACCAGCAATGCTCTTGGAAGCCTCATCTCGTCACCACCCATGGTTATACCGCCATTCATGATAGGCAGACCCTCTCATCCATTCGATCTCTCCGCTTCTAACCGCATGTCTCCACGATTCTCCACGGATTCGCTCACCCTCCATCTCAAAACGAACGCCTCCTACCATCAGTTCGGAATCCGCTTTCCAGACATACTTCTGCAAACCCGCTTCACTTATCCATCCACTATCCGGCACATGCAGCAAAGCTTTCAGATCTTCGTCAACTTCGGCTGGGAGCTCCTCCACGTTCAAACCTCTGATCGCAAAGAAGATGGCCTGCATTTGAGGAGACATTCTTAGAGCAGCTTCCAATTCCTCTTTCGTGATATTGTATTCAGCAAAGAAATCCAGCGTCGACTCCCGCAAGGTATATCTTTCAATTACTCCACCTCTTACATCTCCCAGTGGAAGCTCTAGCACTGTTACCCACTTATCGTCTTCCATAAGGAATTTCACAGAAAGAGTGTTATCAAGTTTCGAGAGGGAATCTGCACTCATCCAAGGGTGGATAGTGATGCTGTCTATCGGGTAATATCTCTCCCATCTATCCTCGAACCATGAGACCACGTCTTCATCTTCTTCCGGCCTGAATTCAGAGAACTCACTGTACGAATATATAGTTTTATCATGAGTAACCCCTTCGAAAACACCTTCAACAATTCCTTCACCATGATCCCCAAAGAAGTTTCCGAACAAACGTCCTTCAAAGACGACAGGAGATTCGATATCCTCGCTCTCGTCCATCATCCGAAACTCAATCATGCCTGTTCCTTTACTCACCAGAACACTACCGTCAGGTGCAACCTCCATAATTCTAAGCTCTGCAGTGTACATCATCATGGCCTCTTCCCGGTGACGATCCAGACGCTCGATGTCATATACAACATCAACCGGGATATCTTCAATGCCTATTCCCCATACTCCGAACAACATGACACGCACTTCAGGCTTAAGATTGAGCATAAGCATGACGTCCTGTCTTGAGACTCCGCGATCCGTGAAGAATTCGATCGTTTCTTCAGCTGGTTCAACCGGAGCCCTTTCTGTGAGCACAAAAGAAACTAGTGGGACAATGATCTCATCTTCACCAAAGGCGAAGAATACTTGGGGCATACCAAAAACATCGAAAGCTGTTCCGTGTCTTACATTAATGGGGCCGCTGTAGTGAAAATCTCCTGAGATAGTCGCTTCTCCCGAAGCTTTACCAGATGCAAGAGCAGACACCGGATATACTATTATCACTAGAAGCAATAGGGCGAACAAGATCACTATGAAACTTCTTGGAGGCCTTTCCTTCATAGTAACTCACATTCTTCACGAATCCTGGAGTTTGCTGCCGGGATACTCATCATCCTAACCTCCTTAATGACCCCTTCATCCTTAGGAGCAGTATAGAAAGTGAACCGTGATCAACCTGTTGAAAGACTCCAAGAAGGGTGGCAAGCCTACACTGCCGCGTAATGATTTGTCAATCACTATTATACCTGATGCTCGAAAACGTTCATTGGAAGAGACTTTCGTGATGGCATCAGATCAAGACGCGACAGCGAGGGAAAGCAGAAGACCCCATCAACAACGGGTAACGATGTTGTTCCCCTACCCTAGAAGAGCGTAACTCATTATCCAAAGTAGAGCAGGGGCAGAACACCGTTCTGCCCTGATGCCGACATTCCGTACTAGGCACGTCGCAAGTCG
>PWXG01000057.1 GCA_003561215.1 Thermotogales bacterium
GCGTATGCCACCGGCGTGCGGTTGAGCGAGCTCATTGGGCTGAAGCCACAGGATATTCACAGCGAACGGCTGCTGATTCGCGTGCGTGAGGGCAAAGGGCGTAAGGACCGCTACACGCTCCTTTCGGCACGATTGATCGAAGAGCTTCGCGCCGGTATCACGCACGGACACGGCATCCACTCGCTGCGGCATTCGTTTGCAACGCACCTGCTGGAGAGCGGCGTGGGCTTGCCGACAATCCAACGTCTGATGGGATATACCAACCTCTCCAGGACCGCACGCTACCCGCACGTGACCAGCCGGCACTTGCGCGCCATCTCCAGTCCTCTGAAGTTGTTGCGCTTCCCGCGGGCCGAGGAGACGATTGCGCCTGACACTCCCGATCACACACCCTCCACATAACCGCCATGCCGTCCACCGCGGAGCGGTGTCGCACCGTCGCGCTCGGCGGCCATCGGGAGTTCTGCGAAGACTGCGGTTTTGAGAGGTATCAGTACCACACTTGCCGCAATCGCCACTGCCCCAAGTGCCAAACGCAGCAGCGCAATGAGTGGGTGCAGGCGCGAATTGGTGAGCTATTGCCGGTTCCCTACTTCCACCACGTTTTTACCCTGCCGCATGAACTGCATCCGCTCATACTCAGCGGCGGAGACACTGCACACCTTCGGCGGCACGGTGGGATTCACACTGCTCTTGCACACCTGTGATCAACAACTTCGTCCGCACCTCCATCTCCACTGCCTGATCGCCGCCGGCTTCCCGCTCCCTGGGTGCTATACTCCAAACCGCCGTTTGCCGGGCCAAGAAAGCTCCCCGACTACCTCGGTCGCTACACGCACCGCCTCGCCATCTCCAACGACCGCCTGTTGTCCTGCGACGAAGGCCGGGTGTGCTTCATCTGGCGTGACCGCCGTGACGGCGACAAGAAGAAGGTTGCGCGCTTGCCCGCCGAAGAGTTCCTCAATCGCTTCGTCAAACACATCCTGCCCGACCGTTTCCAACGTATCCGTGACTACGGTCTCCTGGCCAACCGCGGCAAACACGCACGACTCGACCGTTGCCGCGCGCTACTTGCCTCTCCGGTCGAGTCTACTGGGATACCTCATGACCAATGAAGATCGCCCCAATCGCGCCGGCCGTTTCGAGATCTTCTCATCTCGTGCTCCGCTTCTCGTCGATAGGCGTGTGTCTCCACCGGTTCTTCCGGCCCTGTCTGCCTCCGTGGCAACACATCCGCCTGTCTCCTGCCGTGCGACAACGCGGTCCAACCGCGCGAAACTCTCTGTGTGCATGTTGCCGGCACAACTCTCGCCGGCTCGCCAGGCTCTTCTCAGTACGCCAACCGCTTGATACTATCCCCAAGAGGACGATGGCGGAGTCGCGGACTGCGCGGCTTTAGTTCAACAACATTTTATCGCTCATCGCTCCGAAGCCTCCGCGACGACCGATAAAACGCTATTCGTTCCGCCGCCGCTTCGCGGCGCCGTTAGGCCGCGGAGCAGTCGAGACAAATTCTGGCGGATGATCACGCAAGGGCATCCCAGACCCTCACTGAGATTGACCCAAATCGACAATTGAGGGGAGCCAGCAACACGAGGTAGCCTCAAGTGCTGATTCGTTCTCGTCTTTCTGATCGCATGGGGTGCCGTCATCCTTGTCGTCGGGCCTGCCGGCATCGTTGAGGGTGCATCGCCGGCGAACTGGCAGCTGCTCCCCGTTCTCGGGGCAATGCTGCTGGGCCCTGCCGTCGCGGGGCTTACGATGATAGCAATTACAGAGGGAATGCCAGGTCTTCAAGACTTATGGAGGCGGCAACTCCGATGGCGAGTACACTGGCGATGGTACGCCATTGCGGTACTGACGACACCGATTCTACTATTGGCGGTACTGGGTCCGCTTTCAATAATGTCGCCGGCCTTTGTCCCAAGTATTCTCGCAACCAATGATCTCCTGGAAGTATTGGCGTTCGCACTCGTATCTGGTTTGTTCGCCGGGTTCCTTGAGGAAGTCGGGTGGACTGGCTTCGCACTGCCAAGATTGCGGCGGCAGCATAACCTCCTCGTGGCAGGACTGGTCCTTGGTATGCTCTGGGGCGTTTGGCATGGATTAGCGGACTACTGGGGGAGCCACATCGAGTTTGGAAACCTCTGGTTGACGCGAATTGCTTTGTGGACAGCGGCGTTAACCGCTTACCGCATGCTCATATCGTGGGTGTACGAGAACACGGCGAGCTTACTCCTTGCGCAACTCATGCACGCTAGTTTTACTGGCTCGCAGGGTCTGCTCGTTCCGGCGTTATCTCCAGAGGACCATTTCATCTGGTATAGCCTCTTTACAGTCCTGCTATGGATGGCGGCACTCGTTGTTGTTACGACGACAAGGCACTATCGCACTTCCTGAACTGAGCTTGTATGAGCAAAAAACCATCCGGAGAAGCATGAGCCGAGAGAATATGCTCTCGTGGGGCTCTACATGGTGTGGACGCTCGCGACCTACTTCCTTGAAGGCCGCGCCCTCACATTTCTACGACCAGAGACAGCGGGCGCACGGCTCGCTTACGCCTTGGTTGCCAACATCATCGTCGGTGTGATGGGAGCCGGGCTCATACTCCGCGCAGCCGTACGGCAAGCTGGCCTTGATATACAGCGCTTGGCGCTTCGGACCCCTGGCCGCACAGCCATCAGCGTAGCTCTTGGCTTCGGGCTCGGCTTCGCCGCCTTCGCCTTCCGACAGCCGGTGACTCTCGCCCCCCGTCGCTATCGCGAATGCGTTCGCGCAGGTGTGGGTCGTGTCTGTGGCGGAGGTGCTTGTCTGCTGGGCCGTGCTGGGAAAGGCAGGAGAGACGTCCTCGTGCCCCCGCGGTGCCGATACGCTTCGAACGCCTTACCGGCGAGAAAGAGCGCAGCGCGAGGAATTGGACGCACCATCAAGCCGGCGCCGTCGATCGCGTGGTCGAGGACCTCGATCCTGCTGAATCCGACGGATACTTCGGCGTAGATCACGTCGTTGATCCAGAAGTCGTGCGACGAACCCCACAGTGTCATCGCTGCGAACGACGCCTGGTAGAACCCGTCGCTGCCGGTGAACAGGTCGAGGACGACGGTCGAATCGACGAGTACCGCGTTCAACGGCGCGTGAGGTTCAGGATCTCTTCGGTCGACATGCCCGCGTCGGCAACCCCGCGGTACGCCTGGAGCCTCTACGCGACACGGTCGGGGAGCTCTATCCGCTTCAGGATGGCGCGATCGCCTTCCTGGACGAACTCGACCTCATCGCCCGGCCGGATACCGAGCGCCCGCCGTACCCGCTGCGGAATCGTCACTTGTCCCTTCTCGGTAACGCGCATGGTATTACTCCTACGGTAATACTGCACCAGCGCAGATCCTTTGTCCACTTGTGCCATCGATCAGGCGGAGTCGCAGGGGCCGTCACGCACCGCCGATCATCGGGATCTGCGGCAACGCGTCGAAGTGCGCGTCGCGGCTGAAGAGTGTGAGATCGTGCTGTACGACGAGCGCGGCGATCCACAGGTCGTTCGTCGGGATGGGGGTCCCGGCCGACCTCAATTGCCGGTAGAGGTTGGCGTAGTGGCGGGTCGTTTCCATCGTCGGCATCAGCACCTCTACGCGCGGTCGATGGAGAAAGCGCTCGAATACGCCCTGGTTCTGGTCGCCGCGCGACCCGACGGCGAACCCGGCCCGCAACTCTGCGACCACGACGAGCGGAACGCAGACCCTGGGTGCAGCCCGGAACACCGCGACCGCCTCCGGCACACCGTCGACGAAGTCACGATAGCGGTTGGTGTCGATCGCGATCTCTACCGCCACGCGTCACCGTCTATGGTGTCCTGCGCGACCATTGCCCGGTCGAACTCGTCGTCCGGCTTCCAGGAGCCGATCAGGTCGTCGAGATCGTCGTAGGTGATTTCGGATTCGGTCACGCCCAGACCTCGCGCGAGCGCCTCGACGGCGGCATCGTTGAGGCTGATACCCTTCCGTCTTGCGCGTTCGCGAAGCCTGCGATCGAGGACCTCCGGTACGTTTCGTATCGTGTACTGAGGCATCGGAATCAACTCCTGCCTGCAGTGTAGGTGAAGACTGCAGGCATGTCAACCTGGGCAGAAGGCAAGCGAGTGTCGGCATAGCTCCGCGACAGCGTGCCTCGGAATTGTGGCAAGAGTTCTCTCCGAGCGCAAGCGCAAAACGGCGGTCCATGCCTAGATCGCACGGAAACGCGGAGACGACAGCGGTTCGTAGCCAAAGTCTGCCGTGCCGGATACGGTTGGGTGAGAGCCCTTCCATCCCTCCGGCGCCCGTTCCGCTATCCACGGCATCTCTTGCCAGCGGCCCTTTGTCTGCGATGCGTACAGGCCGTAGCGGCGAATGAGCTGAAGCCGTTTGGGCGGGATGTGCTGGGTGAGTTCTGCGAGGAAGTCGGGGGCGTCAAACATATGAAGATTTTGCTTGAAGTACTGAGAGTATGTTGTGTGGAACAGCAGGCGCCCCTTGAACGGCTCGTAGCGGATTTTCCTAAGCGAGATCGGTGGACGCGCGATGTACTCCGCCAGGCTCTCCTGCGCGGACTCGTCGAGAATGCGAACGCTGTTGTCGATGCTGAACCCGGAGTGTTTCCACGACAGGAGGTTTTGGGCAAAGTCCTCCGCAAGGAGCCGGCGGTCCACCAATAGCTTGATCACCCGACGCCGGAAGACCTCCGCCATCGACTGCAGCCCGGAGAAGGGGATATAGACGAACGTGCCCTCATCGTCAAACCCACCCTCAAGCACGATTGCGTGGAAGTGGGGTTCCACCGCAGCTTATCTTTGAACCTCTGATGCGCAACAACGATTCCCGTAAGAACCGGTCTGGCGGCGGCCTTAGTCGCCACAGGTAGAATACCACTCGCCGATTCTCCGGATACGTTCGAGGCGGTACATGCCGTAGGTGGCGGCGTACTTCTCATCGTATTGCTCGCAGAAGTCGGCGAAGTGTTGGGGCGAAGATGGTATGGAGTTCGTTGCGCCCGCGGGGAACATACCCTCCGGTCGTAATCGTCTCTCCAAAAGCTGCTGTGCCCACATAAAGATACACGGGCAAAACGCACTTCCTGCTTCACGTCGGAGACGGTTTTGCCGATCGCCACCTAACATTGCGCATCCACCAGCCGCCTTCTCGTCGCTTCGCTCCTGCGATGGCGCGGGTGATGCGCGTCGTTATGTCTAAGTCGCGCTCCCAGAAGTCAGGTTGGCCAGCCGGCGATACAGATAGACACGAGTTCGGTAC
>PWXG01000208.1 GCA_003561215.1 Thermotogales bacterium
GCGCTGCTGTGCAGTAGGCCTTTCGTCACAGGTCGGCGAGCACTGCAGCGTGTACTTGGGGCAGCAGCTCGTAGCCGGAAGGATAGCGCAGGCGCTTCACCGGCACCGTTTGCGCAATCTGCGCCAGGCGGTGGAAACGGCCCACACGCATATCGCCGCCTGCGAAATCAGCGAGCCGGCCGGCACCGTCAAGGATTTCAGCGAGAAACGAGGTTCGAACAAGTTGAACCAGTGCCTCGCCGGGCGATAGGGGTTGCAGCTCAATGCCAGTTTCCGCGGCCCCGCCCGCGCCCGGCGGCTCCGTGCCCGGCGTTCGCCGTTCCAGCAGGTAGATAGCGGCAACCGGAAGCGCGGCCGGCGCAAAGGTCCCTAAGGCCCCGGCCGGAACGCTGAGCTTGTTGAACGCCGGATGTACCAGCCCATATCCGCCGGTAGCACCCGCGAAAAGCCGCGCCTGCTCGGGCGTGAGCTTCACCTGCGGGAAAGCCCGCCGGCAGCTCACCGCAGCGTTGCCGGGCTCCAGCGCGGCGATATCGTCTGTCAGCAGCGCAAAGCCCGACTGCAGCATTGACGCCACCACACTGCTCTTGCCGGCGCTGCGGTCGGCGGCAAACAGTACCGCCTGCCCGCCGGCGGCAACCGCGGCGGCGTGAATGGCCGGCAGGCCCCACAGCTCCAGGTAGTAGGAAAACACATGCCCCAGCAGGTAGATCTCCACCATATAATCCAGCTCGGGATCACACAGCTCGCACGCGATCTCGCCGGGAGTCAGCACGAAGTCGGCCACGCCCGGGAAGCGCATGAGGCGCGATGAATGGTCTGCGTACAGCTGTAGCGCGCTTTCACCGAAGCTGTTCTTGTACGGGCTCGTGTAGATGCACTGTTCGGCCGCCGGCGCGCACGAGCCCGCGGTAACAGCGCACGTGAAGCGCAGCTCAGCCTGAGCGCCGCCGCACTGCGCCGGGGGCGCTGCGGCCATGGGCGTGCGGAAGCAGCGGTTGGTTATCACCGAAAAACCGTAAATACTGTAGCGCTGCTCTTTCACCTGCGGCACTGCTCCTTCGCAGCGGAGAGCTCACCGATAGCTGCGAGCAGCGCTGAAGGGAAAGATGCACCCTCGCCGCCGCATGCGCGTTCGTCATCGCGCGCCAGTGAAGTATTAGCGGTAATGCAATCCGTCAGTGTTCAGAGTTCAGAAAGCCATCTGAAGCGTGGTTCGGCGGGTAAACGCAAACAACTGCTCGACCCCACAGTGCAAGCCGAGCAGCGCTGCAACACAAGAGCTCTGTTTCTTCGGAAAAACCGCGGCAGCCGTTGCTTGCCCGGCTAGTGTCTATCCCTCACCGCTTCAGTTGGGCCGGCCTCCACCCTGGCCTTTACCCGGGGGGCCTCCATTGAATGGATTGGCAGGACCGCTTCCATTCCTAAGGTCTCCGCCTGGATTGGTGCCGCCGGCTCGTGTCAAATCGGCAACGGTTCCCCAGCATTTGAGCTCGGGGCGGGTATACTGTTCGCGGGCCGATCCCGCGGGTTCATCCATGCCGCCTTTTTGCATATCGTATCTCCTTCAGACTTTTTTTCGCTGCGTGCAGCCACAGAGGCTGTTGCCTGGACCAAAGTATAACACTTGTTTCAGCTAAACTTCCACTACTGAAATGGTATGATTTTTTTAGTAAGACTTTTCGGCGCCACCGGTCATTCGGCGGTCACCGAAGCACATCGCAGAGACACCCTCGGCGGCACCCCTGCTCAGCAAGCGTGAGGTGCTGGGCGTGCATTCCCGCGCCGGTTGGGGCGTTTTGAGCAATCATAGAGCCCCCGGTTCTACCCCAAAACGGCCCGTTTTCATACAATGTAGCTATGCGCGGGCAAAATGGGGATGCATTCCGGCCCGTTTCGTTGTATATTTACACGGCAGCTGGTGCGGGAGTAAAAGCTGGCGCGGGAGTAAAAAAGGTCATGCAGGGTGTGAAGGCGCCTACAGTACAACGTCGCCGTCTTAAGCCGGGTAGAGCACTTTCAGCGGTGCTGCTGTGTGCAGCGCTTGCTGCGCTAAGCGGGTGCATTCCGCCTTTCGGCGCCTCAAGCAGCAACGGCGGCAGCGGCCCGCTTGAGATCGGCGTGCGGCAGAATGATATCAAGCTTGCCTGGGATTACGACCCCAAGCGCGTGGTACGGGACGGCGAAACCGTCACCCATTTTCGCCTGTACTACCGCGAGCGCGGCACGCGCGAGTGGGTAATGGACCGCGAGGTACGCGCCCGCGAGAACCTGGAGTTCATGATCAGCGCCGACGCGGTACTGGGCTCGCAGCGTTCGCGAAAGCTCGTGTTTGGCGTAAGCTCGGTGACCAAGGCTGGAACCGAGTCGCCCATACACTCCTCAACGGACCTTAAGGCAAAGCCGTACGGGGGCTGGTACGTGCACTGGACCCGTCCATAGAGCGGCCGGACGATTGCCGCCGCAATGAGGAGCCGGCAAAGCGCCGGCTGCGGGAACACAACATTACGTAAGGAGCGGGATGAGACTATCAAAATCCGTCGCGGCAGTGGTGCTTTGCGTGCTGATTGCCGTTCCCGGCGCCGCCCAAGCGGCAACACACACCCCTAGCCCTTTGGAACAGCAAGAACACCACGGCGAGGAAAACGGGGCGGAGCCCGAGCGCACTATCGGAGCCCCGGCGCGAGTGGGTCTCATCTTCAATCTGCCGAGCGTTCTCGATAGGCTCGATGGGTATCAGGGCGCCGGTTTCGGCCTCAAGGCGTTTTGGGAGCGGGTTGCGCTGCGCGGGCTCCTGGGTCTGGACTACGACAGCAGCCAGGAGCAGTTTGAGCTCAACGTGGGTGCGACAATGGAGTATCATTTCAGCCCGGGACGTCTTTCGCCGTACGCCGGCGGCGGGCTGCTGTACACCTACGAGCGCGATGAAGAGCTTGAAACGCGGCGGTTTGAAACCGGGGTCGCGGCCGTCTTCGGCCTTGAGTTCGCACCGCTTGATTTCCTCTCTGTGTTTGCCGAGTACAGCTTGAAATACAGCGGATGGCAGCTGAGAGCGGATGACGGGACCACCACCAACTACAGCTTCAGCACCCAATTGGGCAACCAGGGCGCCATCGGCATCATTGTGTACTTCCTCGACCGGCGCGAACCGTCGGCGGCAGACGACGAACCCGCCGAGTCCTAACCCCCGAGGGCCGCTGCCGCCGCTCGGCGGCAGCGCCCGGCGGCATAATTGCTGACAAAACCGCAAAGGTAATTGCTTTGCAGCTCGCATAGGGTGTATGTTTTGCCTATCGCAAAGTGTGAGATGCCGAATAATGCAAGTCGCTGAGATCAACACCCCCCACAAGGGCCGCACGGTTCGGCACCGATGTACCGGCCTGCTATACCTGCTGTTGGTGCTTGGCGTGCTGCTCGTGGTCGCAGGCTGCATACCGCCCTTTGGAGCCACAGGCCGGCAGAACTCCGGCGATAACGGCAACAGCGCCGCTCGCCGGGACGGCCCGGCCGCGCTGCAGAGCAGCGCGGAGACTCTTACGCTCGGCTGGGATCATCCGTCAAACGTGCGAAACCAACGGGCCTCGCGGCTGGTGGAGTACCGCCTGTACTACCGCGAGCGCGGCAGCACCAACTGGACACAGATTCAAGAGATTCAGGTGCGCGCGGGAGACAGCCCCATCTTCACCGTCCACGCAGACCAAGTACTCGGCTCGCGCCGGTCCGGCAGTTACGAGTTCGGCGTGAGCTCACTTCCAGCGGCCGCCGCCGAGTCCGCCATCCACTCTTCTGCCGATGAGAACGCGAAACCTCCAGGCGGATGGTACCTGCAGTGGAGGCGACCGTAACGCGCCGCAGCAGCCCCCCCGCGCGGCCGCCAAGCACGCCCCTGATCATGAAAAAATACTACTATGCTCCGATTGGCTTGGGCCTGCCGGCGTCGTAGGCTAAGCGGTGAGCTCAGTGGAGTTGTCTATGCTGATTCCGCCGATTGCGGCCGATCCGCCGGCAGTTACCCGTTACCGCCTCCTGCTCAACGGCTTGCCGCCCGCGCTGCACGGCTTTACGATTCTGCAGCTCTCGGATCTGCACAGCCAAGCCTTTGGGCCCAACGGAGACGCGCTGCCGCGCATGCTTACAGACCTGCGCTTTGACCTGACGGCGCTCACCGGCGACCTCATCAACGGCCGGCGCTCGCGCTACCACGACACGCCCGCTCTGCAGCTGGTGGATGCCGTGGCAGCGCGCGCGCCGGCCTACTACGTGACCGGCAACCACGAGTGGAGCGCCCCGCACGCCGAGATGCTGTTTGCGCGCCTAGCCGAGCGCGGTGTTCGGCTGCTGCGCAACGAGGCCGAGCTGTTGGAGCACAGCAGCGCCGGCATGCGCTCGGCCGTCGGCGTGATCGGAATGGACGACCTCATGTACTTCAACCGCAACCGCAGGGAGTTCGCCGCTGCCTTGGAGCGTGCGGTGCAGCACGTTGCCGGGGCAGAGCTTCGCGTGTTACTCTCACATCGGCCCGAGCTGTTTCCAATCTACTGCCGCTGCGGCATAGACGTAGCGCTCACCGGCCACTCGCACGGCGGGCAGATTCGCATACCGGGTGTAGGAGGCATATTCGCCCCGGGGCAGGGGCTGCTCGCGCGCTACGACGGCGGGCTGTTCCGGGAAGGCCGCACGCAGATGGTTATCAGTCGCGGACTGGGGCGCAGCATCTTCCCGCTGCGCATCAACAATCCGCCCGAGGTAGTTGTGGTGGAGCTCGCAGCACACCCTGCAGGGCGAACCAAGTGAGGAAAACCCCGGTGGGGAGGTAGAGGTACCGGTATGCCGTTCAGCTTTCGCGCGCTTGAGATCCCCGACCTCATCGTCATTGAGCCGCAGCGCTTTCCCGATGAGCGCGGCTGGTTCATGGAGCGCTTCAAGGCAAGCGACTTCGCCGATGCCGGCATTCGCGAGCAGTTTGTCCAGGACAACGTCTCGTTCTCATCCCACGGCGTGCTGCGCGGGCTGCATTATCAAGTGGCGCCGGCTGCGCAGAGCAAGATCGTCACGACCCTAAGCGGCGAGATATTCGATGTAGCGGTTGATCTGCGCCCGGACTCGGCAACCTACGGCCGCTGGCTGGGGCTGGCCTTGAGCGCCGAGCGCGGCGAGACGCTCTATATCCCCGCAGGCTTTGCGCACGGCTTTGTGGTCACATCACGCGAGGCGCTGGTGCTGTACAAATGCAGCGCCGAGTACAACCGCCGCTGCGAGCGCGGGGTGCTGTGGAACGA
>PWXG01000161.1 GCA_003561215.1 Thermotogales bacterium
GCAGGTGATCTCTGTTCTGATCATAATAGCGGAGGATCGTGTTCGTTGAAACCCAGTAAGAAAGCGAGTATTCCATGAGGAATCTTTCGGAATCAAACGCATCTTTGTTGTGATAGGTCTTCTTTGCAGCAGACCTCTCAAGAAAGTAGGTTCTGTATATGTGTTTCATAACGATTCTTGAAAACAGCTGGTCTGAAGATAGCCAATCAGGTAAGCGTATGGATGTTGAGGAGATAGGGGTATTCACGAGCACTATCGACCTGACGAGTCCGGGATGCTGTTGCGCAAGACTTAGGGCAACAAGACCTCCCGATGAATGACCGAGCAAATCGACCTCACCGATACGCAGTTCTTCGAGCAGCTTCCTCAGAGTGTTTGCTATATTAGAAATCCTGAAGTCCTCGTCTGCAGGAAGACCTGAGAACCCCAGACCCGGCAGGTCGACCAGGTAAACGCTACGGCCTTCGGAGAGCATTTGGGCAATCTGGAAATGGGTGAAGCCCGAATCGGAGAAATCATGGATGATCATAAGCGGTCTTCCGTCTCCGAGTTCTCTCACAAAAAGCCTTGTTCCGTCCAGCTCGTAATAAGTGCCCTCAGAATGGACGATGCCGATATTGCGCGAAGCTATAAATGCACTGACTGCCGAATTTGCCCCGAGGAAAATCATGGCAAGGGCAAAGAGTATACCCATTATCTTCAGAATTGTCCATAGAACCTTCAAGACAGGGACCTCCTGCAGGGAAATGAAATGTCTATCTTTCGAACACCACGTTTCCGGCGACAACCGTCATTATTACCTCAGAGCTTAGGAGAGCTTCTCTCTCTGCTTCCAGCAAGTTCAGCGGAACGATCGTAAGGTCGGCGATGCAACCAGGGCTGATCTCTCCGTAACGAGGGGTCCCTTCAAGATCTTTTCCTTCAACAGTGTAGTACTTAATGGAATTGCTTCGCGAGAAGAACTTGTCGGATGCAGAGAGGTTTTCGAAAATACTGATCGATTCGACGGGAGAGTCGCTCGACAAAGATATGCGTATTCCTTCTTCCTCGATGGCCCTGTAAGGATGGGCAATTTGCAGTCTTTCACTGCCAAGACGCTCCAGGGATATTCCCTTGTCAGAAAAGAAGAAAAGTGGTTGAATCGTTGCCCTGAGGTCCAGTTTTCTCATCTGCCTCAGTTGTTTTCTGTTAGCTGTCTGGACGTGTATCAGACGATGCTTAAGAGGATTGTGCGGCATGATTCTTGCGAATCCTTTCAGGGCAACATCCATCGATCTGTCTCCGATCGTATGAGCACATACCTGTATAGAGCGGTTTTCAGCCATCTCAACAACGTCCTCAAGTTGTTCTATATCCATGTAGAGCATTCCACAGTTCATCGGATCGTCGTCATAAGGTTCTAGAAGAGCAGCTGTTCTGGCACCAAGGGAACCATCAAGGTACACTTTCAGTGCTCCGACAGTGAAGAAGTGATTCTCCTTTTCCTTTGCCAGGTCGAACAGACTGATCTCGTCGGGCTTTTCTGTCTTCACTTTCTCGAATATTCGAAGCTTGCGCTGCGCTGAAAATATGTCTAGAAGAAACTCATCGTTGAAGCTCTTCATGTCGTCAGAATGGACTGTAGTGATACCTTTTGAGATGAACTCCTGTATTCCCAGATCGATGAATGCCTGTAGCTCTGATCTGGTGAAACTCATCTTGCTGCTGAGTATATTCAAGGCGCGTTCGCGGAGCAATCCAGTCTTCAACGATGATCCGTCAACGCCCTCGAGGTCCTTGAGAGAGAATCTCTCAAGGGCAGCAGAGTTTATCACTGCGACATGTCCGCACCTTCTGTAAAGGATAGCTGGTTTGTCGGTAATCCGATCGAGCATAGCTCTGTTTGGAGTGAAGGAAAGCTTGCTGTCGTCCCAACCCCTCGCAATCAGCAGAGGCGCGGAATGTCTTAGCCCATGTTCAAGACACTCGATAGTCCTTGCTTCGGAAAGGTCAATCGAACCTTTCTTTATTCCTGTACCAAGAAGGTGAGCGTGCGCATCAACGAAACCGCTGTGTACATAGGCACCATTCAAGTCGACAACCCTAGCGTTTTTTGGCTGTGTGTCTAAGATTCTACCTTGCGAGATGTAGATATCCCGTCTCGAATACGCTCCCTGTCGAACTGAATATACGTGACAGTCTTTCAGAACCAGGTTCTCACGATCCATTTTCGATCACCCGGGCTATCCTTCCAGCCAATTCCGCATTGTTTTTCAGTAGCGAGACATTGGCCTTTAGTGTCTTTCCATCAGACAACTCGTTGAGCCGTTTCAGGAGATAAGGGGTCAGTTTCTTTCCGAAAACCCCTTCTTGAATGGCTTCATCGCTGGCCCTTATGACATACTCTTCGACTTCTGCAAACGGGATTTCGTCTTCTTCTGGAACGGGATTGACCAAGAGCACCGAACCCGGAATTCTCGTCTGCCTTTTTTTGGCCAGAACCATGGCCGCCTCTTCAGGAGTGTCTATGCTGAAGGGAATCTCATAAGGACTCTGACGAGAGTGAAATGCCGGGAAACACTTTGTTCGATAACCGACCACCGTGACCCCGAAGGTCTCAAGAAATTCGAGCGTTCGCCCCATGTCGAGAATGCTCTTTACGCCGGATGAAACGACCAACATTTGTGTCCTTGAAAGCTCAATTATATCCTGGGAAACGTCCCACTGTATATCCCTGTGAACGCCTCCAATACCACCTGTAGCCATAACAGATATTCCGGCTTGTGATGCCAGTCTTACCGTAGCACTGACTGTAGTTGCGGCAGTCATTTTCAGAGCGCAGACCAGGGGTATTTCCGAGGTCGCTGCCTTAACTACCTTATTGCATGAGGAGAAGAGCTCGATCTGTTCTTGAGTGAGACCAACTATGATTTCCCCTTCGACGATCCCAACTGTTCGTGGACAGGAACCTGTAGATCTGACAATATCCTCCATGGACAAAGCTGTCTGCAGGTTATATGGACTCGGTAATCCGTGCGCAATGACAGTCGATTCCAATGCCACATCACAACTCAAAGTAGTATCCCCTCCGTTTCTTGCCGTATTTTCTGTCGTATCTTCTTGCCATGAGATAACCAAGGGCAAAGCCACCAATATGAGCCCACCATGCGATTCCTGTTTGAGCAGATTCCACCAGCGAAAGTGTGCCGCTGAGAAACTGCATGAAAAACCAGACAACGAGGAACACATATGCGGGTACATAGAAAAGAAAAGGGAAGAAAAGAATGGGAACAACAGCGAGAACCCTGCTCCATGGGAAGAAGCAGAGATAGGCTCCCATAACCCCCGCCACTGCTCCAGATGCTCCTATTATCGGTCTGTCCAGATTGAAGCTGAACGCGAATTGTACGAGATTTGCTCCGACTCCCCAGACGAGGAAATATCCAAGGAATCTTGTATGTCCGAGACGATCCTCGACGTTGTCTCCGAATACAAAGAGAATCCACAGGTTTATGAATATGTGTGTCCATCCTCCGTGTATGAACACCGAACTCAAGATCGGGAAAAAGTCGAATCTGTTGAGCCCATAAGCGAAATCTGGAGAAGTGTATCGGGCCGGAACGAATCCATAGGTGTACAGGAATCGCAGAAGCTCATCGTTGCCCAGACTCAGTGAGTAAACGAAGACGAGCACGTTTATGGCCAGAATGGAATAGAGAACATACGATTTCCTGTAGGCAGGAATCGTATCCGTTATCGGAATCATGAGTTTCTCCTTTCCCCGGTTGATAGTATTCTATCAGCAAGGGGTTCGGATGGGACATCAACCTCGTTCTTGACAGTTTTCAAGGCGTATTGTAGAATGATTCATGCTGGGGACGTGGTGCAGTTGGTTAGCATGCCGGTCTGTCACACCGGTGGCCGCGAGTTCGAGTCTCGTCGTCCCCGCCAGGCAGAGCCCGAAAGGGCTCTTTCGTTTTCAGGTGCAGTAGAACTAATTTTGGGAATAACAAGAGCTTCAAGTGCTTCCTTCGGGAGTACTACGAAGGGTCACTATGCAAAAGCTCTTCAGTAAAGAGTTTTGTGTGATTACGGATATGACGGAAGACTATTTCGAGATCGTTCATGATTTCCTTTCTTCTGTCGCCAGTATTGTCGATAAATGCAAAACGAGGATCCATGTGCACGAGAAAGTGATCTCTGAATCTCTTGAGCTTTGTGATGCTTGAACCAACCATGTCTTCTTCTTCATCCAGCCGGTCCAGTAAAGGATAAAGCTGGGTTCTGAATGGTTTGATCACTGACTGTCGCAAGAATTCTCTGTATCGCCTCAACGTATAACCACTGTTTCTGACGAGCTTTGTCGTTCTGATTACTGCGCTTTCAAAGACCGCTTCTTCATGAATACTCCAAGAATTGGAACCCTTTCTAAGCAACTCGAGCTGGTCGGAAAGCTTCCCGATTTCCCGTACCAAGTGCCTGTTCCTGCCGAGAAAAGTCCTTCTCTTTTCTGGTCTGATTTTCTCAAGCATTCCCATAGGACGATTATACCGCGGACATTTTGCGTAAGCATCGATAGATGAAACGACTTGTAGCCAAAGAAAAAAGAACTGAATCAGCACGGGAGAGCAAAGTGAATTCGCGAAGATGAGATGAACGTGTAGTCGAGAAAGACTACATCGAGTGACTTCGGATCAGAATAAGAAGCTGAGCTGTGCCCGACCAGGCATTCTTTCTGTTGAAAGCTGTGGAGGAGAGTGATAGAATCTATGTTGCGGCGACGTAGCCAAGGGGTCAAAGGCGGAGGTCTGCAAAATCTCTATTCGAGGGTTCAAATCCCTCCGTCGCCTCCAGGGGAAGGGAAATCCTTCCCTTTTGTGTTTTCGTGAGGTTTTTCTATGGAAGCGGTGATGTTTTTGAAGACATCTTGCTGATTCTTTCTTTCGAGCTGAACAAAGCACGCAGGAATCTCTTTCTTAAGCTGGCCAACGAAAACACCCTTGTCCTCTCTCAGAATGCATACGAATCTCGCCGAACGCTTCAACAGCAGAGAAATGGCAGACATAAACCTGTCTGAACACTCTTCGAGGTAGCCGAGCTCGTCGATAAGCAGAAGCCGTGTTCCCGGAATAAGTTGTTCTATTATTTCAGATGCTTCATCAAAAGCATCTCTGTAAGGATTCATTGTATTGCACCCTCTGGCTGCGACAAGAAACACGTGGCCACCGGGAACAACCAGCGTGAGTACATCGCGCTTCTTGTTGAACGAGGATCGTA
>PWXG01000179.1 GCA_003561215.1 Thermotogales bacterium
CCAAAACGCGCAATCATGAGACCGTTGAACAAGCCCATTGTTCCTCCAAGACCAAGACCCATAAGAATACCGACATAAACCGGCACACCATGATGGACCATAAGAGTTACTCCGAATATCGTCGATAGTCCTGCAACTGCCCCCACAGAGAGATCTACCCCGCCGCTGATAAGAACAATCGTCATTCCGAAGGAAACGATCGAGAGCATACTGATCTGTATCATTGTGCTGATCAGGTTACTCATATTTGTGAAGGCAGGAGCCATGATGGAGAAATATACGATCATTACTATGAAGATAACTACAACCATGTATTTCCTCAGGAACACTGAGGCAAGTCCCCTTAAGATAGTCCCTGCTCGATTAGTTTTTTTGTTTTCAGAATCAAGCTTTCCTTCATGCATGCGATATCACCTGCTCAATCCAAGATCTCTTGCTGAATGTCTCGCTTGTTGAGTGTAGACACGGCTGCGGCTGCTACCAGTACCAGACCCTGAGCGATGGGAACGAGGTAGAATTCCAGACCTATAAGTGTAAATGCATTGTTTATGCTTCCTAAGATGAGAGCGCCCACAAGTATTCCGAAGACATTTGGTCTTCTCGCACCAAAGACAGTCTTGGCAACGAATGTTACTCCAAGTGCAGGTAGGAGCAACCTTTGTCCTGAATACACGATTGCACCGGAAGTTCTCATAACAAGAAGAATTCCTGCGATAGAGTAGAAAACATTCGCTATCACAAAAGAGAGAAATTTCAGTCTCTTTATGGGGATTCCCATTAGATTCGCAGTATCGTAATTCTCCCCTATTGACTGAAGATGTGTCCCAAATTTCGTCTGATGTAGAATGATGTAGGTGATCCCGAAAATCACTCCCGCTACTACTGCAAGATTAGGAATCTGAAGGAAAGTCCCGTCGGCAAATGAAAGCACAGACTCGTGTCTTACCCAGATGCTGAATCCTCCGTACGTTGAAACCTCTACACCCATTGCTATAAACATTGTTGCCACGGTTACGATAAATGACGAGAGACGAAGATATGCAACCAAAATCCCATTAGCTATTCCAAACAACATACATATGCCAATTACTGCGAAAAACGTGGGGGTCGGGGCAATTCCGGCTCTCAGAAATCCCGCGAATAGCGTAACGGCAAGGCCCAGAGTTCCGCCCAGAGAGAGGTCACTTTCGCCTGCCATGTTCACAAATGTTATTCCAAGACCAGCTACCAGGATGGGGGAAATCTGCCTTAGTAGACTGAATATGTTACTTCTGGTGAAGAAGAAAGGAGATAGTAGGGAAAAGATCACGAGGATGACAGCAAAAGCGATGACCGTTCCGAATTTGTCCAACCACCAGAAGAAACCTTTTTCTTTCTTCTGAAAAATGCTAGTTTTCGGCATGATCTTGTCCTCCCATGACTAGATAAAGCAGCTCGCTCTTGTTTGTTTCTGCTGTGTTCAGCTGACCCTCGCTTCTTCCCGAGAATACGACCATTACCCTGGTCGATATCCTTAGAGCCTCTTCTACCTCGCTTGTTGAGACAACAACTGCTTTTCCTTGTCTGGCAAGTTTGCTAATGAGATTGTAGATTTCTTCCTTACCCCTTACGTCTATTCCAACCGTAGGTTCATCAAAGAAGTAGATGTCAGATTCTCTTACTACCCACTTCGCAAGAACTACTTTCTGTTGGTTTCCTCCGCTGAGCGTTCTTGCAGGAGTTTCCACTGAAGCTGTCTTCACATTTAGCTCTGATACAAGCTTCCGGGCTGTCCTCTTTTCAGCGACCTTCTTGATGATGAATCTGAGTCTCGAGAGGTATCCGAGCGAGGCAATTGAAATGTTTCTTTTCACAGAGAAGTCGTATATGATCCCGTTGTTTCTCCTATCTTCTGGAACAAGCGCAAATCCACGCTTCTTGGCAATCATCGAGTTCTTGAAAGACTTCTTCTTCCCGTTGATGAACATCTCTCCAGAAGTGGGCTTTCTGAGACCGTATATTGTCTCCAAGATCTCTGTCTTCTTACTTCCAACTGCACCTGTAATGCAGAAGACCTCGCCTCTATAAGCACTGAAGCTTATAGGACCAAATTCCCTTTCAGCAGAAAGGTCTTTGATCTCAAGGGCAGGCTTGGAGGAGTAATCAGGATCAAGGTTGTTTATTCTCTTTGTCGTATCGATCTCCTGTCCCATCATCAGTCTGATGATTTCTTTGGGACTGCAATCTTTCAGCTCTTGTGTCGTGATTAGCTTTCCATCACGTAACACAGAGAATCTGTTAGCGATACGGAATGTTTCCTCCAGTCTATGCGAGATGTAGATAGCGGTTATACCTCGCTCATCCTTCAGTTTGCTTATGACGGAAAAGAGCGGATCGACTTCGGAGGCGCTGAGCCTTGATGTAGGTTCGTCCAGCACGAGAATCTTTGGCTTCCTGTAGAGAGACCTGGCGATACAGACGATCTGCTGCTGAGCAACTGACAAATCCCTGACGAGAGACCTTGCGTCAACAAATCCTGGTATAAGCTGGTCTAAGGTAGCTTGAGCCGCTCTTGTCGATTCTCTCCAATTAAGGAAAGGTCCGATTGTTTTCTCACTGCCCAGAAGGACATTCTGCGCAACAGTGAAACTTGGCACAAGTTCAAGCTCCTGGAAAATGAAGTCGATCCCGTAGTGGCGAATGGTTGCTGGAGTAACATGGTTTATGTTCTCTCCCTTCAGGACTATATCGCCAGAAGTCTGATGATAGACTCGCGCCAGGATCTTTATCAGTGTTGACTTTCCTGCGCCATTAGCCCCAAGAAGCGCGTGTACTTCCCCCTTCTTGATATCAAGAGAGACATCTTGAAGTGCGTGTACGCCTGGGAACTTCTTGTCAATGTTCTTGAACTGAAGCAGAAATTCATCCATCACAGTCACACCTCGTTACTGACTCCAGCCCCTGGACTTGTTGATAGTACTAAGCCAACGCTGGATTGATTCACCATGTTCCTCAGAACCCATTTCAGGCATAAATGACTTACCGACTTTGTACTGACTTGCCAGTTCACCCATGCTGTCCCAGAATCCTTTTCTAAGACCTGCCAGGTATGCAGCTCCCAGAGAAGTACTTTCAAGATATTCTGGCCTTTGCACCGAGCACTGTGTTATGTCTGCAAGTAGCTGAAGAGCAAGGTCGTTTTTCGCCAGGCCCCCACCAACTCTCAAAGATTCCACTTTCATACTCGTCTCTTCCTCTGCACAACGCATCACATCATATGTTTGAAGTGCAATTGCCTCGAACGCTGCACGAGCAACATGGCGCTTATCGTGAATGAAGGAAAGACCAACGAGAGTGCCTCTTGCGCTCATATCCCAATAAGGTGCAGCAAGCCCGACAAAAGCCGGAACGAAGACTAAGCCTTCTGTAGAATCTACTGATGAAGCAAGTTCAGTGAGTTCTTCGAAATCCTTTGCTATAGACATCTTGTCTATGAGCCAGGACAGCAATGATCCTGCCACATAGACTCCTCCCTCGATCTTGTACGTAAGCTCTCCTGAGATATTCCATGCAATCGTGGGGGTCATGCCAGAAGATTCCTTCCTTATCGCTTTTCCCGTGTTTATTCCAAGATTCAGACAGGTTCCAAGTGTGCACTTTGCATCCCCTTCAGCAAAACACATCTGACCGAAGAGAGAGGATTGCTGATCTCCAAGACAGGCTACAATAGGAGGTCTTTCCTTGAAGAACTCTGGATTACACGCTTCTCCGAACACCCCGTCAGAAGGAATAACCTCTGGAAGCATTTGCTTGGGGATCTCGAATCTTTCCAGAAGGTAATCATCCCATGCATTGTTATTTATGTTGAATAGGAGAGTTCTACTCGCATTGGTAGTATCTGTTATGTGTGCCTTTTGGCCGGTGAGATTCCAGATAAGCCAGGAATCTATTGTGCCAAACAATGCTTTCCCGTCATTTGCTTCCTTCCTCAAACCAGCTACGTTTTCGAATAGCCAAATTATCTTTGTTGCAGAGTAATAGGCATCGAGAGGAGAGCCCGTTCTTTCTCTTACCTCATGCTTGAAAGAATCATCGCTGAATCTGTCGCAGATATTTCTGGATCTTCGGCACTGCCAGCTAATTGCGTTATGATAAGGCTCTCCACTCTCTCTGTCCCAGATTACTGTGGTCTCTCTCTGATTAGTGATTCCAAGACCTATAATCCTCTCGAAAGAAACCTTCTTAGAAAGCTTCTCCAACGAATTTACCACCGAGCTCCAGATCTCAGCAGGGTCATGTTCGACCCAGCCAGATTGCTTATTGATCGACCTGATAGGTTCATAAGCACTTGCTACCACTTCTCCGGGACTGTTGATGCAGATGACCTTGGTGCCTGTGCTTCCCTGGTCAATGGCGAGAATGAGTGGATCCTGCATCATATCAGCTCTTCTCTGGAAAGCTCGTGATTTCTCTTTGATCTGACCGTGAGTTTTCCGAATCTTCCTCGCTGGATGCCTTCGTAGTACTCAACAACTCGGCTATCCTCATCGTAAGTGATACTCTCAATCTTGAATGCAAGATGCTGACCACGTTTGAGCCTGAAGAGCTTCGTCTGGCTCTCGTCCAGGATGATGGGTTCAAAAGTTCTCACAAAATCGCCAAGTCTCATACCAAAGTCCTTCTCCAGGACGGAGTAAAGGAAGTTCTTGGTGAAGTCATACTTCTCAATACCGGAGACCATCGAATAATCCAGAAAATTGCACGAAAGAATCAAAGGTTCGTTGTGGATTATTCTTAACCTCTCCAGTGCGAACACTTTCTCTCCAATCTTTATTCCCAGCTTATCTGACAACAAATCATCTGCTTCTATTACTTCGCATCTCAATACTTCATCTTCAATCGGGACACCTTTCTTAACGAGTTCTTCTCCCAGGCCCATCGACTCGCTGATGTACTGGAAGTTCACAACTCGAGACAGGACATACGTGCCTTTGGCCCTCTTTCGCTCCAAAAAGCCACTGCTCTGCAATTTCGAAAGCGCGTTTCTAACAGTTATCCTGCTCACATTGAAGACTTTGCACAGTTCCATTTCGTTCGGAATCCTATCCCCCCGCTTGATTGCGCCCTTGTTAATCGCATTCTTGATCCAACTAGCAATTTGCTCGAATAAAGGTACAGAAGAGGTTTCATCGAGTCTTACCTTTGTCCAGCTGTACACGCGATCTCACCCCCTTGATGTATGTTTATATAGATATAATGATATAACCAATGATATC
>PWXG01000154.1 GCA_003561215.1 Thermotogales bacterium
GACACACAGAGGATCTATATGCTGGATCTTACCGGCCGAGGTCACTTCTATCTCAGCAAGACAACCGATGTCAGGGAGTAGGTATCTATCTATGCTCGCTGTGATTTCTTCTGTTTCTAACGTGATATAACGAAGCTTGATTACACAGCGCTTCTCTGATAGAGGAGAGAACTGCGACAGCTCAGCTTCAGAGATGCTGGTCTCCAGCTCCTCTCTGAACATGCCTTTTCCGCTCTTTCGCGTCAAGACCCAAGATATTTCTTTGTAAGAGTCGATCGATGCCCTTATCCGCTTCTCCGGGAATCCTTCAAGATACCACTGGAGGTGAAGAAGAGGATCCACGGTATGAAAGTAATGTCGAATTTCCCGACATTTTAGAATGTACTTCCGCTCAATCTCCTTCATTGATCTCAACACCCGTGTTAACCTTTACTTAAATGATGGCAACACCCTATCTGATACTATCAGAAGAAGTGATATCTGTGGAGGTTATGACATGGCTGAGAAAAATGACGATTTCGAAAAGGAAGATATTGTTGAGCAGAATTCCGAAGCTCTTAATGAAGAAGAGCTTCACGTCTTCTCAATCACTGATGAAGAGGACGAAGAGCATCATTTCGCTTTGGTAAGCGAATTTGAAGACGATGGAAAGAACTACTGGGTCTGTGAAGAGCTGTTTTTCGACGAGGAGGACGAAATCAGCGTCGATGAAGAGGCATACGTGCTCTTCCGTGCAGAAGAAGATGACGGAAACACCTTTCTGTTTTCCCTGGAGGACGACGAATTCGAGAAAGCGAGTCAGAAGTGGAATGAGCTATGCGATGCGATGATTGATGAGGACGAGTGACCTGGCGCTTCAAGAAGATTGCTGGGGGGCCTATTGGGGCCCTCCAGCTTTTTCGGTTTATAATGGAGTAGGAAACAAAGGGTGGTGATCTCATGATTCTGGTTATGGGAGTCTTCTCCCTGGAGATCAAACCGTTTTCCGACAGAATGCTACACCTGGAAGCGGGAGAGCTCATAGGCAGGAGTTACGTCCGCGGGACCATCGGAAACAATGAGCTGGTAGCTACTAGCGGATTTATTGGCAAAGTCGAGACTGCTACAGTGACCCAGAGATTTATCGACGCGTTTTCTCCTGACCTTGTCATCCTCACGTCCGGAGCCGGCGGCATTTCTACAGCAGTTGAACCTGGACAGGTCGTTATTGGTTCCGAATTCCAGGAATACGATGTGAATCTTCCTCTCCGCTCCGGTAAAGTTGCGATACAAACCAGCGAGTCTATAGCCTACTCGCATTTTCGTACATACATAAGAGATGCAATAGTGGGAAAAATCATAACCGGCGATCAGATCGTCTCTAACACAGAAGAGCGTGATGAGCTTTACGAGACCTACAATGCCGTCTGTCTTGACATGGATTCCGCAGCTTTTGCCAAGACGGCAATGATGAACGAAATTCCTTTTGTTGTCATCAAAATCATCCTTGACATGTGCGATGAAAATGCCGAAAAGGACTTCAATTACTATTTCGAGAGATTCTGCAAGTCAGGGCTTCCTGCGCATAGGGTGGTGGAAGTACTGAGGTCACATATCATCGTCTAGACTGGAGGGATAATTTGTGGCATGCACTTTCTGTGAGATAGCTTCTGGGAATATTCCCGCATCGATCGTGGCAGAGACCAGCAATTTCATCGCTTTCAGAGACATAAATCCTGTCGCACCGACTCACATACTAGTCGTTCCCAAGAAACATCTTGAGTCTCCTGCTGAACTGGCTTCATACAGCGGCGAAGCTATTCGGGAGCTCTTCTCGCTCCTGGAAGAAGTTGCTGACAGAGAAGGAGTCCGTGAAAACGGATACAGGATCATCATGAACATCGGCGACGATGCCAAGCAGGAAGTCCTGCACCTTCACTTCCACTTAATCGGCGGAAGGCGGCTTGGCTCTATCGGATGAGCAGCAAGCCGGAACACTATTACACTCCAAGTCCCCAGTCAATCCTGACTGTTCGCGAAGTGGGTCTCAAGCTTCCAAACGGCAGAGTTTATCGATTCAAGTCTCCTTCAGGTGTCTTCTCTTATGGCAGGGTTGACCGGGCAAGTCGGGTTCTCATCAACAACGCGGTCTTGCCCCAAGACGGGTCCTTGCTTGATCTTGGAACAGGTTACGGGTGTATAGGTATAGTGATTTGCAAAGAGCATGAAGCGCTTTCGCTTCACATGAGCGACATCAATGAAAGGGCAGTTAGGTTCTCAGCAATGAATGCCAGAGACCACAACCTCGAGGCAGACGTCAGACTCGGCAACTTGTTCGAACCATGGACGAACATGTCTTTCGATGTCATCGTAAGCAATCCGCCGATAGCGGCGGGGCGAGCTGTTCTGACAGAGCTGGTAAACGGGGCGTTTACCAGCTTGAATGATGGTGGTTATCTGGAGTTGGTCGCATACCACAATAAGGGCGGGTCTCGACTGGAAGAATTAATGAGACTCGTGTTCGGCAATGCGCTGGCGGTAGTGAAAGCCGGAGGCATCAGGGTATATGTGTCCCGAAAACTCTGAAAATGAAGTTGCAATCGAGTCGAGTGATCTGACCATCGGTTATGCATCCAGGACAGTTATGACAGGTCTGAATCTCAGAATCGATAGAAAGAGCATAGTGGCAATCATTGCCCCAAACGGAACAGGGAAGACGACGCTTCTTCTCACAATAGCCGGCATTCTTCCCACACTGTCAGGAGAACTCCATGTGACGGATCCTCATAATGTCGGTTTTGTCCTTCAGGATCCCCAAAATCAGATTGTCGGAAACACGGTCGAAGAGGATATCGCTTTCGGACTCGAGAACAAGAGAACTCCTAAAGAAGATATCGACAGGACGATTGCGACTGTCCTTGACTATTTCGGGATAGCTCATCTTCGTAAAGCTGATCCATCAACGCTTTCTCCGGGTCAATCACAGCTTCTGGCACTCTCTTCAGCTTGGGCACTCTCTCCGGGACTCATGCTTCTTGATGAGCCTTTCAGCATGATCGACAGGGATCACAGAAGCAAGATCATCGCTGTTGTTGAGAAGATGAGAAAGAGCGGTACAACAGCCGTAGTCGCAGTGTCAAGACTTTTTGACACCCTCTGGACGGATAGAGTCATCGCACTGGGAAACACCGGGATTCTCTTTGACGGGAAGCCACAGGATCTGATTGGACAGTATGAGAAGCTCTTCGGACAGACTTGTGTTCCCTTAAGCTTCTTCACACTGATGAGGGAATGCTGAGTTTCAAGAGTGTATCACATTATTACGGTCTGCATACCCCTTTGGAGGCGGCAGCCCTGGTTGGTGTTGATTTCGAGCTTCCTCGTGACTCAGTTCTTCTTGTAAGTGGACATGTTGGCTCCGGGAAGACGACTCTTGCTCTCCTTGCCGGAAAGCTATTGAAACCGACCATGGGCGAGGTCCGTATTTCTGATCATATGCGTCCCGCTGTGGTGTTCCAGGTTCCGGAGCAGCAGTTCTTCTGCGAGACTGTAACGGATGAGGTTCTGTACGGCCCCCGAAACTTCGGAATCCCAGATCCGGAAAAGGCATATGACCAGGCTATGAAGAGTGTGGGGCTTTCTCCGCAGGTTTTCGCCGATCGTTCGCCTTTCAAGTTATCCGGTGGCGAGAAGAGAAGGATTGCCCTGGCTTGCTCGCTGGCCCTTTCTCCCGACATTCTGATCCTGGATGAGCCTGAAACAAGCCTTGATGACTTCGGATTGTATCTGCTGCGTATTCTACTTGAAGACCTTAAAGGAGGAATGTCTTTAGTTCTGGCAACGCACTGGCCGGAATTCTATCTGGACTTTGCAACACATCTGTTACTCTTGAATGAGGGAAAACAGGCCTTCTTTGGGACTCTGGAAGAGTTACTCCGCGGTGATCACGAAAGCATCTACAACGTATTGCCCAAGAGCAAGATCATGGAGAGTGCAAAAAGACTGTTTCTGAGTAGAGGACGATTACCCAGGAAGATCGAAGAACTGATCGTCGATGAGGAAAGTGATATCAAGTGCTGAATATCGCCGTTATAATAAACACCGTAGCCGTTTTGGTCGGTTCGACGATCGGTTACTTCACTGGAAAGAAACTACCAGACCGTTTCCGGCAGGTGCTCTTTCTGGCTATCGGGGCATTGACTATTGGTCTTGGAATCAAGCTCTTTCTGGATTACAACAACGCACTGGTTGTGCTTGGAAGCCTTGCACTTGGTGTTGTTACAGGAGAGCTACTGGACATCGAAAAGCAGATCGGTCGAATCGCGGGAAGGAAGAACAGCGAGGACTTTGTCAAGGGATTCATTACCGCAACCGTCTTGTTTCTTGCAGGACCCATGACCATTATCGGGTCTATCAAGGCTGGACTCGAGGGAAATAACGAAGTAATATTCATCAAGTCTCTCATGGACGGGATATCTTCGGTGATGCTTGCGGCTTCTTTCGGTGCGGGAGTTTTCCTTTCTGCAGGTTCTGTGTACCTTGTCCAGGGAAGTCTGGTAACTCTTGCAGCATATCTCTCTTTTCTGGGCGGTGAAGCATATATCGGCGATTTTTCTGCAGTGGGCGGTCTAATCCTTCTCATGCTTGGAATAAGACTGATGACTATCAAAGAAATACGGGTAGGCAACTTCCTACCCGCTCTGGTCTTTTCTCCTGTTTTGACATATCTTGCAGGACTGATCAGCGGAAATGTCTGAGATTTTCTGTGACGTCGGCCGCTTCTTCATTCTTGCTGAGGTTAATCCCCTTCTTGAGAACAGGATTCAACTCGTGAAAAAGCTTCCTGTCATTCCTGTACAGGATTCCCAGCGGTATTCTGTCTTCCCACTCCAGGGACTTCTCGAAGGCTTTGACCCTATCATACGGGTCATAGCCCTGATCGTCTTCTTTCACGTCATAGACTCTTGATTGATACCATGCGAACGTGTTGTGCTTGTTAAATGTGACACACGGCTGCATTACATCAACGAGCGAAAAACCTCTGTGCTTAATCGCTTCAGTAACGACATGCTTCAGGTGCTCCTTGTTTCCAGAAAAACTTCTGGCCACGAACGAGGCGTTCATTGCTATACCCAACGCCACAGGATTCATCTGTTCGCTTGGCATTCCCCAATGCTGAACACTGGTCTTCATTCCAAGCTCGGTGGTGGGAGATCCCTGTCCCTTCGTCAGCCCGTAGATTTGATTATCATGCACTACGACCGTTATATC
>PWXG01000204.1 GCA_003561215.1 Thermotogales bacterium
ATTGGGAGAATTCACGGGTCTTGTTGGTCCTGAAGGTTCGGTTCCAGATGTGGCTGTAACAGGATCCGTGGAAGAAAACGGAGATATAGAATTCAGTTTTATGCTAAAATCTCCGGTTCCAACAATTCCTGATCGTCAGTTCAAATTCACCGGCTAGGTAGCTGCCGATACCATGACTGGTCTATGCCAAGTATATGAAGGAAAGGATCTATACAGACAAGGGCCTTTCGAGGCAGAAAAAAGGCTCCCCCAGATAGTCAAGGTAGACTACGGAGAAAGCATCACCTTCAACATGCAACCCCAAGAGCATTATGCAGTAGATGATATTCAGGTTGACTGGACATCAGTGGGTGCAGCTGATTTCTACACATTTGAGAATGTCGACCAAGATCACTATTTGCATGCCAAGTTCGGGCTCAGAACCTACACGATAACCGCAACTGCAGGAGAAGGCGGGAGCATTTCACCTGAGGGTGAAGTTGAAGTTGAGCACGGCAGTAATCAAGAATTCCAAATCACACCAGATGAAGGTTATGAGATTGAAGACGTATTGGTAGACGGGATTTCTGTTGGCGCTGTGCCACAATATGAGTTCATGAACGTGACAAAAAACCATGCTATAGAGGCTACATTCACTGTGGCCTACCTTTCAAGCATAGTTGAAATATCTGGAGGTTTCAGACACACGGTTGCACTGGACAAAGATGGGAACGTTTGGACATGGGGATGGAACGAAGACGGACAGTTAGGTGACGGCACGAACACCACGAGATCCACCCCCGTTCAGGTTAAGGGTCCTGGAGGGGTAGGGTTCTTGTCAGGTATTGGCGCAATCTGCGGCGGTCTTCGGTACACAGTTGCGTTGGACGATAACGGAAATGTCTGGGCATGGGGGCAAAACGATCGTGGTCAACTTGGTGACGGAACTGATACTAGCAGAACCACCCCTTTTAAGGTCACGGGGCCTGAAGGAAAAGGATTTCTGTCAGGTATTACCGCGATCTATGCGGGCCAAAATCACACGATTGCGTTGGATGAAGATGGAAACGTTTGGGCATGGGGAGATAACTGGGGCGGCCAGCTAGGCGATGGGACAAAAACTACGAGATACACACCCGTTAAGGTCAAGAGCTATGGACTGGATGAATTCCTGTCTGGAATCATTGCGATTTCTGGAGGTCGATATCACACAGTTGCACTGAAGGAAGATGGGAGCGTCTGGACATGGGGATGGAACGAATACGGCCAGTTAGGCGATGGAACTCATACTACCAGGTTAAAGCCAGTTCGGGTGAAGGGCCCTGGAGGGGTAGGATACCTGTCCGGCATCATCGATATCGCTGGAGGTCGCGATCATACAGTTGCCTTGGACAATAATGGAGATGTTTGGACGTGGGGATGTAACGATGACAGCCAGCTAGGCGATGGAACCGTCACTCCGAGAACAACTCCCGTTAAGGTAAAGGGACCCGGAGGTGCAGGGTTTCTCACAGGTATTGTGGGAATTGCTGCAGGTCAGTCTCACACGGTCGCACTGAAAGAAGACGGGAGCGTCTGGACATGGGGATGTAACGAAGACGGTCAGCTAGGCGACGGAACTAACACCCTCAGATCCACTCCCGTTCAGGTCAAGGGCCCTGAAGGGATAGGGCATTTATCAGACATCGTCAAAGTCGCTGGAGACGGTAACCAGTCAGGTGGACTGCATACAGTTGCTCTCGATGTAAACGCGAACGTCTGGGCATGGGGAAGAAACGGGGTCGGTCAGCTAGGCGACGGGACATTCTACAAAAGAAACACTCCCGTTAAGGTAAGAGAGTGATAATAGATGTCAAAAAATGTGGCAGAACCTCTATTTCAGAGCAGTATACGACTTTGTGGAGTCAAAAGAACGAGAATGCGATAAAAGAGACTTACACTACCGAGCAGCAACTACATCGGTTTCAGAGCTGTAAGAACTGCTTGTTGATAGGAATTTTTGCCTTTTTCTCTTGTCACTCACCTCAAGATGATCGAGTAGACAACCTTATCGCAAGACTGAGGGTATTTCCTGCAGAAAGCTTAGTGGCCCTAGAGTTTCGAAGCAATATCAAGCAGTCAGTCATTGAGGCGCAGATGATGAACATGTTCTAGAGAGAAGCGTACCATAGTGTTTGAGAGATATCTCGTTCGCAAGAGCAATCACTTTCAGTCATAGTGTCAACTGAGTTCGTGTTATACAAAAAGGAGGGGGAAGTGATGAAGAGAACTGCATTTTTTCTCGTGCTTCTAATTGTCCTCACATTAATGTTGCTCGGATGCACAGATTCCTTCGAGAAGAAGCCTCCTGCAACCTACACTGTCGTATTTGATCCAGGCGTGGAAGAAATGGAGACTTTCTCTTTTCATGATGTCGAACACGGTAGCACAGTGCCATATCTACCAACACCGCCAGAAAGAGAAGGTTATGATTTTATCGGCTGGAACACCGAACCAGACGGCAGTGGTAAGGAGTTTACCGAAGACACGGCGGTAACCAGAAACATCACTGTCTATGCGGTATGGAAGATCAAGACATACACCGTGTGCTTTGACCCAGATGGAGGATTACCTGAGGATCCCTACTGCATTGAAGGTATCGAGCACGGTAGCACAGTGCCATACATGCCCACACCACCGACCAGAGAAGGCTATAACTTCATCCGTTGGAACTTGGACAGTGGTGAAGAGTTCACCGCAGACACGGTGGTAACCAGAGACATCACCGTCTACGCTGTATGGGAAATCAAGAAGTACGTCGTATGCTTCCATCCGAATGGAGGATTTCCTCCGTATGTCTACTGTGTTTACGGAATCCAACATGGCAGCACGGTTCCAAGTCCGCCCTCAACATTGACCAGGGAAGGCTACGTTCTTGTCAGCTGGAACACCGAGCCAGATGGAAGCGGTGACGATTATGCCGAAGATATGGTTGTGACAGCAAGTATCGCATTCTATGCCCAGTGGGAACGGGAAAAGTGCTCGATTGAACGTTTCTCTGCAACTGACCTGGATCCCAACGTGCTTGATGGTTACCAGGAATTCTTCTTCCTATTATATGGCTATCTGGACAAAGGAGAAAAAGTAGAGATTAGAATCGAAGACAGTAAAGATGTAAGATGGATGGATTTTGAAGTAGATCACGAGGGTATTTCAATCAAAGAAACTGGTGATGAAGTCGGGGATCGTCTCACCAATCCGACAATCACTCTGACTGCTGAAGAGCTCATTCCCGATGGAGCAGCAATCAAGGTTTGGTCAAAGCATGCAGACACATCAAATGGAGAAGGCAAGCACGGCGACCCAGTATCTGACGTGACCGTTGAAGTCATAATTGTCCGCTTGGACTGCAATTCAGAAGACACCACTACGTTCTATGTTGGACCTCTACATCGACTCAACTAGTGGGAAATAAGAGTGAGAAACATTCACTTGTTGCTGAGTATTGTTATACTCTGGTCATGAAGTCCTTACAGGCCTATATTCAGTAAATTCTGTCGGATTGGTTGCTTTCTTAGCCTTGCCGGGTCTTTCGTAGCTATACCAGACATTAATTCTTGGGAAAATTCGAATAGCGTTATTCTTGCTCCTTTCCCAAGGAAAACAGGAGGGTTCAGCAATAAAGGAGCTTAATGGAAGCGTCGTGGTTAGTGCCTCCCGCTTATACTTATGCCGCTTCTAACCAATTGCCCGGTGACACTCTAGAGATTGAGAGGAGGAATACAATGAAGCTTCGTGCTGTGTTTTTGTTGATCATCACAATCGTTGTCGTTGTTTTTGCAGCTTCTTGCATACTCAAAGAGAACGAGAAACCGATTGTTGAGAAGCTGCTTGGTCCGTCTGGCGATATATATGAAAGCTGTAGCACCTTCACATGGACAGGCTATGACCCAGATGGAACAATTGAGAAGTACCAGTACAGAAGAAACGGCGGAAGCTGGATTGACCATGGAACTCAGAAAAGCTACACGTGGTGTGGTTATTTCGAGGGTACGCACACATTTGAGGTCAGAGCGAAGGACAACAAAGACGCTTACTCTGAAACAATTGTCTGGACCTTTACTTACTTCATGCAGCCACCAGCTCAAGGGGAGTTCGTATTTGTCAAAGGAGGGACCTTCACCATGGGAGACACCTGGGGAGATGGTTTCAGTATCGAAAGACCCACACATCAGGTTAGCTTCACTTACAGCTTCTTCATGGGAAAATACCCTGTCACCTTCATTGAGTTCATCGAGTTCTGTGTTGACAAGGGTTATATACTTCCTTTTGATGAGAACTGGGGTATGGGAAACAGACCCGTCATCAATGTGTCATGGTGGGCAGCTATAGAGTATTGTAATTGGCTGAGTGAAGAGGAAGGTCTGCCAGTAGCTTATCGGACGTTTGGAGAAGCAAATGCGGGTCAGCTTCTGGATGCTGAAGGCAAAGTCACAACAGATATAGCAGAAGTGCTGGGATACCGATTGCCAACAGAAGCCGAATGGGAATATGCTGCCAGGGGAGGAGAGCACGATTCTCCCTACAGATACTCAGGCAGTGACGATCCTGAAGAAGTTGCGTGGTATGACGAAAACTCAGGCGGGAAGACACAACCAGTTGGGCAACTTGCTCCCAACGCTCTTGGAATCTACGACATGAGCGGGAATGTTCTGGAATGGTGTGCCGACTACTATTCAGAGTATACAGATACTGCCAAGACAGATCCATACATCGCCAGTGGAACTCACCGAATAACCCGCGGAGGCTTCTGGGGTTTCTCAGAGCAGGGCATAAGAGTAGTTTATCGTGCCCCATTTCTACCTTTCGATACCGGGAGTTCAGCCGGGTTTCGGGTTGTGAGAGGGGCCCAGTAGCGCAGCAGCTTAGAATCACAGTGAATATAATAATGAACTCTGAGTAGTCAGGAGCAGCAGACAAGAAGCGTTTCGGCAATGCTTAGATCGTTAAGAAATACTATGCCAAAACGTCGACGACTTTATCTAGGCTTTGTTCAGATATGACTATTGGAGGGGATAGAATGAAAAAATACTGTGCACTGTTTCTTATGTTGTTGATTGTGGTCGTCTTGGCAGGGTACCCGAAAACCAAGGAGAATCAACCACCAGTAATAGAAAAGGTGAGCGGACCGGAAGGAGTTATAGATCAGAGTACCATCACATTCACCTGGAGCGGAGACGATCCAGACGGTGAGATAGTTCTTTACGAA